>JAWXAW010000018.1:0-25132 GCA_034439675.1 Saprospiraceae bacterium | reverse complement strand
GAGCTTGTCGAAGGGAAGGAAAAGGCACCCCCTCCTCGCTGCCCACTTCGCTATGCGAAGTGGCAGCGAGAGAAGAGTTCTTCTCATTGTGCCCTTCGACAAGCTCAGGGACCGAATAGAATTTTCGCTAAAATATCTTCTAATAAGCTCAGGGACCGAAGAAGATTTTCGAAGAAAGTATCATTTAATAAGCTCAGGGACCGAAGATAAATTTAGCCGAAAGGGCTAACTAACGCACTCAGGGATCGAGGTAAATTTTCGAAGAAGGGATCATCTAACAGCCCAGAGACCAAAAGAAAAAATTGATAAGAATATCATCTGACAAGCCAAAGGACCCATTGGGAATTTTCGAGTATTATCCCTTTTTCTTCTTCGCCTTAGCAGCTTTAATGCTATCTATTTTAGCCTGATTTGGTGCATCATGTTTTGGTGCTTCGTTGCCACCTCCCTCGTGATTAGAATACTTCTCTTCTTTAGAAAGTGAGTCAGCCAAATGTACAATGGAATCAGCCATAATACTATCCATCGCAGTCACACTGGAGTCCTGTGGCGTTGATGATTTGGTATCCGCACTATTCTTTGGCATACCATTACAGGTGAGGATGGAAGAAAATATCAGGATGGTATTAATCGAGAATAACCAGTTTTTCATTGTAGAGAATTTGGGTGTTTGAACGGATAGAAAGTATGTAGGTGCCTTGAGCCAGCATACCTTTGTTGAAGGTCAGTTTATTTTCGCCGGTCTTAGGTGAATCGCGATAGAGCAATCTGACAAGCCGGCCATCTGCATCAAATAATTCGATATGAATCGGTTCGCGTTCAGTCGTGGTAAACGTAACCTGAAGAAGATCATACACAGGGTTTGGGAACACACGAATATCTTTTCCAACTATCGTTTCATCTATACCTACCACCGTGCCACCGGAGACTTCAGCGACCCAGGTTTTATATGTATTAAAGGCATTCTGACTACTGATATCTGAACCATAGCACCCCGCAAGCCAGATCCTGGGATCAGCGCTATTGTGTCTGCGTGATATACCCGTGTAGTCGCCCCAGCGTTCCACGTTATCGCTTAAAAAATCAACGAAGTTTTCTCCTTCTTTGACCAATGCGGATGGTGACCAGGTGAAATCCTGATCACAATTGACCACTCTTACTTGCGGATAGGTGTCTTCAGAACTTCTGAGAAAAGCAATCATCACGGTAGGATTATTTGCAGTCTTTGAAAAGGAAGCAACAGCCGGATAAGCGTAGTCATAACTTCCCTGCAAGCCAAGCATATCAGATGCGATTTCAAGATCACTTACATACATGCGATTATAGTTGATGCCATTCCAGCCTTCACCAATGTCTGAATGAAAAACAAAATGGAGAATACCATTGAGATAAAAGGCACTTTGAATACGGCAATCACCATTGTCCAGTTGATCAGACGTACCTGCCTGAAATGCATTGGCGGCGGGGCTATAGGCTGACGTACTAATGGCAAAACTATTCAGTGCGGGTGCACCGCTTATATCATCCGTAAGATCCCAAAGGATGATTTTATTATCACCAGAGGATTCATTGCTGACGAAGTATATACCGGGGCCATAATTTCCTTGATGCCCAAACGAAGCGGGTACTATGGAGAAAGCGTCAAAGGCGGTGGAGGTCAGGCCTGACCAGTATTGCCAGTCAAGGCTCTGACCTGCGTAGCCGGCTGCTTTTGGAATCTGATATATGACGGATTGATTGAATGAATTGCCGGCAAAGAGATTTCCGGTGATATAGATTTCGTTGTTTGAAACGCCGAGGGCCGGATAATCAAACCAGCAATTATTATTGAGTGGATTGCCGGTGAGCGTATAGGTCCACCAGCCGTCCTGGGGATTATTGCTTTTTGAAAAAGACACCAGCACCTTTGAGGTATTAGCATTGGATCCGTGCAAGAGTACCAGAACAAAACGATCTGCGCCGCTGTCATAGATCACTTTTGGATCGTAGATCGAAGCGGTGAGAGAGTTGTCATTGAAAAAGTCACTCCAGAAATCAAAATACAGGAAGGTCCCGGAGCCGTTATAATATTCAATGCCATCATTATTGGCCGTGATGATAAATCCACCATTGGATATTGCCATTGAATTATCCGGTGGGGTACTCTCGGTCGACCAGTTGGCTTCAAAGTCGACACCGATGACAGGATTTACGGCGCGACCTCCCTTTTCGGTGGCAGGAACAGGGAGCATCGAACTTCGTTTAAGTGCTGCTTTTTCTTCCTTGATCTGCATCACCTTGTCTGTGTAATGCTTCCTGCTGGAAATATTTCTGACGGAGACAGCCCATTTGTCACCGACAATGGCGTGGTCAATAGACGCAGTTAAGGGAGCAGTGATTCTACTGGAAACAACGGCTGCGTTTTGGGTCTGCGGCGAAGTGCCTTGAACAGGCTTGATTTTTAGAGCTTGTGCATCGATCACGCCAATGACCAGCAGGCAGAAAATAGGGACTAAAATGGGTTTGTACGACATGAGTTAGAGTGAGCTAGGTGAAAATACAATCCGGTTAGCGGGGTTGAAGATATAATTTATGTGTTTGATCATATTAAGATATGGGCTTTTTAGAATTATTTTAGATCCTGATACTACCAATCAGGATTTTTTAAATAATTTCTGATGTGCAGTTGATCAGGATCCAGTAAAGGAATATGACTATTTTCACAATCTTCGTGTTAACTTTATTCGACAAATGTACGGTATGAAAAAACATATACTACTGTTCTTGCATCTCATGATACTGACCGTAGCCTTTGGTCAGGCAAATATATCGTTTACCGACAAAACCAACTTTGCCGGACTCGGAGGGAGCCACCTCAACAATGGCCTGGCCCTCGGTGATTATGATGGCGACGGTCGCGAAGACCTGTATGTATCTGCCCTCAATGGTGGACCTAACCGGCTATACCGGAATCTTGGCAACTTTTTATTTGAAGAAGTTTCAACCCAGGCCGGTGTTAACTATGCTGGTACCAGCAAAGTGAGTAGTTGGGCTGATATCGACAATGATGGCGATGCAGATCTGTATGTGGGCAACCGGGACGAATTGGATCTCCTGTACATTAACCAGGGTGATGGTACGTTTGTAGAGGAAGGAGCCCTACGGGGCATCTACAATCCATTTCCGGCCTCATCTGTTTTATTTGCAGACATCAATCGTGATGGCTGGCTTGATCTTTACCTGGGGAATGTTAATAATCCCAATAAGCTCTATATTAATAATGGCGGCGGGTACTTCACCGATCATACACAGGCCAGTGGTGCTGGTGATCAGGCGGTGGCGATGGGTTCAGTTTTTTTTGATTTTGATCTCGATGGGGATGATGATCTCTACCTGACGCATGATGCACAGGTGCCGTACATCCTTTTTGAAAATATGGGTGATGCAACGTTTACAAACATTTCAGCGGATGCCAATGTCAACTATGCGGGCTTCGGAATGGGTGCGGATGTAGGTGATTTCAACCTCGATGGGTATATGGACCTTTATATCACCAACCTTTATGACAATGTGTTGTATCAAAATAGGGGGGATGGTACTTTTGAAAATGTAGGCGAAGCATTAGGCGTCAATGATCCGGGCATGGGATGGGGCAATGTATGGGGTGATTTTGATAATGACCGATTGCCGGACATCTATGTAGTCAATGACTATTATTTTTCGCCGTATGACAATGTGTTGTATCGCAACACCGGCACAGGATTTGAAATCGCTTCTGAAGGAGATCCGTGTGAAAGTCCCTATGCTGGTTATGCTACAGTGGCTGCAGACCTGAATGATGACGGTCGGCTTGATATACTGCTGGCCAATAGCGGAGCACCAGGTGTTCAACTATTTCAGAATACAACCAGCGATGTAAAACATTTTATCAGCTTTCATCTGGAAGGGGTCGAATCAAATCATGATGCGATCGGAGCGAAGATAGAAGTGTATACTGCTGCCGGTATCCAGTATGATCAGGTGATTGGCAATAGTGGTTGGGCCGCTGACAATGGAAGGTGGATTCATTTTGGATTGGCGGATCAAGTGGTCGTTGATAAAATAATTATCAAATGGCCATCAGGCGTTGTAGAAGAAATTCAAAATCTGAATGGCGATCAGAAGTATAGGATCAGGGAGGGTGAAGGGGTGATCACCGCTGCGAAAGAAATAACAAGCACGATCAAATCTTGCCAGACGATTTTAAATGATGATCAACTGAATATTCGTTTTCTTTCTACGCCTGACATTCAATCTTTGAACATCTCAGATATGGCAGGCAGAAGTATTCCGGCATCTTATACACTATCGCAGGAGGTAGTGAATGTTGTATTACCATCGTTGCCGTCAGGTATTTATCAGTTGATGGTTGTGCAGGCGGATGATGTGTGTGTGTCGATGTTTTGGCATGTGGGTGGAATAAGATAATAGGCGATCCCCTCATATTGATGTCATTTTTGGGAACACATAGTTCGGCTACGCTCACTACGAGGATGAACGCAGATGCACTTTAAAAATGATTAGCGCTAATTTGATAGTACTGCACAATGTCTAATCTTCTGAGCTCCTAACCTCCTAAGCATTTTTTGGAACGCAGATAACGCAGATGCATTTTAAAAATGATTTACGCAAATTTGATTATACTGCTTCATGCCTAACCTAGCTTCGGCATACAATGTCATCATCGATACTATGCAAATGCCTTTTGGAGTGGCTGTATTGTATTATGAGCAATCACTGGAAGACACCATATGCGGGCAAATCACAATTGCATTCCTTGTAGAACATAAATGCCTACCTGTGCTGCAGATAATTCAGGAGAGTATTTGTCCCGGTGACACGCTGTTGTATGATGGAGAATGGTTATTGGAAGAAGGGCAGCATACTTTTACACATACCGACCCGGTGACGCTTTGTGATACGGTTCTCGATGTGTATATCACGCATTATGTTGCGCCGGTCATTGCAGGTGAGGTGGCATGGAGTTGTATTGAGTTTGGTTCTATACTAATTGATCCGACAGGTGCGCCGCCCCTGGTTATCCAATGGGAGGAGCTCGCGGGAGATACATTGGTTTCCCAATTACCCGAAGGCACATACTTCGTTCATGTCACAGATGCTCATCAATGCATGGCTTCCGATACGTTTGAGGTGGTGGCTAGTGAGCTCTTGTCATTCTCGCTGGAGGATCACTATCTGATTCCGGTAGGCGACAGTATCGTGGTGCAGGTAGAAGGTGATATTCATGAACCAGGCCTTGTCTATGCGTGGCAGCCTCCGGGATTATTTCAGTGCACTACATGTCCATCGTCATGGTTGGGCACACTTACGGATACAATGATTACAGTCAGCATCACAGACATCGATGGGTGTGTGTATACCTTAAGTGTGGTGCTAAACCTGTATGCGTCCCTGCAAGATCATATCTACATCCCCAATACCTTTTCGCCTAACAATGATGGCTTCAATGATACCTGGCTGATCTCCGTTAGTGGTGATGAAGTGTGGATAGAGGAGTTGATGATCTTTGACCGTTGGGGTACGATGGTGTATGTCGCCAATGAAATTGATTTGGCCTCCTTTCATGGATGGGATGGTACTTTCAATGGCCAGCAGCTCAATCCGGCGGTCTTTACGTACCTCGGGCGGCTGAGATCGGCTGATGGGCAGGAGGTAATAGTCAAAGGGGATGTGACGCTGGTGAGGTAGAGAGGAAAGGTCGAACCAGTTGATGCATGCCTTAAGCATCTTGGGCGATCTATTCAAAACAACCTGCAGCTTCGAATGAAGGTATGCTTGGATTATTAACCCCATCTTCGACCTGTGTTGGAAACTGGCATCCTGCCCCGGAGATCGGATCTTCCTCTCCCGTGTCCAGGCAACGATAATTGCAAACCTTTCCTTCCAGGGTGGCGGTGGTACCGTCAAGTGCTTCGACCTCCATGACAATGGAGTACACGCGATTTTTATATTGGTTATTGACCGTACCATCCCATAAATTATCAGGGTCATTGGGTGAACCATCTTCAAAATAAAAGACCGTTGTGCCTTCTTTGTCGCTGATGCGAAAACTGCGGATAAATTTGATGTTTTGATCACCAGATACTATAAGCACATCATTGATACCATCTCCATTGGGCGTAAACACATTGGGTACATAGACATGACCATTGCCCACCGTGGCATTGATGGCGGGTGTATTACAGCACCCATCGAGGGGATTTGAATTGCAATCTTTTTTACAGGCTGTTGATAAGGTGATGCATGCTATGATGAAAAGCAGATGGTATGTGAGGGTAGATTTAAAATGGTTCTTAGAGTCGGTTCAATTAATGAGGGTTAGACGTAAATGTAAGGTGAAATGATTGAAAAGATGATGACTTGTTTTGGGCTGGGGGGAAATAGCTGAATTAAATCCCTGAAGCCCACTGTCAAAAATTTAAAAATTAAACCGTAATCCCATCCCACTCCCCGCAATCCCAAATTCCAATTTCTCATATTCAAGACTGGTATCCTTCAACTTGCCGTTGTATAGCTTAGCAGCTTTCAAGGCATGCCGGGAGTAGCTACTTGTAAAGGGAATGGAGGCTATGAGTGATGCTGCACCAATCGCGGTAACTTCCCATGGGGCAGATTTTTCCTGGATGGTCGAAAAGAACTGCCAGCCAATGATAAAGCCGCCGGCAAATCCGAAAAATCCGGCAGTTCCATGTTTACGCTTCGCCACGAGCATTTCCTTATAAGCCTCCTTGTTGGGCTTCATGAGTGTTACCATCTGATTTGGTTTCAACTTTTGGCCATGGTAGTAAAAGCGGGACACTTGTTTTTTTACAATGGTTATGCTATCAGGCATTTGCTGACTCTGGATGGTACAGATGATACAAAGCGTGAATGAGAGCGTGAGGAAGCTTTTCATGAAAATGGATTTTCACAGTTTTGAAATATGGATTGGTGGGGGGAAGGTATTTCAATTTTTTGAACAGACTGGACTGGAATGGTCCGAAATATACAATTACAGTACTAATTCTTACCTGACGTTGAAAACGTCTGCACAGATTGCTACCTGATGCCAGATTTTTTTGATTTAACGTACGCGATCTTAAGTCAACTTAAGCTCAACTTTGGGTGCTTTAACATACGCGAGTGCTTCGACCTCCATCCGCGCATCTTAATGCGACAGCTCAGCAACCACTTAAGTCACCTTAAGCTCAACATTGTTTTTTAGCTATAAGACAATCATTCTGGTCCCCCTTTTAGGTGGCAGGGGGTCAGTTGGAGTATGGAGCGACGAATGAGATTCCTACCTGACGTTAAAAACGTCTGCATAGGTTATTACCTGATGCAAGATTTTTTTGATTCGATGTATGTGAATACTTCGACCTCCTTTCGCTTATCCTCGTGCTGCAACTCAGCAACCACTTAAGTCAACTTAAGCTCAACTTTGTCTTTTTACAGCGGCCTGCGGCCGCTATTTCAGCATGTAGGCCCTGAGATAAATCTTTCGCGTAGGTACCCCATTTAGGGGGCAAAGGGGGTTAAGCGCACGGACTCCATAATTATGCAATAATAATTTTTTTTGTATTTTTCAATTTCTTTCCCCTCGTCCTGGTTCTATTCCTAGCGTCAGCATGCATATGATTGGATACTATGGATATGCATGAATAGCACATTAACAGATATACTCCAGGTACACGGACATCGTAATTTTCCGGCGCAGTATCATGGTCATCACAGGACAATTAATTTGAGACAACCTTTTATCTTTCCCCTTTAAACCCTATCCTATGAGAAATCAATACCACATACCGAAGGTGATTATAGAAAAGATGATTGCTATTGTCATCCTTCTGTTGCTTCCACCTCTATACATCGAAGCACAAGCCCAATCGCTAAAAATAACTGCTACCGGAACTGGACAAACTACGGGGCATATTGCCAATCTCAGTATTACAAATACCACGGGATCAACGGTCAGGATCAATACACAAACTTGCTATATCCCTTCTGATGGAAAATACCAACCTTATGTAGCCACCATACCAGGTACATCAGTGCCTCCGGGAACCAGCTATCTTCATGTTGAGGGTTATTGCGCAAATGTGTATGCCCATCCAGTCCCGGAAGGCAACCCCATGCCACTCGTTACAGATTGGATTCCGGTCATTCAACCTGGAATAGATGTCCCAAGAGGAGGCACCAATATCCTGACCACACCGGCAGTGCCGGCATTTAAACCCGAGGATATTCCAGGTCTTGTCCAAACATCAGGCTATACGCCATTGCCCACCAATGCGTCACAAGCCATCATGACGACCTGGCCAAAAACAAATATCCCTTTCGAAGGAACGATTAAACCAGGGGCGCATCCAAAGCCCTTTGCACCTGTACTGGTCGAAGCAGCAAACAGGATTACCAAAGCATATGATGACCTGAAGCATGCGGGCGATGTTAATACTCCTTTCAGTGGTGAACCGCAAAAAGAAAGAGAAGCCATCATTCAACAAACCTTTTGGATTTATACTGCCCGGATCACAGGGAGGCATTTTCAAAAAGAACAATTCCGCGAAAAGGTAATCAAGCAATTTGAAGACAATAGCGATACGGAGGTAGAAAGTTTGTCCAAAGAAGAAAAGGAAAAACTGGAGAGCGGAATAGATGTTTTCTGGAATACATTTATAAATGTTAGCATCGAGGCCAAAGTCCTGAACGGAAACAAAAATGCGGCTGGATCAACGAGTACCACAAGCACGTTAATGCCACCCTGGGATAAAATTGAATTGACCGATGAACGAATGAAACCCGGTTATCATTATGCGAATACAGGTCTAAATAACTTTCCATGGATACCCGTGATCGGTGGTGCAGTAGCAGCGGGCACCCTTGTCTATTTTTTAATTGATGATAAGGAAGAGGTTGATACTATCGATTGTGCATTTACTGCCTCAGTCATATCTACTAGCAGTACCTGCGGGCTTTCGAACGGTGGTATTATACTTAATGTCATTCCCCCGGGGTCCTATTCGTATCAATGGTCAAACGGTGCAGTGAGTCAAGAACTCAATAGCATACCTGCCGGAAATTATTCAGTGACGGTTACCAGGGCTGGTACAACTTGTACTCAGGTTGTCCAAGCTCCTGTCACTAATAATAATCAGAGTTTTAATGCTACCATTTCAGCCCAGGATACAGATTGTGATCAACCAAATGGTTCTGTTACCGTCACACCGTCACCATCGGGGACCTATACTTATCTCTGGTCGAATGGGGCTACTACACAAAATCAATTTAATCTTCCTGCGGGAAATTATGCTGTTACGATTAGTGCAGGAGGCACATGTGAAAAATTGCTTTCAGCTCAAATTGGGACAGCACCATTTGAACCATCAGTATCTTTTAATACAACCCCATCCACCTGCGGTGGATCTGATGGCACTGCAACTATTATAGTTAATCCCCCAGATCAATATACATATGCATGGTCCAATGGGCAGAGTGGATCGAGTATATCAGCTTTGGCTGCGGGATCATACAGTGTGACCGTATCAAAGCCTGGCACTACGTGTACGTATGTAGCAAATGTATTGGTGGGTGACATATCCGCTTCTTTTTCGATTTCCATTTCATCGACGATGTCCGGATGTGGATTATCAAATGGCACCGCCAATGCAATTGTTGATCTTCCGGGTTCATATGATTTCATTTGGTCGAATGGACAAACAGGTCCACTAGCATCAGGATTGGCAGAAGGATCATATACGGTTACGGTTTCTATTGCAGGAACCTCATGTTCAGAAGAGGCCAGTGTTACGATAACCGAAACGCCAGCTTCATTTGTAGTTTCTTTGACCGCCACCCCGGCAGGTTGCGGACTGACTGATGGAACCGCAATGGCCACAGTTAATCCACCGGGAGTTTATACTTATATGTGGTCAAATGGACAATCAGGCTTTCAGATTGCAGGTCTTGTTCCAGGGAATTATACAGTAACAGTCACTTTACAAGGGGAGGATTGTACTCAGCAAGGCAGCATCAATGTACAATCCACTCCATTTCCTTCAGATATATCCTTCACCACAACACCTTCATCATGTGGTGGATCCGACGGAACGGCAACAGCAATTCTAACACCTCCAGGTGAGTTTAATTATCAATGGTCAAATGGTCAAACCGGCAGCCAGTTGTCAGGTGTGAATGCCGGAACATATACGGTGACGGTAACGATCCCCGGAACCAATTGTTTGAAAGTAGCAACCACAACTGTAGAAGAAATACCAGCTACTTTTACTGTAAGCGTAACCACCACACCTGCAGGATGCGGATTAAATAACGGCACAGCTACTGCTACAGTAACTCCACCGGGCAATTATGATTATGCATGGTCAAATGGGCAAACTGGTAGCCAGTTATCTGGTGTATTAGCAGGAGCATATACCTTGACGGTTTCAATAGCAGGTACCCAATGTTCAAAAATAGTAAGCACTACTATCGAACAGTTGCCACCTACATTCAGCCTTTCTTTTAATTCTACACCGTCTGGATGTGGATTGAATAATGGATCTGCAGTAGTGAATGTTACGCCACCAGGCTCATACACTTACCTGTGGTCCAACGGCTCCACGGGTATGCAAATTACTAATGTCGGACCCGGTGTATACGCGGTGACCGTTACGATTACCGGAACATCATGTTCAACTACAGGCTCAGTGACTGTAGGACAAACTGGCGGCGGCTTTACAGCGACCTTCACCACTGTCAATGCAGATTGCGGAGTGGCCAATGGATCAGCAATCATTACCGTGAGCCCACCGGGAGAGTATACGTACCTGTGGTCCAATCAACAGACGGGCAATAAGCTGCAAGGGGTTGGCCCGGGTACATATGCTGTCACGGTTACAGATGATGGTGCATGTACGGAAGCCTTTTCTGTTTCCATCGGAGAGGACATCGCTGAATACATTAACATCCTCAGCACCACACCGGGAACGTGTATTGGTGGAGGTAATATCAGATTTACAGTCACTACACCAGGTGCAGGTCCGTTGGTAATTGAAGTAATAGGACCAGGAGGAATGAATACGTTTACAGTGGGCTCTGGAGTTTACAATCTTTCCTCATTTATGTCGGTAGTGCCCGGATTCTACACCATCACCGTTACGGATCAGTCGATAGGACCTTTGTGTTCAGAAACGGTTAGTGCGACTATAACAGATATTACACCTCCAATTGATTTATTGGATGATTTTTATACGGCCGAAGGATCACAACCTTTGGAAGAAAATGCCCTGGAGAATGATGAAGGATTAAATATTCAAATGACCCAGGTGGACAATGAGGATGGAGGCACAGTATCCTTTATGCCGAATGGTGATTTTACCTTTATCGCGGATATAGGATTTAGCGGGGAGGCCTCCTTTGTCTATACGGTCACCGATGCGTGTGGAAATACAAGCACTGCTATAGTGACCATTATAGTGGATGAAGTGCCATGTGATATTGAAGTGGATTTTGAAAGTACACCTGCATCTTGTGGGCTGGAAGATGGAACAATAACCGTCATCGTTACTGGGCCTGGTGAGTATGATTATGAATGGAGCAATGGGGATACAGGGCCTACGATTCAAAATATTCCTCCCGGAGGGTACTCGGTGACCATTACTGATCTCAATTTGGGTTGCACCTATGAGGCAACTATCATTTTGGAGGGACTGCCTGCAGATTATATTGAGGATATAGAAGTGATACAACCAACTTGCGAAGGAGATGGTGATATTGAATTTATTGCGCTTAGCCCCAGTCAGAATAGTTTGTCCATGTTGGTGGAACATCCTTTTGGAGCTGGTGAATTTGATATTGAACCGGGGTTGATACGTTTATCGGATTATGTAACAACAGTACCTGGAGAATATTTCGTTGAAGTGTCAGATCCGGCCGCAGGTCCGGGTTGTTCAGAATCCTTTACGGTAACGATCAACCAGCCACCTCTACCAGAAATTGAGGTCGTAGAAATATTCCCTCCATCCAGTCCAGGTGCGATGGATGGATCTGCTTTTGTAGAAGTGATAACACCTGGGCAACTTCCTTACGCTGTGTATATTGACGGTTTGTTCTCGTTTACGGTTAGTCAAAACAATTTCTTTTTATTGGGGCTCGGCGTAGGCATACACACGGTATATTTGGTGGATATCCAGGGATGCCAATCCAATACCGTGCAGTTTTTTGTACCGCCACCGAATGAAGCTTTTGCATTTGGTGTCAGCATCACCGATGCAGGTACCTATAGTACATCCAATGAACAACCTTCCGTATATCAACCCGGGAAAATGTGGCGAAGCGTGCTTTCCGGGTCGTACCGATTTGATGTCGGAAGTATTCAACAGGTTGTAAGAGTACTCTATGCCCCAACGCTCAGGATGAATATCGGGGAGAGCGTAAATGGATTCATCGCCATGGAATATTTATCCGGACCGGATGATTTTCAATGGAAAGGCATCGGGTTACGTGCTCAGGCAGGATTGGGCACCTACATTGAACAGCATGATCCTGCGGTGAATCAAACGGCAGAACCAGTCTACTGGTTGATTCGTGCTTCAGTGGAACATACTGTTTTCAAGCGGATTCTCCTCACAGGAAGCGTATCCGCCAGAGGTTTAGACTATATAGCGCCTATAGGCTGGGAATTTGGTTTCCGGATGCCTTTTTATACATGGAAAAAAGGCGGAGGGGGGCAACGGAGCAAATAGCCCACATACCCGGTTCCTAAACACCAAACCTGTCGATCCGAAATATCCTCATAACCTCAAAACCTTAAAAGCCCATAAGCTCATAAGCCTTTCTTTATTTCACCACCGTTATTCTTTTAAACGAACTATTAATATATCCGATTCGCCTTTGCTCTGTTCAGTAAGATTGCCTGAACCAGTCGATGTGGCCTGTATAAACAACGTGAGATTATTTTCATCCAAAAGTATTTTGGCCATGGATTCCACCTATGGTTTCCTTCCAAGTCACTTTGCCCTTTTCATTGATCACGATGAGCCCGTCATATGTTTCAGGTCGCTTGTCTTGGTTGGACTCAAAGTAGCTCAACAGTCCAACAGCTCCCGAACACTTCGGGATATGAATTTCAAAACACCACCTGCTGTATGTAGTACGAGAGCCAAATAATTGTCTCTTAAAGTCTATTTTTGAGTGAAGTGGTGCATCAGTTAACCGTGTTGTTCTTTCGTGCCAGGCTCACCCCGAAGATGCGCCATATTAGTATACCTTAAACGGGCAATAGAATTCAGCAATAAATTATCTTTTTCAATATTCCAATTACTTAGTATAATTTGGAGATTCACACTTTTGCCAATACTCAACTATTATCTTCAATAAACTTTTTAAATCTTGAAAACTCGAAGGTTTGACAAAAAATCCTTGAATAGATTTTGAGTAAGCATCAATAACAGCTTCTTGTCTAGAGCTGGTTGTAAAAAATAAGTAAGGGATGGTTTTTATTCGTATGTCCTCGTTTTCATGAATTTGCTTTCGTAGCTCTATGCCATTTAACTTTGGCATATTAATGTCTGAAAAAACAATGAAAGGCTCTGTGGTTTTTGAGGTCAAATAAGAAAGAGCTTCTTGTCCGTCATTAAAAAATATAATTTTATTTTTATAATTGAGTTCTTTAAATGCTTCACTAAACGTCTCTTGGTCATCAGTGTCATCTTCAACGATGATAATGGCTCCATTCTTATTCATTGTATTTTGTTTAAAAGTTTAAGGTGCAAATGTACAACTTCATTTTTTGCATTAAGGTTCAAATTAGTTGGTTGTCCAAGCATGAGGCACAACGGTTCTGGGCTACACGATGTTTTTTAATTGGGATTTGTAGGCACGAAATTTTTCGTTTGCAGGTAAGCCCTCAAATAAAAAATATTTGTATAGCGCATGTGTATGCCTTGGATGGTCATTATAGTTCTTTAACGAAAGAGTTTCCAAAGAGTGAAAGTCCCTTCTACACGGGCATCTCATCCCAGCGTATTAGTAAGTCGCAAGGCTTGCCCTGAATAAGTTGATGTATAGCACGAGACTGCGCAAAGCAGGTCGAGGTAAAAGATGCATGGGCTACCTGTGTTGAGCGGGATGCGGGCTAGGCAAAGCGAGTCGAATCAAAAGTTCAAAATCTTATTCTTGGCACTAAGCCTACCCTTCATTGATTCAATCGGCGCAGAGATAAATCATTGCTGGATCATTTCATCTAAGATGCTCGTTAACTGGATAAACCGCCGGGAACGTAAAAAAAAACCTAATCAGAGGATGATTTTTTTGAAGGGCAGCGGCGTAGCTCGCGAACGCTCAGCATTGCCTATCCTGGGCGTTTACAAATTGAGCGTGGAAAGAGACGAAGGGTGAGTGGCGTACCCGGTAGTAATACCTTGTGGGGCGGACTCGATTTGGCGTACATGATTAGCCGTCTACGAATTGGAGAAGGGTTAATTTAGTTCAATTCTTAAGCATTAGTAGGCCATTCATTGATACTAGCTCACCGCTTATTTGAAGCATATAAACACCGCCCCCAAAGTCTTTCATATCTATTTGAACTTCCTGCTTGCCCTGATTAAAATAAATTGTGTTTTGGAGTACGATTGATTTTCCTGAAATATCCGTTACTAAAAGTTTGTAATTCCCTGGATGCGTTATAGAGAAATTTGCATTACAGATGCCACTGGACGGATTGGGAAATATATTCAGCGAATGATTGATTTGAATTTCAGCAATATTGGTTACAACAGCACGACCAACTTTGCGAATCACAAATGCTCCGAATAGAGGGAATTGGGACACAGGCAATTTAGTAGACCCAATAACAGGGGCAAACGTATGTCCATCCATTGGCACGCTTATCATTCCGGTTGTGTTTACTGTGTCGGTTATGATGTCATTGTAATAATCCATCACATTGACTAATTCATAAATATCCCCTGCTTGCAATCCTGAGTTTGCTATATTTATTTGCACCGTTGGAGCACGCTCCCAATTATAAATGGCAATGTGAGCGCGACCTTGTTCGTATTTATTCGGGAACACAATGTATTCCAAACCGGAAGTGGGTTGTGTAGGTAAATACGTGTTTTGAGGATAATCTATATCCGTAAAGCCCCAAAGATAATATCCGTAAGCGACAGGTATGCCTGCCATTATTTTGTTTCCGGTAACGGATGCGTTAAACACAGGCGTGTTATTGAAGCCCAGACGAGTCTGGCAAGTAAAATAGTTGCTATCTAAAGTCATGTTATCTACCCCATAATTCAGCCCGAATGCATTGACTGGAGGTCGTGGCGTATTTAACCCGGCATACGTGTAATTGTGCTTAAAGAGCACATGGCGTATTGGGTTATTTATACCATTCGAAACAACAAAGAAATTATGCGTTCTGTAATTGTTGCCGACTCCGCCCAGGTTTTCGGAGGCAGCCCCTCCATTAAAAACAATATTTCTTTGAATATCGAAATTTCCAAGCGCATCGGTATTCGTAGTTTGCCACACCTTCATACCATACCCATAGGTGCTAAAAACAATATTGTTGTGAATCTTTTTTATACCGATCGTATCATTTTGTAAATACATGCCATGACCATGGCCTTCCCAATTTGCGCCATTGAGGAGATTGTTTCCAATGTTATAAATGATACAACCATATGTCTCCGTATTACTTGCCGTTTTCCATGAATCCAGTCCGCTGCCCATATCATGAACAATCAGGTTAATGAATTTAATATGCGCTGCCGTACAATATACATTTCCCAATCTGTTGATATTTGAATGGTCGCGGTCGAAGGTGTCCGTATTCACAAATTCTATTCCCCAAAACCATGTATGACTGCAATTGCCAAGGATAAAAACCAAGGTGTAAGACAATTGTCCATCAATCGTTACTCTTTCGTTGTCGTAATTTCTGAAAATGACAGGGGCATTTGCTGAGCCATTTGTAAAGCAGCTAAATGAAGTTTGCGTATCAAACGTATTCGTATAGGTTCCAGCCCTCACCCATATCCAAATCGTATCCATCGGGTTAGTAATGGCTACCGGAGAATTTAGGGCCTGCTGTAATTGCCAGGGGTTTCCAAAACTGCCATTGCCCTTTCCTGTGGCTGTAGGGGAGACATAAAAATGCAATGCAAAGCTATTGGAAACAAAGAACACAAAGCATAAGAAGGTAAAAAGATATTTTTTCATTGGATGTCTTTTTTGTGTCATTCATCTGGGGGAGAGATGTTCTTGATGGGCAGGAGTGCAGATCTGGTAGGACCGGTGGTGCTAATATCAACAGGCGGAGCACCTACTCGATTGGTGGCTGGCATTCTTATTTCCATTCTACAAGACGTTTGGCATTGTCTATGTCAAAATAGGTTGAAGTATTTTTAAAGGTAACATCTTCCATTGATTTCGGTTTAAAGTCGCTAAAAGTTGCATACTTCTCAATTGGATTTCCTTGACTGTCAAAATCAAGTTGTGAGTTCTTGTTCTCATCAATCAAGGCAATCATAGCGTAACGCCCGTTTTTTAGTCCGTAAATATGGCTTTTATATACTCCAATTGATGTTGTCCCCATGACATATCCGCCCGTTACTACCTTTTGTTTGTTGAAATTATCTTCGCTATCCATCACCGCAAAGAGCAGTCGTTTCCCTGCTTCTAATAATGGAATGCTAATATCAAAATGAAAGTAATTTTGTGAAAAATAGGAATCGTTGAGCAATTTTTGATGTAGCTGGTGTTCGCTTAATTCTTTACACAAGTCAATATCAAATCCCAGGTGTGTCAAAGAAACTGACATTGATTCAAAATTTATCTGTTCAGAGATTGGTTTTAGTTTGTGGTCTAAAGAGGTTTCTGCATCTTGGTTGATGTCATAATAGCTTAGCGTTTGCTCAAAATCAGTGTTATGCATATTGATTTTCTTAATTTTCTGATGAGCGTGGGAAAAAAAGGAAATACTTTTGTTCTTCAACCTTGGGCGAATGCATTGCCCACGCTGCCAGTTCCGATTATAGTTGTAATCATATTGTTTCCTGAATTAAATTATTATAGAAGAGTTCAGCAGGTACCTGCTGAATCCCTTTTCGTTTTTTAGTTTATAGCATATTTAAAAACATTTTCAGCAAAATGCTCTAATGATGTTGAAGTTGTTGACTCTTCAGTTCGCTTAGAAACAGAAAAGAATCCATCATTTATTCCTTTATACATTCCATTATATGAGTCGGCAACGCTTTCTGAAATTCCATATTCCATCAATGCTTTTTTATTATCTTCATATGGAAATTCAATATAGGGCAATCCAGGTTTATTAATTGCTTTACCCACAATGGATGCAATCTCATTGTGATTATAATGTCTGTCGCCTAATAGATCTACAAACGATTTGCCTTTGAAATTAAGCGTTGCAAGTTTATTGGCAGCATATTCTGCAATATCTTGGGTGGCAATCATACCCATGCTTAGATCAGATTTTACAGGTGAACCCATCATACCCATCCCTTTTATAACCCCAATTTGGTTAAACAAATTCTCCATAAAGTAAGAAGCCCTTACGCTTATGACGTTTACCTCTTCCGGCAATTTATTTAAGCGTAATTCCTGCCTGCCCAAACCTGCAACGATTCCGGTATTTTCAATATCCTGAGCGCCTTGTGATGATATAAATAGCACATTTTTAACCCCCGCATCTTTAATAGCGGTTATTTGCGCTTCACCTACTTCATCTTGATATTTTCCAATGTTATCCGATTGTAAGTTTGGAGGAATAATAAGTAACACCGCTTCTGCTCCTTTAAATGCATGACTCAAAAAAGCAGCATCATGTAAATCACCTTTTTCAATGATGGCTCCAAGGTTTTTTAGACTTTCCAGCTTTTCATCGTTACGACCAATGACTTTTACTTGTTTTCCTTTTGCTAATAAATTAGCTACTGTTTTAGAACCGATGTTACCGGTTGCTCCTGTGATGACGATCATAATTTAATTTTTATTTGATTAATTAATTTTTATTAGTTTTGTAAAGATACTAATAAGAGTTACTTAAAGTAACTAAAATTGAAAAAAGTAGGAACATACATGTAACTGACATGCCAAAAACAACAATATATCAATGCCCTGTTACTGCCACGCTCAGTGTGATAGGAGGAAGATGGAAGCCAATTTTAATTTACACTTTATCAAATGGAAGTAAACGTTTTGGTCAGTTAGACGCTATCATTACCGGCATAAGCCGAAAAATATTAACTGAACAATTGAGAGACCTGGAAGCCAATGGATTGGTCATTCGAAAACAATTTAATGAAGCGCCACCACGGGTTGAATATTCTTTGAGTGAAAAAGGAAGGACACTACAACCTTTGATGCAGGCCATGTGCGAATGGGGAAATGAACATGTGCTCTCGGCAAAGGGTAAATTGAGAGATACGAACACTAAAAGAGGGTGAACTAAAATGGAATTAGGTTAAGCGAAGATCCCGCCAAATGTGTAGCATTTGCGGCGGGATGCCAGATGCCAGACACCAGACACCAGATGCAATATACCTTTAGGTTATTAACTTCTCCACTGATTAAAAAGTTTAGCGGTACACTATACTGTCTTTAGATAATTACCTTTTCGAAATGGCTGTGTCTCTAAACTTTCTAAACTTATGGCCCGTTCGGGCCAAAACCTAATCTTTCTAAACACTAAGCCTCAAAGCACACGCTGCTACAGCAGATATCAGTCAATTAACATTCCGCTTTGCGGCTTCGTACCGTACGAGATCTACGCTACACTTCGACATCAACCTATCAACCTATCAACTCATAAGCCTATAAGCCTATAAGCCATCAACCCAAATGTTTTGCCCTCGTTTGTTTCGGCTGCGCCGATAAACGATCCCTGTGTTCTTCAGTAGTTTGTTTCTGCGAAACTTCACACTTACGAAACCCCGGGATGTTGGAGGTATTTCCATAATCAACCCATGCTTCGGCTCCGCTCAGCACAAGTCAACCCATCAACCCATAAGCCTATAACCCCATAACCCCACAAGCCCATAAGCCCATAAGCCCGCATCACGACTTGCCCACCCCCTTCAGGTACTTATCAAACCACCCCATCAACCGCAGATTGTAATCATAGCGTGCTGTTGAATTGGCATTGCCATGACCTTCACCCGGATAGAAGACAAGCTCTACAGGTGTTGTCGTCCTGCTCTTGATATGACGATAGAGTTCCATAGACTGTCCCGGATGCACGCGCGGGTCATCCTTTCCATGCATGATCAGCAATGGCGTCTTGCATTGATCCGCATAGTAGATGGGGCTGCGCTTCAGAAAGAAGTCATAATCCTCATACACCCATTTACGCGCATGCACGAGATATTCTTCATTGGGGATATCCGTGGTGCCCCACTTGGAGACATTATTACTGATGCCTACAAACATCACGCCTGCAGCAAACCGATCTGAATAGCGTGTAGACAACCAACCTGTCGCATAGCCTCCATAAGATCCACCGGTGACACCGACTTTAGCGGCATCCACAAGTCCACTGGCGATGAGATAATCTACACCATCGACCACATCATCAAACTCCTTACCGGCAGGATCACCCTGGCTGGATAGGGTAAAATCTACACCACGACCTGTAGAGCCACGATAATTTGGATAAAACGAAGCATATCCTTCTGCTGCACCTGTTTGTCCCGGATTGCTATAGCCGGTCAGCCATCCATTGTTGAAGTGCGCTTCAGGACCACCATGCACGATCGTGATCAACGGATATTTTTTTCCACTTTCTTCATGTAATGGCCGGATGAGAATCCCTTCTATTTCCAATCCATCTTTTGCTTTATACCGCACGACTTCTTGTTTGGCAAACTCTATATCCGCCAGAAATGGGTTGCTGTCCGTGATTCGTTTAAGTGAAGCCTGACCGGCTCCCTCAATAAAAAGTTCAGATGGATGATTGTATCGGTCGGCAATGAAAAGGCCGCGACCATTGGCTGATAATTCAAAATGAGTGATGCTAAATCCTTTCTCCAACGATTGGAAAACAGGTTTTGCTTTTGCTTCTGCTTTAATAATGCCATACACGGATTCAACTCCCGTGCTTCCCATAAAATGAATCTGACCTGCATCCTGCCAGATGATTTGTTCAAACATACCTTGCCATCCGTTGAGAAGCATGGTTGGTTTACCCCCGGAAGCAGGGACCACAAATAAACTACCATCCGTAGGATCATTGAGATCTGATCCTGCAATAAAAGCGATCTGTGTTCCATCCGGACTCCATTGAAAATCCCCAAGCTTTCCACTATGATCTATTTGGCCGAGAATCTTCATAGGTTCCACATTGATGATCGTGAGATGCATCGCCATGTAGGAATCATCGACAAGTGATGTAGGCGCATAGGCGCATAGCAACCGGTCTCCAGTCGGACTCCATTCAAATGTAGTAAAATGACCGGGCGTCTCTATCTCTCTCACCTGTTGGCCAAGACCTGGCCGCACGAGATAGATGTGTTGAACCGCAAGATTTAGTTCGTACAATTCAGGGGTGTAAGGCAACGCAGATTTTGGGCTATTGTCAGGGACTTTGGCTACAAAGCCCAGGGTCTCTCCATCCGGTGACCATTGATAATAGCTGATTGGTTGTTCAAAAGCAAACAATACAGTGGGTTCTCCTCCGGTGACCGGTATTTCATATAAAGCAGGGGCTTTGTCATTTTCGAGTTTGTTGAGAAATGTAATCGTATTATGTTCCGGACGGAAACTCACCATCCGAACATTACCGGTGTACACAAATGATGCACTGCTATCTGACGAGGATTGATAGACAAAGAGTTCGGCTCTCGATGGTTTGTTCTCAACGGTAGGATCAGACTGGACCCTGACCGTATAAGCGATGGTGCCGCCATCATCAGACCAACTCGCTGAAGCGACCGATTTGAGGGAAGCGATATCCATTGGGGTCAGGCCCCGTAATGCCTGGGCCTGCATTGAAAAGCCAGTCAGAAATAAAAGAAATCCGAAAAAAAGTCTGATTTGCATAGCGTAAAGAATTGTGGAACGAACATACAAAACTATCCTTTCATACCTTTTGTACAGGCGGAAGTCGATGAATCAGGCAGGACAATATACCAGATGAACTCCTCCCGTATTTTCTATACATTTGTCATCCGTATGAAAGTCAAAAAGGCAGACAAATTATGATCTTATTAGCTGAAATTCAGGGGTTTCTAACCTCTCTTGATATCTGGGACATTTGTTTTATTCTGATACTGGCCATTTTTCTTGGAATCGAAGTAATCAGTAACGTACCGGCTATTCTCCATACGCCCCTCATGAGCGGTGCCAATGCCATACACGGGGTGGTCATCATAGGCAGTATCATCGTGATGGGACATACGGCTCCGGACAATTACATTGCCCTGGTCCTTGGCTTTCTGGCGGTGGTCCTGGGGACACTCAATGTAGTTGGGGGTTTTGTGGTGACCAACCGTATGTTGCAAATGTTTAAGAAAAAGAAAGCATAGCTCCTATGACCCTAAATCCCTGCCCCTAAATCCCCTAAAGGGCCTTAAATTTCAGCTTTCACCTTTCACCTTTTTCCTTTTACGATGACTTACAGCGATATTCTTAAAATATGTTACCTCCTGGGGAGTCTCTCCTTTATAATAGGATTAAAAATGTTGTCCAAACCGGACAGTGCTAAAAAGGGCAACATGTATGCCGCGCTCGGTATGATGATAGCCATAGCGGGTACGATATTGTTCCATGAAAATGTAGATCACGTCACAGGAACAGTGTCTCGCATCACTAACCTGCCTTTTATTTTCGGAGCCATCGCCATAGGAACAGTGGTAGGCTATATCGCTGCCATGAAAGTCAAAATGACGGCCATGCCGCAGTTGGTTTCGATGTTTAACGGAATGGGTGGCGCCTGTGCAGCGCTGATCGGCCTTGTGGAAATGAGTACACACCATCCTGAAGCCTTTGGCCACCGATTGATCATTTTTTTAAGTGTGATGATCGGTACAGTTTCTTTCGCAGGTAGTATGGTTGCCTATGGCAAGCTCGAAGGAAAGATTAAAGATTACGGAAGCAAACTGCAACAAGTCTCCAACAATACCATCGTATTTGCCATACTCGGTTCCATTGTATTTCTTTCTATGAGCGGTGGCTGGAGTGATGGGTTCGTCTGGATCATATTTGCAGCTTCCATGATCTATGGTATACTCTTCGTACTTCCGATCGGAGGCGCTGATATGCCGGTGGTGATTTCATTATTAAATTCCTTCACAGGTGTTGCCGCTGCCCTTGGCGGATTTATGTATGACAACCAGGTCATGCTGACAGGTGGTATCCTGGTAGGTAGTGCGGGTACTATCCTGACCATCCTGATGTGCAAAGCAATGAACCGGAGCTTGTGGAATGTAATCAGCGGAGCCTTTAGCGCAAGTGGTCCAAGTGGAAAGTCGATGGATGGATTATCCACCAGCGAGATCAGCATTACGGATGCTGCTATCATGTGTGCATACGCGCAGCGCGTGGTCATCGTACCTGGTTATGGACTTGCTGTAGCACAAGCCCAACATACCTGTCATGAATTTGAAAAAGCACTTGAAGCAAAGGGAGTAGAAGTGAGTTTTGCGATCCATCCAGTCGCAGGTCGTATGCCGGGACACATGAATGTACTGTTGGCTGAAGCGGATGTGCCCTATGATAAGCTGAAAGAAATGGAGGATATCAATCCTCAGTTGCCTAATACAGATGTACTCATTGTCATTGGCGCCAACGACGTCGTCAATCCTGCTGCGGAGACAGATCCTTCATCCCCGATCTATGGTATGCCGATCATCAAGGCCAATACCGCAAAGAATGTCATTGTCATGAAACGTTCGATGGCGAAAGGATATGCCGGTATCGAAAACGAGTTGTTCTATGACAAAAGGACCCGGATGCTATTCGGCGATGCGAAAGCGACGCTGGAGAAGTTGATTTCGGAGTTGAAGAATGCTTAATCAGTCAACAGTCAATAGTCGGCTGTCAACTGTTCTGATTATTGTGTGATTTGTAATGATGGTCAGGAGACCATCTTTCTAATGATTTTTCAATAGCATATTATTTGTGATATTGGGTTCAAGACAGGAGTCTTGAACCAGCAGATTTATGAGCAGACCAGACTTGAACTATCATTCACAATGGGTACCCCATGGTTACTGAGCTGCGAATTTATGATCAGAGCAAGAGCACTATCATTCACAATAGGTACCCCCATTTAGGGGGCAAAGGGGGTAAAATAGAGCAAGCGGGCAGCAGGTCGAAGTATTAGGGGGCAAAGGGGGTCCAATTGAGAAGAGAGTGAATGAGCGATCTGTTTTTATTGTTGATCACGAACGTAATCATTTTAAACGGATGCCTAGGCCAAATTCTATAGTCAGGTTGGCCATATTAGCATCTAAAGCATTGATATCGGTAGTCTTGAATGGATATGGATAGAGCGGAATGAACATACGGTAGCTGAAGAAATATTTTTTCTTGCCAACCTTCAAATCATACAGCAATCCAACATCAGGACTCATTGAACGTACGGACATAGTAACCGTTTCAAATTCAGGGTTGTTTAAAGTCTCTTTGCTCTAAAGTGCAAAGGGGTGAGTCCCATGATGTTCTTATGAATGGATTCAGAAGGTGGGCGGGGCAGCTGAAAGGCTGTTTCGGCCTGGGTCATCTGTGGCCAGATGATTATTGACTATGCTTTTTCAATACGCTATTCGATAAAGCAATTTTCAATAGCTCCCCTTCAGGCGATGGCAGATCATGATCGTGATAGGAATTTTGGTTGGGATCTTAAGGGAGGGGTGGTGTAAAAGGAAATAAAACTGGATAGATATATGACCTTCGTTGATGAGTTGAAAGGATACCGGATAGCGTGATGATGAGAGTTGAATGCACACGTTTCCTATGCCATCCAAGTCTAAGCGAGGGAGCTGCCATAATGCACTCTTCCTCCAAGCCGGGAAAAATGGCTGTGCACAAACGTATATAGATACCTCAAACGACCATCGATAGGAGCACTTCGATCCCACCTCACAACATCTTTGCCGGAGCTGGTGTGAGAGGTGCCAATACTACCGAAAATGGAAATACAATTACAAACCGCAATTGCTCAGGATGTCTTACAGGTGCTGATCCCCAATATGGTATATAGAGGACAGAAACTGATGACGCTCGTAAGGACAAATACGCCGGCCAGCACGAGCATCACGATGCCTATGGTACCTGTTACGGTTCCGGTAAAATAGAGAATAGCCATCACAGCGGCCAGGATGACGCGGATAATACGGTCAGCAGAACTCATATTCTTTTTCATAATAAACAGAATTTAACGGGTTAAAAATTGAATCAGTAGCACCAACCCGGTCACTAGGCTGATGCATATCAGACAGATGGCAAGGAGTTTTAAGGCATTATTCTTCATGATTCTAGACGTAAAGTTAGGGTTTTGAAAAGGCCTGCGCTGTGACCTAGGTCACCATCAGTGGATTTCGATCATATTGGCTTCCTGGCGGATCTTTCCTTCGTTTTCCAGCTTTTTCATGATGCGACTGATCACTTCCCTGGCGGTACCGAGTTCGGCGGCTATCTGGCGATGACTGATTTTGATCGGGTTGCGTCCGGTCAGTTCAGCTTTATTGATCAAGTAATCCATAAGACGTTTATCCATCCGTTCAAAAAGAAGTTGATGAATAGTCGACAGCAGGTCGGTATAACGAAGATTGTATTGCTGAAAGAACAATTGGTTGACCTCAGGATACTCGCGCACCCATTGGGCTACTTTATCTGTTGGCAGCAGGAGGGCGATGGTGTCTTCTTCTGTGATAGCATATATTTTACTGGGTTCGTTTTTCAAGCCGGCAGAGAATGACATGATGCAGCTTTCTTGTGGTTTGATATAGTAGAGCAGTAACTCTTTGGTTTCATGCCGGCTATACACTTTGATGAGTCCTTCCAGGACGATCGGAATGACTTTTACATATTGACCTTCTCTCAATATCTCTGTGCCCCGGGGAACTTCCTTCAGGATGGCATGGGTTTCCATTTCTTT
>JAWXAW010000017.1:0-3414 GCA_034439675.1 Saprospiraceae bacterium | reverse complement strand
GGGAATCTTGGTTTAATTGGTCACTGGAATCAAATCAAGAATACAGTTACGTTCACTTCGACTCCGCTCAGTGACCGAGGGAATCTTGGTTTAATTAGTATTTAGAAGACGTGATAAAAATTCCGGTGCAGTCATTAGACAACTATCAATTGTTGGCCTTATCTTCCTGCATTCCGAGTAAAACCAAATATTTATTCTCCGGCAAGCCTATCAAGGATCCGAGCATACACACTGGCGAGATACCTTCTGGTGAATTGTTGAGTGCCTTCGGCATTGCCATTCAATTTGCCATCACCGTAGAGATTGAAATATTCGAGGATCCTATTCTTTAAGCCTTCAACATCATCGTATTCATGCACTACTCCACCCTTTGTCATTTCAATCACTTTTGCGGAGTCGCTATCCTTTGGACCTACGGCCAGTAATGGCCGGCCGGATCCGAGGTATTCGTAAAGTTTTCCTGGAATGATCGTGCGTGCATTTGGTGAATTGTTGATCACCAGTAGGTTGATCTGTGCCTGTTGCTGTAGTTTGACAGCTTCATCATGAGGTATGAATTCGACAAATTCTGTGTACGACTGAAGGTCAAATTGTTCGACCGATAACCTAACAGAAAAATCTACAGGGCCGACTAATCGTATTTTCAATTTGGATGCCAATCCAGGTGATTCAGCAAGTGCCTTTTGAGTGGCCTTCCAGAACACTTCGGGGTTACGGTCCTTATTCATCGATCCGATATGCACTATCGTAAAGTCCTTGTCCAAAGCCCCACGCTGGTCAACCGGAAAATCTTCATCATCAAAGCCATTTGGAATCACAATAATATCGTCCCTTCCACACAATGTCCTGAATTCGTCTCTGGATCGCCACGTCACGGTCACGACTTTACTCGCATTGTTGAGTACATTCAATTCAAGCTTATGATGCTTCTTATCTGCCCACGACGTGAGTCGAAGGTCTCTGTAGAAATCAATATTGGTCCAGGGGTCACGGAAGTCCGCGATCCAAGGTATACCTGTGGCGCGATGTACTTTTGCTGCGATGAGGTGCATACTGTGCGGAGGTCCTGTTGAAATAATGGCGTCTACGGGATTGTCAGCGAGGTATTGTTTTAAAAATTTTACGGATGGTCTGATCCAGAACTTTCGCGCATCAGGAATAAAAAAATTACCACGGATGAATACTGAAATCTTCTGTGCCAGCGATGCTTTCTTTTTTTCGTTGATAAAACCTGAATAGAGTTTGTCCTTCTTCTTTCGGCCAAGGAAAGTCTTGTACAGGTCGTATGGCTCCCAAATGGGTGTTTTCACTACGATAGTACTTGAAGGGATTTCCTTTAGTAAACTATCGTCTTGTACGCCTACTTCACCATCAGCTGGTGTGTATACTACCGGAGTCCATCCATATTGAGAGATGTACTTGGTCATCTTGGCCCATCGCATGACGCCGGCTCCGCCGGCAGGTGGCCAATAGTAGGTAATGATGAGAAATTTCTTCACGATGCGGGTAAAGGTCTGAAATTTGGGAGTAACCGAAGATATTAGCCTGCAGAATGGTCGAATTTAGTATTTCTTTAATCCGTTAAGGCTTAAGCCAATAGCTACGTAACAGGGGTGTTAACATTCGGAAAACAAAACTAAAAGCCTGATTTTCAGAACATATGCCTAAATTTAGGCTCAACATTTCCCTTTTTACTTATGTCAGAAAATATAAATACATCTGGTGGAGTGACCAGAAAAATGATCAATATGAATATCTCCGAAGATGTTAGCTATTGGATGAGCAAATGGAACATCACCCGAGAACAACTTCAGAATGCTGTTGATCGTGTTGGTGGCAAAGAGACACGGGTTTCAGATTATCTCCGGGCAAAGGGGATTATCAGGTTTTAAAGTGCTATCAGGCATATGCTGGCAGCTGTTAGCTATCCGTTTCCATATCTTCTTTGTTTTGATGTAGGTTTGATAATACTATTCATTTTTTGAAACATATTATCCATTTGCAATCTGACTTGCATTACCTCTAACTTTGTAGTACGACTAAATAAACTTTAGTCTGTAAATATTAAAGTGATGAAAGTCCTTTACCCTCTCCTATCGTTGATGGCCTTCAGCCTGACGATGACTGTTCCTTCGTGTAAAGCTCAGCCGCAACACCCCCTCTCAGGGCACATTGAAACAGATGATGACTGGAAACCTTTTGTTTATCTGGTGAAGCCCCGTCATTTCAATGAAATAGTTGCTGATTACCTGTGCCAGGTTGTTGATTCCGCTGCTATAGCTGCTGACGGGAGTTTCTCATTTCAAAACCTTTCCTTTTCGGAAGAAAAGATACTACTAACACTTGCTGTTCAGAAAAAGGGCAATCGTTTCGCCAACCACCTGGCTGACGAGATGCCTTCAGCGGCCAACTATATGCCCATTGTACTTACCAAAGGAGACACTTTGGAATTGCAAGCTAATGTATCAAACTTTCAAAGAACATTTACTCTTGAAAATCCTTTAGAAGATAATCAGGCCTTAATGGAGCTACGCGACGCACGGATCTTCGCTCATAAAAACTTATTATTAGCTGCTGATAAAGATGTAGATGCAGATTCTCTATTGATGGAAAAAGAAGATATGTACATCAGGTACACTAAGGTGATGAGAGATTTTGCGGACGGCACCGAGAGTCTTGAAGCGGCCTTGGTGGCGATACGTTGGGTCAGCCCTAATGGTGATTATGAGCGTATGCCTGAGTTCCTGCATGGACAGTGTGCGAAGTGGCATCGTGTTCAACCTTACCATCCATTTACCATTGAACTCTGTGATGCTGCAGATAAAAAAATACTTCCGGTGATGATCGGAGACGTCATACCTGATTTTATAATGCCACTTGTCACTGGTGATACGGTCAGGCTACATTTATTACTGGGAAAACAATTGACCTTAGTTGATATCTGGGCCTCCTGGTGTGCTCCATGTCGAAAAGAAAATCGAGAAATCCTCGTGCCACTCTGGTCAACATTCAAGAAAAAAGGATTACAGATCGTTGCCTATTCAATTGACAGCAATGATTCTGCATGGAAAGCTGCGATCACCAAAGATGGTGCCACCTGGACGCATGCATCTCACTTGAGCGGAGATGCTACTCCGTTTATGGAGGCATTGCGAATCACTACGATTCCCGCTAATTATATTCTTGATGGAGAAGGAAAAATCATTGCGAAGAATCTGCATGGGGTGGAATTGTCAGATTTTGTGAAACAGTATCTTGAATAGTTGCATACTTACCTTAGTTAGCAGCCTACCACACACCTTCTTCAAAAGGCTACGTGGCGGAATGCGCTATCCGGGCTGCGAGGCTATCCATCTAAGAACTCTGATTTTGCTTTTCATACTTTTTAATTCTATTTCTAATTGCACTGCTTCT
>JAWXAW010000016.1:0-17718 GCA_034439675.1 Saprospiraceae bacterium | reverse complement strand
CGTCAGACGTGAGTCGTAAGTCGTAAGTCGTAAGTCGTCAGTCGTGAAAAGTGAGTCGTGAGATGTGAAACGATTTCTGCCCCTTTGCGCCCTATACCCTTCAGCCTATACCCTTCAGCCTTCAGCCTATACCCTTCAGCCTTCAGCCTATACCCTTCAGCCTATACCCTTCAGCCTTCAGCCTTTAACCTTTAACCTTCAGCCTTAGCTTTTCTGCAGCTTTGCTTTAATCGTTTCTGTGAGGTTTTCACTATCCTGGGTGAAGAGGAGAGCACCTGTGACGCTCGTATCAAAGATGAACGTATAATTTCCTTCTTTACCAATTGCCTGTATGACAGTGTCGATTTCTGTGAGGATGGGTTGGAGGAGTTGTTCCCGTTTTTGCAGGATGGCAAATTCTATTTGTTGCTGTTCAGTCTGGAGATCTTGTTGTTCTTTTTGTAAGTCTTCCTGGCGGGTTTGTGCAGTTACTTTGGAAAGGGTACCGGCATTTACTTCTGCCATAAAGAAGGAAGCTTTGGATTCAAAAGCCTTTGCTTTGGATTCAAAAGGATCCATAACACTTTTGCGGTATGCCTCAAGCTCCGTGTTCGCACTGACCACTTTAGGATGTGCTTCGATGAGTTGAGCTGAATTGAGGTGACCAAATTTCTGAGCTTGTACAGCCTGGAAAGAAGTCATCAAAATGGTCAGCAAAAATAGTTTTAAACTGTTTTTCATAGAGGATGAGTGTTGAAAACCAAAAGCCGGATATTATGCTGCAAAAGTCGTCACATAGAACCAGAGGCCCGGTGAGTAAGCGAGGAAAAAAGCCAGGAAACAGAAATAGTGCTTAGGCTTCTTTTTTAGTTTCTTCGATAGCTTTACGCTCAGATTCGCGCATGCCTTCTTTGATTTCGGATTCGATACTGTTGCGGGCGTTGTTAAACTCCCGGATACCTTTACCTAATCCACGCATCAATTCGGGGATCTTTTTACCACCAAATAACAGCAGCACAACGAACAGGATGATGACCCATTCCATGCCACCCGGCAGGCTAAGAAATAAGAAATTCGTCATTTTCAGCATATTTTAAGGAAGTCAAAGATACAGGAAAAAGTCGCTGTCCGGGGGTATTTATGTGAATGTAATCCAAACAATGTATGCCCTAAGACAAGGTGTTCCATCCTTCAGATAAGATTATTTTTTAACCGAGGACTCCTTTAGATTACCTTCAAAGGACCAAAAAAGCTCATTCACTGATTGCTCGAACATCACCCGCATTTTAGCCAGATTTTCTTTCCAGGCCCCATCCCTGATCAATGCCAGTTTGGTGTCTGTAACGGTAAATACTGCGTTATTGTCCTTTATATCAATCTGTAACATATGTTCAAAACGGTTTGACCAAGTGTCAGTGGCATAATCCTGGAAATACCTCGCGTCGATTCGGTCCGCTGTATTCTGCGTGATCACCTGTTCAGCCAGAAATGTCTTTTCCATCCATTTCGTCGTGCGCTCATGAATCTCTTTGGCAGTCAGCCTGGTCTCCGCAGTTGCTTCAAAGGTGGCCATTCCATTGACGATTTTTAGCGGCACATAGATTTGTGCTTCCGCAGTGAACTGAGCAAGAAATAAAGCAATGATCAAAAGTGCTTTCATTGATTTCGATTTTATTATGTTCTTAATGAATGGGGTATACATTATTATTAATTCAATTCAAGGAGTACGGGGAGCCATGAAGTGTGTTATAAATGCTGACAGGGAGATTTTGCCGGTACTGCCTTCCATTGAATGCAGAAACAAATCTAAATATAACTTCAGTATAACTCAATAGATTGTCCCCAGGTTATTGATTCCTTAACAATTATAGGCTACCACAGAAGTCAAATACAAAAAGTATGTTGGTGGATAAGCAGTGGAAACGGTAAGCCTGCCGCATTCGATGCAGACCCTTTGTTTTAGTTGGGTCGTGTTGCACCCGACCCAAATGCGCAATCCCTGTAGGGTCGTATTGCACCCGACCCAATTGCGCACTGCTCAATCCGTATAGGGTCATGTTGCACCCGACCCAAATGCGTAACGTGGTGCACCCGTCCACTGAAAAATCAGTTACCTTCAACGATTCATTAACTAAACAGCTTAGGCCATGGCACTCATCGTAATTGGTATTCTTTTATTCGTCATTATCAAGCTTGCCGGAAAGGGACTTTCACCCTGGTACAAATATCATGCGTTGGGTAAAGCTATAGCTGTCGTGTTGATTTTGCTGGGAGTGGTATCATCCATGATCGTCCAGATAGATGCGGGGACGATAGGCGTACAATCTTTGTTTGGTAAAGTTCAGAACAATACGCTTGAGCCTGGACTCAATTTTGTAAATCCACTGGTCAACGTGACCCATTTTGATACCAAAACCCAGAACTACACCATGTCCGGTATACACGACGAAGGAGAAAAGATGATGGATGACGCGATCAGGGTGCTCTCCTCAGATGGCCTTGAGGTGATCATTGATGTGACGGTCTTGTATCGTGTCAAGCCTGAAATGACACCACAGATATTGAAAGAAATCGGAATTGATTACAAGAATGTAATCGTACGCCCCATGGTTCGTACCAAACTTAGGGACAATGCGGTGTCCTATGATGCCATTTCCCTCTATTCAACGAAGCGGGATGAATTTCAGCATAAGATTTTTGAAAATGTAAAAGCTGAATTTCAAATTCGAGGTCTCGAACTGGAATCGATGCTTGTGCGAAATATCATGTTGCCCGAATCCGTAAAGGCCACCATTGAATCAAAAATCAATGCGGAGCAGGACGCCCAGAAGATGACCTTCGTCTTGCAGAAAGAAAAGCAGGAAGCTGAGCGTAAGAGAGTCGAGGCGCAAGGGATTGCCGATTACCAGCGGATTTTGAGCGCCGGCCTCAGTGATAAACAATTGCAATATGAAATGATCAAGGCTAATAAGGAAATCGCATTATCCCCAAATGCCAAGATCATCATCATGCCCGCTGGAAAAAACGTACCAATCATTTTAAATGATTAGGGTTCTTCCCGGACTGAAGCTGAAGTGGATACAATTCATTGACCGTTTTCGACAGTTCATAGCGATTTTTGCCAGTCTGCTTCCTTTGGGAGTCTGGCCATAAGGTAGAGGCATTTTCTTGTTCAGAAACGTAATTTATTTCATCCGAAATTATCGCAGATGCCTTATGCAGGTATACTCGGCAGTCATTTCAGGATCCCTATTTTACAAGCATTAATTTTCCCTTATTCGAGTGGTGGCCACAATCCAACGTATAAAAATATATGCCATCAGGAAGCTCTGGCAGGACGTATGTTGAATTGGCTAGAAGGTCTTTTTTACGCCAGACCAATCTGCCCAGACTATTAAAAAGTTCAAGCGTAATAAGATCCTCTTTGCTGCTGCTACCCTCCCATACAATGGCTATTTCTCCTTTACTTGGATTTGGATAAATGTACGCCAACAACAACTTATTTATCTCACCTGTGGATGTGGTTATACAGGGGGTGGTGAAGGGAGTCCCCGGAGATCCTTCAAGGCATCCTATCATCCAGTTTCGCCCATCACTCATTAATCCGTTTTCATTAATAAGTTCCAGGGTATACCCATTACCGTCTGCACCCAGTGGCCACGGTATGGCATGGTCATACAAAACGGTTTGATAGAGATGGTCCTGGAGGTCATATAATCTGAGGGCTTCGCCACTATTCTTCAATTCAAATTCAAAAGGTCCTATACTATTCGAAATAGCTGGAAATCTTGATTCAAATGCGGTCTGATCTGAATATAGAACTATATAATCAGCAGGTTCTAGGATGGTTCCAGCTGGAATACTATACAGATGATCATCAGCACCATCCTTAAATGTCCATCCGGATAAATCTACAGGACCGGATGAAATATTTTTAAGCTCAAGCCAGTCTCCTGCATCAGCGGAGGGCAGGCAATTGTAGTTTATTTCACTAATGATGATGCTTTCATTGCAAGGCGAAAAAGGTTCGGTGGGTGATCCACCAATGCAACCGGCAAACCAACTGCCAGGCAATGAAGGATTGAGTGTATCATTGACCAGTTCTAAAGTTGGGCCGAATCCGTCAGCTGCCTCTGGCCAGGGTAAGGAATCCAGATAGGTAAAGCTTAGAACAACCTGGTTGCTAAGATTTAGTAGCGCAGGTGATTCTGATGTATTACTAAATCCAAATTCTAATGGGCCCACTACCGGAACACCCGGATTTTGATCATTAAACTCTTCCGTATCCTCTGCCAATACAATACGCTGATCAGGCTGAAGAAGGGTGCCTGTCGGCAAAGTGTAGCGATTTGAAATATTCCCATCTGTAAATTTCCAGCCAGAAATATCTATAGGGCCATCTCCGTAATTATGGATTTCAATCCAGTTACTCGAATTGCGGGTGCTGTCAGAATTATAGTTGAGTTCGCTAAACGATAATTTCCCCACTGATCCTGTAGATGCAAAAACCGCTTTGAATTCTGTATCTGCTGTAATATTCCATTCTTCCGAAGCATGGGTATCGGGTTCTGTAAGGATCACATTGGGTTCCCAATAAGAAAAATCATAACCACTATTGGCAATAGCTGTAAGTCTTACAGGATTTCCATTGAAATAGATACCGGTCCAGGGAAACGAGTCAGGGATGATAGTGCTGATTTGTATAATGCCAGCCTCTTCCGGATAAACGCTGAGTGTAACGTTAACTTGCCCCGCGAGCCCAAGATTATTTTGAATATGATCTCGCATAGGTCCGGATCGGTTGCTCAATTCAGATTGGTAGATTTCATGATTGCTGAGGAATACGTCCATGTGTCCTTGCACATTATTAGGGTCACCCCAGCGTGCAAATTCCTTTGGCATTTCCTGCACGGTTTGTTCAAACATTCGGTTTTCTATAGCAATCAGTTTTTCTGGCTGGTACACTGTATTCATCAGATCAGCAAACCGGTTGATAAAGTATTTTCTGAAGCGCTCATTCTGAATTCCTTTTAGCCAGATACTCGTAAAAGGATTGGCCGGATCCAGAGCCTGCAGGTATTCAATCGAATTGAAAGATGAATTGGTCCACGCGTTAGGTTCAAGGGCCAATTCAAAATCTTGTATGCCAAATCGCCATCTATAGCCGGTTGCGTTGGACCGGTAGATTTTTATGTTATTGTTGGGCCAGTCCGTATTGCCGATCCAGGCTTCAGCAATTATATAATCATTATAATATTTCATATCGAAATAGCGGTCTGCTTTGTCCCAAAATGCAGTATCAGCCGCGTCGATCAGATTAAAACTATCTATAGCTTTATAAAAGTTATTGGTTGTTCCTTCCAGGGCCCTGAGCACAAAATAATAGTAGGCACTCTGGGAGAGAATCTCCATTGAATCTTCATCTGCATCGTCATAAGCGTTGTAAAAATCAGTATCAAATTTTTCACGCAGTTCATATAGTCCAAAATAATTTCCGTTGATATACACTGTCACCGGAGTATATCCTGAATAATAATTGTAAGTTCCATTTCCCATGCCTTCCACAGCGCAGGCATCTTTGTATGGGTAGTTTAGATATTGGTTACTGCCATTGCGCAGATAGATGCTGCTATATCTTTTGTGGTTTGGTTTTGTGGGAATGAACGGGTAGTCTATGGCCTCCTTTCCCAGAACGGAGTGGTCGAAATCCAGGCGAAAGGAATGTTGAGGATTTGCCCTGCTTCCTCCCCATCCACCATCTACTTGCATGCCGGTGGGTTGCGAAAACAAGAGCGTATGGCTAGTATCGAAATACTCAAAATGGGCCGCTCTTTCCCACTCAAAATCCCAGTGGTCAAAGATGCCTGCATCCCCATAGAGATTGTTGCGATCTGTTGTCACAGATATAATGGGTGTTACATGACTAACGCCTAAAAGATAGGTAGCAACACTAATTTCACTGGGCAGAAGTGTATCAGAAAATGTCCGGGCTTTTAATACGCCGGAAAAGTAAATCGGAACAGGATCCCCTTCATACATCCCTGATGCAGTTGTAGGGTCACTGCCATCGAGTGTGTAATATAGTTTGGATGGAGTAATATTGGGGTTGTTCAAATGTACATTTATCATATCATTATATAAACCACTGGGGGTCAAAATGACAGGTGCTTTTAATTGGCCATGAAATTCCTGGGACAGATTGTTTGAAGCCGATGGAGTGCAGGCTGAAAAATGAGCAATGTTTGATGAAGCATCCGGAAAGCATCCGGTGCTATTGTCCGGATTAATACTGTTGACGAAAAGACTGGAGACCAGATGATGGGCCGGATCGAAAAGGTATACGGTATCGCCCTCCTTAGCCAGTTTGAAATTTGTATGAAAATTTAACCGGCTTTCATTGGCCTGAAAATCATTAGTCATAACCGAATCGTTAGCCAGTTTCAGGCTGATATCAATGTAGTCATACACCGTATTGGGGTCTGTAGATACAACATCAAAAGACAGACTTGTCATATCACCGGCACCGAGACCTGCCTCTGTCATCTCTTGTGCTCTTATGACAAACTGGGTGCGGGCACTCCAGTACCAATTGCCATATGGGGCGGGGTAGTCAAATGGTGAATTTTGTATGATTCCAGATCCAATGGTTTGATCATTGAGTTTTATATTGGGTCGTACATATGTCTTGAAGCCATACGGGGCATTACAACTTGCCGGACTGCCATCTTGCCAGGCCATGGTAGTAGCATAGAATGGCAAGACTGACTGGTTGAATACTGAATTGGTGGTATACCCTAGACTGTTGTATGAACATATGTTGACGATTACATTTGACTTGCCATCCCAATAGTATGGTTGGTCAAATGCATGTGTATTCCAGCCAGTCAGTGGCGTGAATGAGCCTGTGTTTTTTACGTTGATAAATGGACTTACTGGCTTACGGTTCTTTCCACTGCAGTAAATGGTTTTATATTCACCCGGAGCCAGGTGAATGTCTGGAAACACCCATTTGTCGGGCTCGTTAAAACGGTCAGAAAGCATATATCCAAGTAGATGTATGCTGTCCTGCATCGGATTATATATTTCTATCCAATCGGGATACTCCTGGTCTTCGTCCGTGAGGGTGGAGTAATTCCGGTTTGAACCTTCATTGATGACAATCTGTGCGTTAAGAAGTATTCCATTGGAAAGCAGGATGAATACTGCGGTAAGAATTCGAATGAGCATGTGAGGAGTGTTATAGACAAAAATAGCGGTGTAATATAGAAGATTTATTTTCGCATCTGGATTAAGTTTCCAGAATATTTATCCAGCTGTCGCGGAAAAGTGACTTGCAGGTCGGAATCATGCTGATATTATGGTTTAACGACTTGCATAAAACACCCTATGATGCGTTCAGGTACTAACTCATTTTGAATGTTCAAGAAAACCTACTCTACTAACCTGCCAACCGTCTATGATAGACCATACCGGCAATGTATTGCAGTGTATGCACTTTTCTTCCTTGGATTTCAAATAATGTCTTGTATGCCGGCTGTCAAGCTAATTTATGGCTTACATCAACCAAGGTACGTTTCGGATGCTGCTGTTGTCAAATATGGTCATCGCCTTGGATGGCAAAGTGCGATTTATAGAGTGAATAATTACAACGATGAAACACGCACTCAATATCGCTATCTGGGCAGTTCAATGCCGGATGTTTTGCTGTTCAATTCTACAGGACAGCTTACGAAATTTGAGATGAACTGCAGCAATGACCTTAAGTCACTCGTAACGCTTTCGTCGCTCCAAATTGATAGTTTGCCAACGTCAGAGAAGTCTATCCGGGATTTTATGGAAGATACCTATGTTCTAAGTGACTCTGGCTTGAAAAATTTGATACAAAATGAAGAGCCTTTGTATGTGGTCAAATTTGCCGAATTCGCCGGTTTATTGAACAAGGATAATGTCCCGGACCTGGTGGAAAAACTCAGCAGCCGGAAGGATGTTCAGTTTGTAGTATTGAATATGGATTACACCATACTACAATAGAAACTCTAAATAGCTCACTATAAAGCTTAACTTTTCAACCCATTGTAGTCATAATGTTCAAGTAATCAGACATTTATTTCACACAAGCTGCTGTTAGGAAGATGATTTTTACGAGCTTTGACCGTACAAATCATAATGTACGGTATAATACCGTACGTTTGTTTGAAAGATAAGATCCATGGACACATCAATACCTAAAAAGGAAACCGAAAGAATCGAGTTTCGCGTCAGCAAAGAGGAAAAGGAATTGTTTGATCATGCCAGAAATCTCATCGGCTTAACATCCCTGTCAGAATTTGCCAGAAGAGCCATTAAGAAAGAAGCTATCGCAGTGGTGGAAGCCGAACAGCGCATCCTGACTTCAAGACGCGACAAAGCGCTATTTTTTAACGCGCTGATGGGAGATGAAACGCCTCCAAATGATGCTCTTATGGAAGCCATCCGATTCCATACAAAAATGATATCCGAATAGCGTTTGTGGAGATCATAGCCTACGATCGCACCCTAAGCCGAGACCACTTTTAATGTGGCAAACCTTCCCTGGATAACTATATAAGGAATACCGTAACCAAAGATGTCAAGAGCGCGGCATGTACTTGTTTTGTCTTAACAGATCATCAGCGTCGCATCATTGGGTATTATACCCTCAGTGCGGATAACATTCCAAAAGAAGATGCGCCGGACGAAGTAAAAAATACAATCAGGTATCCTCATAAACCTGTTATCCTCCTGGGTAGGTTAGCTGTTCATCATGAGTACCTCGGAAAAGGATATGGAAAATTATTGCTTATAGATGCACTCAAGCGAAGTTTGAATGTGGCTAAAGAACAGATTGGATCAGTAGCGGTCATCGTCGATCCTTTTGATCAAGAAGCTTCAAAATTTTACAAAAAATTTGCATTCACTCCTCTGCCGGACAACAACCGAATGTTTATGACTATGAAGAAAATTGAATCAGCTTTTATTATAGCCAATCAAGGCTAAACCTTATTTTATTTTCCCCCACCTTACTATCTTTAGCGCTGATCCCAACAATCCAAAAAGGAATATCCCGAGTATCCTAAGCAATGAAACACCAACATTTCGGTCCAAATAGTACCCTGGACGGGGTGTCAAGTGTGATGTATTCTATGATCTCAACAAGCGAAACATTTCTCCTCCATGGCTGAGCAGCTCCTTTACGAAAGCAAAAAATCCAAAATATACCTGGTAGACGATGGAGAATGGGACAAGCCCGTCGTCATGAAGATCCTCAATTTTGAGTTTCCGACCCCGCTCGAGATCGCCCAGTTTTACAATGAATTTGATATCATCGATGGGCTCACCCTCAAAGGCGCCCGCAATGTCCTCAAGCGCTCCAAGGCAAAAAACAGACATGCCTTGTATCTTGAATATTATCCGGCAAGAACACTCAAAGAGGTATTTCAAAAGAAACAAAACGACATTCTGGACTTCCTCTACATGGCAATCGGTGCGGCAGACGCACTGGGAGAGATACACCAGCATAACATCATCCACAAAGACATAAGCCCGTTCAATATCCTGGTCAACCTCCAGGAACGGACCGTCAAGATCATCGACTTCGGTATCTCGACCCGCTTTGATCTGAAACATCACTATCTCGGCAATCCCGAACGACTGGAAGGGACGCTGGCGTATAATTCCCCGGAACAGACAGGACGAATGAACCGTACCGTGGACTACCGGACGGACCTGTACTCGCTTGGGGTAACCTTATATGAAGCTCTTGCCGGACGACTTCCATTTCCAGCAACTGACGCGATGGAACTAGTCCATGCCCATATTGCTCAGATTGCCGATCCAGTCAACCATGTCAATCCAGCTGTACCTGAAGTCATCGGACGGGTCATCGGAAAACTTATGGCTAAGAATGCAGAAGACCGATACCAATCTGCCTACGGCCTCAAGTATGATCTGGAGATATGTCTTAATCATTTCGAAAAGTCAGGCAAGATCCCTGATTTTCCACTAGGTCAAAGAGACTATTCAGGCAAGTTCCTGATCCAACAAAAACTATATGGCCGTGAGCAGGAGATCCATGATCTGATGATCGCCTACAAGCGTTGCGCTCACGGTAGTAAAGAACTCATGCTGGTATCAGGCTATTCGGGTACAGGCAAATCAGCCCTCGTGCGTGAAGTCCACAAACCTATCACCGAAAGTCACGGCTATTTTATCGAGGGTAAGTTTGATCAGTTTCAACGCGCTGTTCCTTACTTTGCCATTCTCAAGGCATTCGAGGAGATGACCAATATCTTGCTCACCGAAAGCCAGTCCTTTCTCGATGGATTCAGGATGGCGATTCAGGAGGCTGTAGGTACTGAAGGAAAAGTCATCACAGATGTGATACCTCAACTGGAAAAGATAATCGGCCCTCAACCACCGGTTCCGGAAGTAGGAGGTGCAGAAGCACAAAACAGGTTTAATTATGTCTTCCGCAAACTCATCCACGTCCTTGCCACGAAAGAACATCCGTTAGTCCTCTTCATCGATGACCTACAATGGGCTGACTCTTCATCACTGAGTCTGCTGCAGGTACTGATGACTGACCGGGATAGCAATCACTTGCTTTGCATCTGCGCATACCGCGACAATGAAGTGAGTGCGTCACACCCATTTATCATCGCTGTCGGCGATATCCGGCAGGAAGGTGCACAGATCAATACGATTTCCATCGGTAATCTGTCAAAGGATAATGTCAATGAACTAATCGCTGACGCGGTCAATACGACTCCAGACAAGACAACTCAACTCACACAACTAGTATATCAAAAGACAAGCGGTAACGCATTTTTTGTCAATCAGTTTCTGAAATCACTCTATCAGGAAAACCTGCTTTGGTTTAATTTTGATAACCTCCAATGGGAGTGGGACCTGGTCAAAGCCACTGAGAAAAACATCACTGACAATGTGGTGGAACTCATGGCCGGTAAAATCAAAAAACTTCCGGAGGCAACCCAAAAGCCACTCAAAACAGGCGCTTGTATAGGTAACAGTTTTGATCTCGGTACACTCAGCATCATCGAAGCCATTGAAGAAAATGACATCATCAAAAGTCTTCATGAAGCACTGGCTGAGGGATTGATCGTCCCTGCAGCCAAGATGTATCGGTTCACTCATGACCGCATACAACAAGCTGTCTACTCGCTGATAGCCGAGACGGACCGTAATCATGCACATCTCACGATCGGCCGCCTCTTGCTGGCCAATATTCCTGAAGAAAAAAGAGAAGCCCACCTGTTTGACATCGTTAATCAATGGAACTGGGGCAAAGACATCATCACCGATGGGGAAGAAAAAGAATTGCTTGCAGGTTTGAATCTCGAAGCAGGCCGGAAAGCAAAACAAAGCTCCGCATTTAAAGCAGCACTTGAATATTTCGAAACGGGTATCGTACTACTGAAAGATGATCCGTGGAATGTCCAGTATGCATTGTGCCGCAACCTCCATACAGAAGCAACCGAGGCTGCCTATCTCAATGGGGATTTTGCCACGATGGACAAATATTATACGATCGTATTGAAGAATACCCGCAATCTGCTGGAGAAAGTAAAACCGTACGAGATCAGGATCCTCGCTTACAAAGCAGAAAATAAATTGCTTGATGCCATTAAGACGGGTCTGGAATTGCTAAAGCAACTTGGAGAGGATTTTCCATCCAAGCCGACCATGGTGCACGTCATGGCTGATCTCATCAAGACGAAAATAAAACTGTCCGGCAAGGATAATGATAAATTGAAGGACCTGCCTCCGATGACCGATGAGACGAAGATGGCAGCGATGCGGATCTTGGCGGATATTGCCTCATCCAGTTATTGGGCGACACCTACTTTGTTTCCGCTCGTCATCTTCAGAATGGTCAATCTGTCACTTAAGTACGGCAACACAGCCATCTCCGCATTTGCATTTGCAACGTATGGCGTCATCATGTGTGGGGTACTCGGACAGATGCGAAACGGGTATGAGTTTGGAAAACTAGGGTTGATTCTCCTGGAAAAATACAACGCCAAAGAGTGGAAGACACAGATATACACGCCCATCTATGCATTGATTGTCAACTGGAATGAACATGTTCATAATACCCTTCGTCCGTTACAAGAGTCTTACCACATTGGATTAGAGACCGGGGCTATAGAATTTGCGTGTATCAATACCAACATCTATTGCATTCACGCTTATCTCAGTGGCAAGCGCCTCGTGCGACTTGAAGAAGAGACCAAGGCGTATAGTGAGAGTTTCAATCAGTTCAAACAGGAGACTAACTTCAACTACAATGAAGTCTATCACCAGGGTATGCTCAATTTTATGGGCAGATCTGCGGATCCGTTAGTGCTGACCGGTACGGCTTATGATGAAGAAAAAATGATGGCCCAGAATCTGTCGCGCAATGACAAGACAGGTACCTTCTTTATTCACTTCAACAAACTGATCCTGACCTGTCATTTCCATGAGTATAATAAGGCAGCCTTTCATGCCTCGGAATCAAGAAAACTGCTTGAAGCGGTATTGGCGAAGTTTGAAATTCCGAATCACCATCTTTACGAAGCGCTTGCCTTACTGGCAAAATATGATTCAGCACTCCCTGGTGATAAAAAAAGATACCTACGTCGTGTGAATGGTAACATGGGTAAATTAAAGACATGGGCAAAATTTGCTCCGCAGAACTATCTCCATAAATACCATTTGCTGCAAGCCGAACTCTTGCGTGTCAAAGGCCAGTACAATGAAGCCCGGCCGGTATATGATATGGCCATAGCAGGCGCTTCCAATAATGATTATATTCATGAGGAGGCCCTTGCCTACGAACTCACCGGACGTTTTTATCTGCACCAGAAATCAGAAGACCTGGCCACTTTTTACCTCAAAGCTTCCTACAATGCATATCGAGAGTGGGGTGGTGAAGCCAAGCTGCGCCAGATGGAACAACTCTATCCAAAATATGTATCGGGTGTCAACAGAAACCAGGAAAATATCCTTGAATCAGGAACGATCAATGATACTTCTTCCATGGTCCACGGCAGCGTCCTGGATATCACTACGGTATTAAAAGCAGCTAATTCAATTTCTGGTGAAGTGGTGCTATCTAATCTCCTCACGGTTTTGATGGGCATTGTCATTGAAAATGCAGGAGCACAACGTGGAATTTTATTACTAGAAAAGGATGGAAGATTGTTTATAGAAGCGATCAAAGATCTTGAGGAGGATTCCATCTCATTGCTTCAGCATCTGCCGCTCGAAGAATTCAAAGAAGTCGCGCAGACAGTGGTCACCTATGTACGAAGAACGAATGAAAGTGCGGTGATCAACAATGCTGCAACGGATATGCGCTACCAGATGGACAAGTATATTCAGGAAAGGAAGCCTAAGTCTATCATGAGCACGCCCATCCTGCACCAGGGAAAATTCATCGGCATTCTCTATCTTGAAAACAATCTGACAACAGGGGCTTTCACACAGGAGCGTATCAATCTAATGACCTTGCTGTCCGGCCAGATCGCCACATCTATTGAAAATGCTATGCTCTACAATAGCCTGGAGCGAAAGGTGGAAGAGCGTACGGCTGAGCTGGCAGAAGAAAAGAAAAAATCGGATGACCTGCTGTTTAATATTCTCCCGGTAGAAACGGCAGATGAACTCAAACGGGTGGGACGAACTACACCACAAAAATTTGAAAGCGTCACGGTGTTATTTACAGATTTTATTGGATTTACTTCCAAATCATCCAATATGAGTCCAGAGGAAATTGTATCGACGGTAGATACTTTTTTCAGTGCATTCGATACGATTGTTAACAAGTATAAAGTTGAAAAAATAAAGACTATTGGGGATTCCTATATGTGTGTAGGGGGTCTTCCGATTCCCAATTCTACCCACGCCACAGATACGGTGATGGCAGCGATCGAAATTCTTGACTGGGTCAATACCCATAATAGGGAAAGACTGGATTCAGGCAGGCCGGAGTTTTTGATACGGATCGGTTTGCATTCTGGTCCGGTTGTTGCCGGAGTGGTAGGGAGTAAAAAATTTGCTTATGATATATGGGGAGATACTGTCAATACGGCCAGTCGGATGGAAACCGGAAGTGAAGGAGGAAAGATCAATATTTCCGGGGATACCTACAAGCTTATTTCGCACAAGATGAACTGTACCTACAGGGGTAAAATGCCGGCCAAGAATAAGGGCACAATTGATATGTACTTTGTTGAATCATTGAAAGCGTAACACTTCACTACGGATGAGCAATACAAATGACCAAACGCCGAAAACGGTTTGTGCGGAGTGCCTCAAGAAAACAAACATTGGCTATGATGATGAAGGCAGATTTTTTATGCCGTATTTCAAGAGCATCAATCATGTTGAAGTAGGGTATTCCAAAATCATCTCCAACCCGATCACCATCGTGTTCGAATGGATCCTGGCTAAGTTTTATCAACTGAAGGATGGATTGATATCGCTTGGTAAGTGGTTGTTTCCCAGACGGTCAAAGATTTATGGAAAACTAATCGATAGCTGGCTGGTGGGTAAGATCATCTTTGAAGCAAATGAGGCTGAAGAAATCCCGATTCACCACTTACCGCTCGAATTCTGGGGTCGGACAAAACTTGGTCAATGGCGTAAATTGAGTCAAGGGCATTCGAAGCCTGATGGTACGTTCCGGCTTCCCTTTGAATTGCGATGTGCCAGAAGGTTTGGCATCAGCTCCTTACGATTTGAAGTTAGCCAGATTTCGCACATCTATTATTCAGAAACAGAAGTCACAACGGTCCTCACTATTTTTCATAAAATCAAAATCGCTAAAAGTGACCTGATCGGAATGGAATACAATCTCCGGACGATCCCGCTATGTTTTTGGGAGTATCGCCAGGATGTAAAGATGGCTAGGGTAGTGATCACGGAACACGGTAAAGATGCTCCGCAGCAATATACAAAAGCGCGTATTGAGGCTATCAATGAGCAGATGATTCCGGTCGAATTGACCAAGGTCAAACACCTCGAACAAATTAAGCTTGATCCTGACTCCATCACCCTTGCTGAGATACAAGCTGATTATCCTGAGAACCTTACGATGTGTATTGAAAAGAAATTACCAGGGTATACCCGGGGAGATGATTGGTTTGGTGAGCGTATGATGAATGGAATGAACAGGGGATTGTTTCTGCCAGACAAAGAAGAACAAGGCGTATACTGGATGAAATATTTTGGAAAGCAAAATTATGATTCCAATGAAGAGTATGCCTTTCCGGACTCGTTGATGAAGTTCAGATTAAAGCCGGATGGTTTGCCTACGCCTGTCATGATCAAACTCAGAGGTCCACTCAATGCGATCAATAGAGATCCCTGGCAGGAAAGGGAATTTACACCGGCAGATGGGGAGTTGTGGCAGCAAGCTAAGCGTGTAGCTCGTGTCAATGGAGGCCTGTGTACAGAGGTTGATGAGCACTTCGCAGGCACACATGCTAATCTGGAACAGTATGCCATAGCTGCATACAGGAATCTAAGATTGAGCCCGCTGGCAACATTACTCTTCCCACATCTCAAAGAAGTGGTATTGATCAACCATACTGCGGACGGTATTCTTTTGCATCAGTATCTTCCTTCAGCGACTGCTTATACGTATGATGGTATAGTGGCCAGAGTCGCAGATATCATGGGGGTCATGGACTGGAAAAGCTGGACGACTATGACGCCACTTAGTGAAGCGCATAATTATGCAAAAGCGGAGCAACTGTTCTGGGATATTACAACACGGTATGTAGACTACTTTATTGAAAGATATCTGGATGACATCAGAAAGTATTGGCATGAAGTTTATTGTTTTTCCGAAGATCTGGTCAATCATAGTGTACCGGTATTTCTATCGGATATAGATTTTTCCCATCTTGAACCCAGAGAGAAGGCCAGGTATGAGGACATGAAGGAGTACCTGACTGCACAGTTTTGTTTCGATTATAACTTGCCTAGACAGCATCGAGATGGTCAATTGAAAGTAGTATCTCCATTGACACTGACCAGCGCTCTATTGCCTGAAAATGAAAGGGAAGAAATAGCAAATTTGAAGAAGGCTTGTTCGTATATGATTTTTGTCGCCACTTTTTTACATACCTGGGCAAATGAACATCAGAATGAGGACATTGGAGAGGTCTTGTACAATTGTCTCGGCTTGAGATATGGAGACAAGGAATCAGGTGTATTATCACCGGAAGATGATTTGAGTATCGCTCCTGATCTCACGAGAAGTACACAGATGATGTGGTTTAGTAACCTCCTTTCACGCACTGAATATGGTTTTATCACACGCAATGAAGAGCGTGATATCAACCCCTATTTTGGTGAATTGCTCCTTTCGAAAAAAGAGCAATTTGCTGCGTTGGATGTGATTGTAGAAAATATTGAATCAAGGACAAACATTTAAATGGCCTCCTTTAATACTTCACCTATGACAAAGCGAACCTCGATTGGATCTTTCATCTGGTATATGATCACCTCGGCCTGGGATAAAATGGTGCTCTGGTTTATTTCAAAAATGTTTGCCTGGGCACTTGTTGTTACACTCAGCATCCCGCATCGATACCGGATGAGTCACAACAATGGGATAGCCGCAAAAGGGAAGGTGCGTATCGTCGATCATCCTGCATTTCCGCCGCATGATTTTTTTCAACCTGGTAGGACTTTTCCGGCGAGGGTGCGCCACGCATCAGCAACTTTTCTGGATGATGCGATGAATTGTATCCGAAGCTTATCCGTTAAATTTTCAGAGCATCACATGGAAAGTCCTTTCGACATGGAGATGAATACCGGGCCTATCAACCTTTTCTGGTCAGCAAGAAGTTTCTTACAGTTTGCCAAACTCCGAAAGCAAAAATGGGGCGTCGAGTATCATGATTACTATCGTATATATCCACAGGGTCTTGAAGGGGCAAAAGTATCACTCCGCAGGAATCCAACTTCATTTCACAATCTTCGATATCACAGCCTCACACCTTATCTCTTTATTGGAAAGGACGGGATAAAACGATATGCTAAATACAGAGCGATGCCTTTTGACAAAGAACCTGAAACCGGCATCACCACAGACCTTAGTGACTGGGACACCTGCAATCAGCGCGTATTTCCAAATGAAACGCGGTCCAGGAATTACCTTAAGGATGAATATAAACAGCGAATCGAGAAAGAGGGAGCGAAGTACATGATGCAAATCCAAACCCGTATCGCTGCAGATGATGACAGTCCGGAAATCTTTAACAACCAGATACCGTGGGACGAGAAAATATTTCCCTGGCAGGATCTCGCCGTGATTGAAATAGAGGAAGTGCTGAGTTGGAAAGATACCCTGATGACCAGTTTCTCCCTCAACAACATGCCAAAATCCCTTGGGTTCATTCCTGCAAAATCAATTTATGATTACAATTCCCTCAACTATATGCGCTCACATTCTGAAGTGGCCAGGAAGGCACGGATATTTTCGTATAAGCTCTTTGGCTACCCGCCTGAGATCCCTTATGACGACAACAGGAATGTGTCGGAATGGTCGGGGAAGGAGTGATGGTTCGACTACGCTCACCAACCGGAGAATAATCATGGTTCGACTACGCTCATCAACCGGAGAATAATTGTGGTTCGATAACGCTCACCAACCGGAGAATAATTGTGGTTCGACTACGCTCACCAACCGGAGAATAATCATGG
>JAWXAW010000015.1:0-8261 GCA_034439675.1 Saprospiraceae bacterium | reverse complement strand
GTTTATATGGATTGTATGTATTAAATATTTATTGCATTATAAAGGAATGCATCCCAGATTATCACATTGCTTCAGAATCTCAAGATCAACCTAAATGGGCTGAACCCCATTTCTACTCCCAGCCCCTTTGGGGCCTATCGAGAGGGGGAAATTGACAGAAGCCCTGAAAGGGCGTACTTAGAGAAAAGTGATACACCCCTTTTCTACCATTTTTATGTACGTATTGCAATCCATCCATTAGTAAAATTATCCGGTCAACTATTCATTAGCGACATTAGAAATTTGCATTCCGGAACTTATCATATCCAAATTCAGGACGAATTAATGTGCACCATTGATACAATTATACAACTACAATCAGTTTGTGAAATATACTTACCAAACGTGTTTAGTCCAAACGCGGATGGTAACAACGATGTTTCTGGAACAATCCAGGATATACCTTTTGAAATATGGGAGTTTAGCATATTTGATAGAAGTGGTAATATGGTTTTCGATTCCGACAGCCCCTTTAAAGGCTGGAATGGTGAACATTATGGCAAACTCGTCCAATCGGTTGTATACGCTTGGACCTAACGTTACAAATTCTCAAATGAACAAGAGGTAACGATTAAGCATGGAGATGTAACGGTTTTGCGGTAGATATATCTAATTTACCTATATAACTACTTGTTTTTCAATTCACAATACATGTTAAATTTATTCTATGTCATAAACTCATCAGATTTTAGCCCATTTCTATCGATAATTTGAGCTTGGGTCTTGCGAATTTAAAATTGCAGTGATATATTTGTGATATCATTTTAATATCAAAATAGAAAAATCATGGAAAAATCATTTACACCCTTTTCAGGTTACCTGTTTTTAATTCTCTTTTTTGGGCTTGCAGTCCTTGCCATAGCGGGTATCGTAAACCTCTGGCATCCAGGGATTCCGGGTTCGATTTTAATATTGACCCTATTGATGTCCACTGGTTTCTTTTTCATTAATCCCAACAGTTCCAGGGTAATAACACTATTTGGAAAATATAAGGGAACTGCGAAAGACAATGGATTCTTCTGGGCTAACCCATTTTTTACCAAAAAAGGCATCTCTCTTCGTGCCCGCAATTTTGAAAGTGAGCGAGTGAAAGTCAATGACAAGCGAGGCAACCCCATTCTCATCAGCGTGATCACTGTCTGGCGTGTCCGGGATGCCTATAAGGCTGCCTTTGAGGTTGATGATTACGCCAGTTTTGTCAAATTACAGAGTGATGCCGCCGTCCGGAGCCTGGTTGGGCAATATTCCTATGACAATTTTGATGATCATCAGACTGAAATCACCCTCCGTTCTGGTCTTCAGGAAATCAATCACGCTTTGGAGCTTGCGTTGTCTGAAAGGCTCGCCATTGCAGGTATTGAGGTCATGGAAGCCAGGATTGGATATCTCGCCTACGCGGAGGAGATCGCCAGTGCTATGCTCAAGCGGCAGCAAGCGGAAGCTATCGTTGCAGCAAGATTTAAAATCGTCGAAGGCGCCGTCAGTATGGTGGAAATGGCACTCAAAGATCTTTCAGGCAAGAACATTATACATTTTGACGACGACAAGAAGGCAACCATGGTCAGCAATCTGATGGTCGTCTTATGCAGTGATAAGGAAGTGACTCCGGTAATCAATACCGGAACGTTGTATCAATAACCATTTTTGCCCCTAAATCCTACTTCGGCTTCGCTCAGCACATCGCCAAAAGGGGACTTAACTCTATCTGAATGAAAAAGAAATTTGTCTTACGCATCGATGAAGATGTATACACCGCACTGGAGAAGTGGGCGGCGGATGAATTTCGCAGCACCAACGGACAGATCGAGTGGCTCCTGGCCCATCAATTGAAACTCAATGGACGGTATAGAGGAATTCAACCAAAAGGGTTGAAGGAGGACAAACCAGGTGAGAATTGAGAATTGCTTTTGGGGGATGAGTAGTTCAAATAAAAAAGGCGTCCCACAAATGTTGGACGCCTTTTTTTTAAGTGTAATTACTATACTTTTTATTCTTCTCTTTTAGCTTTTCACTTTAATGGTACAACCAATTGCTTTGGTTTCTGAAGGATCAGGATTATTTCCAGCCTTGAGAGAGGCAATGGCATTTTCAAGGTATTTAACACTGACCAGGGATGCATCTTGTGCATTGTCATCGATAGCGCCTATATACCTGATATACCTGTTGGCATCCAGTAAGAATATATGGGGTGTGCGTGTAGCGCCAAAAGCAGGATACACTTTTTGTCCATCATCAAACAGGTATTTGAAAGGGAATTTTTTCTCTTTTGACCTGGTTTGCATAGACGCGAAGTCGTCACCAGGTTTTACAGTAGGATCGTTAGGATTGATGGCTACTACCGGATAACCCTGAGAAGCATATTTATTGTGCAACGCAATGATTCGGTCTTCATACATTTCCGCGTATGGGCATGTATTGCATGTAAAAACAATAATATACCCGCTGACCCCTTTGTAATCTGCAAGGGACACCATATTGCCATCCACATTTTTCAATGAAAAATCAGCAGCTTGTTCGCCAACTTTATATGCGTCCACCACGGGGGCGACCGCACTGATTAATGTGACTGTAAATAGGGCGAGGAGCAATTTACCGATCTGTGATTTCATAGTCATAAGTTTAAAAATGGTTTTACTATATCAGTTAACTCATCTGCATGATGAAAAGTTCTTTCAAAAAAGGCACGTTGGTCTCCCCGGTATACCAGGGTGGCTGGAATCGCGCCGGACCATTGAGGGTCAATATCCCCGATCCAGAAGTTGGCCCGGTTATCTTCGAGCACTACCACATGGTCTTCAATCTTCCTTTGCCTGACAAACGGCTCAAGTTTACGAATATAATCTTTCTTGAAATCAAGACTCACCAGGATCAGTTTAAAAGGTTGATCGCGGTACATGGAGTCTAACTCCAGGAAAAAAGGCAATTCCTGAACACAAGGAGAGCACCAAGTCGCCCAGAAATTGACCACATACGTTGTGTCAGATTTGCTGTGCAGGAATGGTTTCAGTTGGTCATAATTGAGCACTTGCACTGCCAATGAATCCGTTTCCGGGACTATCCACAAGCTTTCCTTTTCCGCTTTCGGAAAAGTCCCCTGAATAAATATGCTTAAAAGCCAATAGATCATGTCGTAATGATAACTATCCGGGGAATCCTATAGCTGTTAACGGATAGCTCTATAACAATATTTTAACGTTTTGGGTTGTAAGCAATGCAAGAAAGTAAGAAAGTAAGAAAGTAAGAGGGCTATTCGTCGGTCGAGAGATCCATACATTCTTCGTTATCCTAAGGATACGAAATATGTGCTCTGCTCTATGCCAAATTCTAAAAGCACTCTGCTAATTGAGTTTATACTTTATCCCCAACGCATCCAGATCCTCTATAAGGGCACTTGCTGCTTTGACCTTATTGGATTTTGAGATCAGGCCAAGAATAAAATCATCTTCGCGGTCATAGACTTGCAACTTAAGCTTATGCCTGCCCTTGTGTGTCTCGCATATCTTGTCCAGGCTATCGAGGAGAAACTGATCCAACTGATCAATGGAGATTTTTACAGTGATGGATTTGGTCAGCTCTTCTCCTATGCTGGCCAGCATACGGGCGGAGGTAATTCTGAATTCGTGCTCCTGACCATTCCAGCTGAGTTGATAATGTCCTTCTACAAAAAGCGCCTCGCCAATAGTCATAATGTCCCTATACTTTTTGTAATCTTCATTGAATAGTCTGATATCTAACGAGCCTCTGAAATCCTGCAATGTGAAGATCCCCCACCCTGTTCCCTTTTTAGTGATGCGATGATCAGCAGCTGTCACCATGCCAGCGAGTTTGAGGTGCTTATCTTTATGCACAGTCACCATATCCAGCGGGCAGTTGGTGAAATGTTCGATTTCAAGTCTGTAATCATCCAACGGATGACCCGACATATATATTCCGGTTATTTCCTTTTCTCTCGTCAACTTTTCAATCAAGGTCCACTGCGGAACTTGTGGCATCGGTGGCTCCTGAAACATATTGCCAGTCAGATCGCCAAATAAAGAGAGTTGTGTCTGGCTCGCTTGTGCCTGCACTGATTGACCATATCGGATAGCATGTTCGATGAGCGATTCATACTTCTCTGTTGGCGCGAAGTATTGAGCACGATGCGTGCCTTCAAAACAATCCATTCCTCCACCCATGACCAATGCCTCCAATGCTTTCTTATTGACTGCCTTCAGATTGGCCCTGGAGGTCAGATTGAATATGCTGGTGAAAGGCCCATTTGCCTTCCGTTCATTGATGATATCATCACCGGATCCTTCACCCATATTTTTCAACGCGGAAAGTCCAAAGCGAATGGCCCCCTTTGAGTTCACCGTAAAATTGATATTACTCTCATTGACATCCGGAGGTAATACAGGTATATTCATTCGCTTACACTCGCGAAGGAAAAAATTGAGCTTCGAAATATCATTCTTATTGTGCGTCAATACTGCTGCCATAAATTCGGCAGGAAAATGCGTCTTTAACCAAGCTGTCTGGACTGACAGCACTGTATATGCTGCACTATGCGAACGATTGAATCCATAGCTTGCAAACTTGGACATGATTTCAAATATCTCATCCGCCTTAACCGAAGGCACCCCTTTTTTAGTCGCCCCTTCCACAAATATCTGACGATGCTTTTCCATTTCATCGGCCTTCTTCTTCCCCATCGCTCTGCGCAACATATCTGCAGCGCCGAGACTGTAGCCGGCCATGATTTGCGCCCCTTGCATAATCTGCTCCTGGTAGACCATGATGCCATATGTTGGTTTCAACAAATCGGTTAGCCATTCATGCGGATAATCAACAGGTTCTCTACCATGCTTACGGTTGACGAACATAGGTATATACCCCATAGGACCTGGCCGATACAGCGCGTTCATGGCGATTAGATCCTCAATATTAGTTGGTACCAGTTCACGCAGATATTTCTGCATACCTGAGGATTCAAACTGGAAGATACCTATAGTCTCTCCCTTCTGAAACAATGTAAAAGTGGCCGGATCATCGAGCGGAATATTATCCGGGTCGATCAATGTTGTTGTCCCCTGACGTTCAGCAATGATTTTAATGGCATCCTTGACGATCGACAGTGTCTTGAGACCGAGGAAGTCCATTTTAAGCATACCCGCTGCTTCGACCACACCTCCTTCAAACTGGGTCACCAATAAATCCGTTTCTGTGGACGTACACACAGGAATAAATTGCATGATATCTCCCGGCGCTATAATGACACCTGCGGCATGAATACCTGTATTACGAACCGTGCCTTCAACCTGCTGAGCAAGCCGCAGAATTTCTCCTTCGGCGTTATCGAGCTTTTCGATATCCCTTAGCTTGCGGATATTTTCAAGATCGCGGGATTGCGCATCATTTTCTGCTTCGTTACCCGCTTTAAAAATTTTAGCGAGTGTGGTGCCTGGGGTTATCGGAATCATCTTTGCCAGACGGTCTGTATCGGATAGTGGCAACTCCAGCACTCGTCCAACGTCGCGAATGGATGATTTAGCAGCCATGGTGCCGAAAGTAACTATCTGGGCTACTTGGTTACGCCCGTATTTATCCACTACATAATCTATGACACGCTGACGACCTTCATCATCAAAGTCAATATCAAAATCCGGCATAGACACTCGCTCAGGATTGAGGAAACGTTCAAAGAGCAGATTGTATTTAAGCGGATCTATGTTGGTGATGGTGAGGCAATAGGCGACTGCTGACCCCGCGCCTGATCCCCTTCCCGGTCCAACACTAACATCCATACGCCGCGCGGCCCTGATAAAATCCTGGACGATCAGAAAATATCCCCCGAAGTTCATCTTATCTATGACGCTGAGCTCCCAATCCAATCGTTCCTTGATCTCTGGCAGAATGGTACCATACCGATGTAGCGCACCTTCATGTACAAGATGTCTCAGATACACAGACTGATCTTTGAAACCTTGTGGTAATGGAAAATTTGGGAGTAACACATCACGCGTCAGCACAGGCGATGTGATCTTATCAAAAATCTCATTGGTATTGTCGATCGCTTCCGGGATATCATGGAAGATCAGGTTCATCTCCTGTTGCGTCTTGAAATAAAAATCAGTGCTTGGAAACTGGAATCTTCCTGGATCTGACATTTTTTTGCCGGTATTGACACACAGGATGATATCATGTGCCTTGGCATCTTCCTCGTTGATATAGTGTGCATCGTTAGTGGCGATGACCTTGATGTTATATTTTCTGGCAAAACCCAGGAGGATCTGATTTACCTTTTCCTGACTCATCCCTGTATCATCAATAGAATCGAGGCCTCTTTGGCGTTGCAATTCGATATAGAAATCTTCACCGAAAAGATCTAGCCACCATTGAAGTGCCTTTTCTGCTTTTTCAAGATCTCCGGTCAGGATGGTCTGTGGGATTTCGGCACCGATACAACAACTGGTGGCAATGAGACCTTTGTGATATTGCAACAACAATTCCTTATCAATACGAGGGAATCCGCTATAGGTACCTTCTATAAACCCGAGTGAACAAAGTTTAGAAAGATTCTGGTAGCCATCCTGATCTTTTGCAAGCAGGAGCTGATGATAGCGTTGATCCCTTTCTCCCTTAGAGGTTTGAAACTGTCTTTTGTGACGGTCATGTACCAGATAAAATTCACAACCAACGAGTGCTTTGAGATTTCGTTTTTTAGCTTCTGATACAAATTCAAAAGCGCCGAACATATTACCATGGTCTGTGATCGCTATTCCCTTTTGCCCATCCGCTACCGCCTTATCCATCAGTTCGGGAATATGGGAAGCACCATCCAGAAGGGAATAGTGGGTATGGCAGTGGAGATGGACGAATTCAGGCATACTGCAAAATAAGTGAAAAGTGAAAAGTGTAGTAGAAAAATGAAAAGTGATGTGCTGAGCGAAGTCGAAGTATGAAAAATTAAAACACTTTACAAAGAAAAAAAAGTTGCATTTAATTTCCCTTAACCTAATTTTCAATTTCACCATTGAATACTAGTCAGTTATGAAACCTTAAATCCTGAAGCAAAAGTCCTTTGAAATTGCTGTAAAGATTGTCCGCTTGGTTCAGCGGTTACAATCGGAGAAAAAAGAATTTGTAATGAGCCGCCAACTTCTTAAATGTGGAACTTCTGTAGGAGCTAATGATCGTGAAGCTGAGTTTGTACAAAGTAAAGAAGACTTTATCAGCAAACTAAGTATTTCGCTAAAATAAGCAAATGAATCCGAATTCTTTCTGGAGTTACTGCATGCGACCGACTACAATGAAAATGATGCGTTTAAAGAGTTGATTAGCAATTGTGGTGAAATTAAAGTCATGCTAATTTCTTCACTACGGACTGCAAAATCAAGTATTAAAAAGAAGGTGTATTGAACCAAAAACTTTTCACTATTCACTCTTCTCTTTTCATTTGGTGGATACGCTTTTCGAAGGTTTTTGGGGATCAAAAACGTCGAAAAGCCCGTATGCACATTTGCTCCGGGCTTTTTCGACTAAGGTCTCAAAATAAGAAAACTACTTCTTTATGATTAGCAGGCGAATCCTGCGGATCAGTGTCATTAGATATCATCTTAACGTAGGCGTGGCGGCAAAAGTTTATATCATATATAAAAAAAAATTTATACCTGAAACCATACCCTGATGGTCATAAAGGTAACTTATCCTTGAATAAATTTCCAAAGCCATCGATAGTTTTTATTAACATATGTCTATATACTTGATTTATGGGATAAACTACTTAAGGATACTTTCCATTACATAATAGATTTGTATAATGTACTAAATACTGACAATCAGTATTATGGAAATAATCGCGCCGACTTATGGGATCCTCATGCCGAGTTTTTAACTCTATTCTCTTGATTTTTCATTTTTAAATTATCTTCGCCTCCCATTCGTTACCCGCCCGGGTGCTGAAATTGGTAGACAGGCATGTTTGAGGGGCATGTGTCCGTTAGGATGTGAGGGTTCGAGTCCCTCTCCGGGCACTTTTCAAGTGAAAAGCGGTGTGCTGAGCGAAGCAGAAGCATGATGGTTCGACTACGCTCACCAACCGAAAAGAAAGGTGATGTGAAAAATGATGGTTCGACTACGCTCATCAACCGAAAAGAAAGGTGATGTGAAAAATGATGGTTCGACTACGCTCACCAACCGAAAAGAAAGGTGATGTGAAAAATGATGGTTCGACTACGCTCACC
>JAWXAW010000014.1:0-3951 GCA_034439675.1 Saprospiraceae bacterium | reverse complement strand
TCACGTTCTCACGCTTTCCAAAGAGCCAGAAAGTAACAGTCTGTACCTTTCCAGAACTGATCCTCAAACGCAGCACGCGTAAAACCTTCAATCGTATCTTTTTTGAGAAAATCTCCCATAAGACAAATCCGGTATCCAAGCGTACTGACCAAAAGATCATACACATCACCAGGCGTGATCCCATATTTGTCTGCGCCACCGATGCCATGTTCAAAAATGAGATAAGGGTGCCATTTTTTTAAAATGGTAGCAGCCCCCTGGATGACATCATGTTCGCCGCCTTCAACATCAATCTTGATCAGGTGTACCGGGATATCATGCCCGATGACATCATCCATTTTCCTGACGTCGACTGCTATTTCATTGATGATCTCCTCACCTTTATATTGACGTTGCTGCAGTCCTGAATAAGTTGGATTGCTGACGACATGATGAAAGGTAGTTTGTTTGTTTTCATCACCCAGTGCGTATGGATAGATATCAGCTTTGTTGCCAAAGTGTTCTTTCAAGAAAGCATATTGTTGAGGTACCGGTTCAAAAGCTTTGTGACGGACAGTGGGCGCTCTATCAATCATGGCTTGCAGGATATCTCCTTTAAAACAGCCTACATCAATGCATAGACTATCGGATTTGCAGACTTTTTGGATGACAGCTTTTGTCTGTCGGTCATATCGCTCGTTGAGGGTGAGCGGCCATGGCCAGCGACGTATTATTATTTTAAGGAGTTCCCTCATTTTGTAGTGGGTATCGGCAAATTATTATACAAAGTCATATTGGGAAAATGATAGATGCACGTATCTCCCAATGGTCTGATCAGCAAGTTGTCAATGACAGGCCCCTTATTATCAATGATCAATTCGTATTTATATCCTTTGCCTAATGTGTTCCATGCAAATGAAATTTCGATCCATTCGCCATGAGCTTCAGACCACGCTATTGATTCACGATGCAGGCCTGTGTTTCGCAACACAGTACCATCAGGTCCGGTTTCCATCATACGCGGCACAGGCACTTCTCCTCTTCGGTTGTCGATATGAGACCAGAAGCTAACGATCCATGAACGCTCAAAAGATGAAGTGTCCGTAACAGACCAAATCGATGTAGGTGCAGATACGATGGGAAGAGCACCAGTTCCGGACATCATGGTGTCACATGGATGGTCATCAAATCCTACAAACCAACCGGCACACGGAACATCTTTCTGATCAGCAGGTAATGCCGGCAGGGATACTGTTTTGAATACAGCTGACGGCAAAGCATATAAAGTAATTGATTTGTAAGTGCCTATTTTTTTTGCCAGTACGATCCACTTTTGCTCTGCGGGAATCACAAACGCCTCTTCACAAAGCAAGAGAATGGGTTTGTCATTAAAATGACTTGCTCTTCTTTTTTCTGCATAAGGAGTTGATATCAATCCAACGATATCCATGCCCTGAGATATCGAGGTGCGGGACATAGCGTAGTCAATCATAGGCAAACCCGTTTCAGTGGAGGCATGTACACCTTCGCGCATGGTCCAGAATCCCCTGGTGACGCCCATCATTTCATTTCCGATAGCCACCAATGGCAATTGCAGGATGGCCTGAAAAGAATCGGGCGTATAGCCTGCAGCCTGGAGCAAGGGGACGTAATCATCTTTTGCACTCGATAGCCAAAGGTTTTGCCTGAAGACCGGATCTCTGACGGCTTTAATATTCAGCCACGATTCAAATCCCCAAACCAAAATAATAGCCCCCAGGATATAACCTCCGATCCAACCAAGTTCCCTTTCTTTCAATCGCCTATACATATGCCAGGCTATGTAGGTGCATACCAGCAAGTAGAGGTAGTAGAAGGGAATGCCAAACCGGCCGAGGCCACGAAACTGTTTTAATAAAGGCACAGCCTCCCAAAAGAATTTAAAGCCATGCTGATAAAAAATGCCAGCTGCCATACACCATGAAACGACACCAGCCCATAGAAAGATTTTCACATGGGAACGGAGAACTTCATCTTCGCATTTTCTGAAAAGGAAAACCAGTATAGCCGGCAGCATCAAAAATCCAAACATACCAACATATGCTACACGTTCTGTGATTGGTTTATCGCTCTTAAGGATAGTAGTCCAGGTCTTGTCTAGCGGTGGGATAAATGGAAAGAAAGTGGTTTCAAAATTGATAGTGTGTGAGTCTATACCCCAGGGTTCTGTGGGCCTGTCCTGGATGGGATCCGTTATTTTACGCAGGCCTATAAGAAATAATCCTGGCAGAATAATGACACCTATGAGCAATGGTACGATAGTTCGCACCGCCATCTTATCCTTTCTGTTATACCACCACCAGAAAACAAGTATGGAAAAAACAACTACCAAACTCAACAGCAGGAAATACATGTGTGTAAGACTCATCGCGACAATGACCAGTCCAGAAGCGATTCCCCAGATCCATTTTTTTCCATTTCCTCTGATCAACAAGTCTATAAGCAGAAGTAAGAGCGGCAGAAAAAAAACGTAAGCCAATCCATAATGCCCGTGCAGGCGCCATAACTGCGGAGAGAGAAATATGATACAAAGTGCGGCACCAAATGCCCACCACCTGCCGATCATCCATCGCCTCAGGAGAAGATAGGTAAACATGATCGCGAGATAGATCGAGATCAACATCAGCATATTGAGGGTGCCAATGACATGGCGATCCATATCTGTTATGTGCTGGTCGATCCATCTGAGCGTCAAGGCGAGTATCGGCTGATTGTCTGTATAGATGATATGCTCTCCATACGGATAATTCATCCCGGAAAAATGCCACCCATCATCATGCTTTACATAGTAATCCAGGGTGTAGTAATTCTTCAGTCCGTCTCCGCCATCCTCAAAAAGATAACATGCAGGACATTTAACTACTCTTGTAAATAAACTATAAAGGATGACCGCTGGCAATGCAAGCACAAAAGTGATCCAAAGGATTCGCAGCCAGGATAGGGAAAGTTTCATTCAGTTGGCAGTTTTCAGTTAGCAGTTTGCAATGTGAGTTGTGAATGGTGAGTTGTGAGTATTCCGTTCAATTTGCTCAGCACTCCGTTCTCCTTGCGCCTAGCTCCCTGCTCCTTGCTTAGTATCTCTTCTTGTTTTTATTACTGCTGTTTGAATTTGTTGGACGATTGGATTGAAATCGTCTGCCATGCTGCTGGCCGCCACCCGAGCCACCCTTGTGTTGTTTGCGCCGCTGTTGTGGATTATTATTCACTGGGGAAGAGGTAACATTTTTGTAGCTGTCTATACTGGCATCGTCTGGTACATCTACCAGCCCCTGTGACATCTTGCGCAGGTCTGCCTTGATGAGTTCGTCGTTGACAAACTGTTCTTTACCCCAAGTGCGATAAGCCAGTTTCATGTAGGAGGCAATGATCTTGGCAAATTCATCCCGTTTGACACCGGGTTCCATTCCAATAGCTTTCTGTACCATGGTATGTACATTCCACCCATAATGGCGATATGGAATTTTCCGCTGAGGATATTCCATATCATCAGAAGGTATCATAAAGACATCTCCCTTTTTATGGATAATCACATTATCAGGTACTTTCACCTCTAATTCGTATGCTGCAATATAAAAGAGATGGTTCCAGAGTTTGTCTGCTATCTCAACGGAAGTCTTGGTGCCCGGGAGCATCTGATTCATGAGTTCGATCAGGGTTTCCACATACCACTGCCGTTTTTCAGGATCTTCCATTTCTTTGGCATGCTGCACCAGCTTCTGAATATTGCGGCCATATTCAGGAAGCAATAGCCTTTCTCTGGCGGAGTTATATTCGAGGATGCCTTCTCCTATTGTTTTATTCGGTTCTATCATGTGAATTGTAAATTGTGAATTGTCAGTTGTGAGTTGTGAGTGTTGCTTGTGCTGAGCGGAGTCGAAGTATCAGTTGTGAGTTGTGAGTGTTGCTTGTGCTGAGCGGAGTCGAAGTATCAGT
>JAWXAW010000013.1:0-9030 GCA_034439675.1 Saprospiraceae bacterium | reverse complement strand
GTTGTACCAGAAATGGATACTGCCCGAAAAGAAGTGACGGTGCGGTACTTTGGATGGCTGAGGCCGCGTACGGCGGTGTGGAGAGAGGGATGTGGATGTACATTACTGGTCAGTAGTACAGCCGAAGAATTACATACCCGTCATGATAATTCGCATATCGATCACAAAAATTTAAAAGTCGATTCATTAAATATTATATGGCCTAGAGGGAATATGGTGAGTCGTGATAGTATCAAGGGGGATATCAATTGGCATGCGCTTGATGAGCTACTCGACGACGCCATGCAGGAGACCACAGATGATCCTGCTACGCAAAACAATACGCTTGCGCTGGTGGTAGCTTGGAAGGGACGAATCATCGGAGAGCGCTATGCCGAAGGGGTTGAGGTAAATACACCACTCCTCGGTTGGTCTGCCACCAAAAGTATTACAGGTGCGCTGACAGGAGTGATGGTGAAAGAACATGGTCTTGATATACATGCTCCGATCGATATACCGGATTGGGAAGATGATGTCCGTAAAGAGATCAATATTGATCATCTGTTGCGGATGGAGAGTGGTCTTGACTTTGATGAAAACTATACACCACTGGCAAATGCCACGAAGATGTTGTATGCAAGTGCAGACATGGGTGTATTTGCTAGAGCACGTCCGCCTGCTGCAAGGCCGGATATGCGCTGGGTCTATTCAAGTGGTTCGTCCAATCTACTTGCTGATGTTTTATACACACATATTGGCGGCACGTCTAAGGCGCTGCATCATCTTGCCTACGATGAATTTTTCAATCGCCTTGGCATCACTACGGCAGTGTTTGAGCATGATGAATCGGATGCTTTTGTGGGATCGAGTTATCTCAGCATGAGTGCGCGTGACTGGCTGCGTGTCTGCAAGTTGTACATGGATGATGGTGTGTGGAATAGCGCGCGCATCCTGCCGGAAGGTTGGGTGAAATATTCACTCACCCCTACACCTCATGCACCTGATGCATGTTATGGTGCGCATATATGGCTCAATGCAGCTCCTGATCCTGCTGACAGGAAATTGCCGGGTCTGCCGGCAGATACGTATTACTTCAAAGGATTCCAGAGTCAGTGGATCGTGGGTATTCCTTCCAGGGATCTGATGGTAGCACGACTAGGTGTGACGAACAGTCAAGAGGGGTGGAGCCCGGAGGAAGTGATCATGAAGGTACTAGAGGTGCTGGAGCAGAAGTGATACACAAGGAATGATAATCATGATCCACCCATTCAGGTCACAGGTGCCCGCATTGCTAATTTTTGTATTCATCCAAACAAGGCCTTCCACAACAATTTGTCTGGGATGGGGTTATAGTAGTCAAACCTACCTTTTATGAAAAAGCCAAACCCAACGGACGATCACAAGCCGAACCCATCCAAAGATACTGTGGAAGGATATCCGAAATACCCTGCAAAGGACGACATCTATAGTCGTGCGAAAGAGGAAAAGGACATAGATCCGGCTGATCTCTCCAAAATCAAATCTTCAGAGAAAAAATGGGAGATCGATCCGGATGAAGAAATAGAAATCGATGGTGACCTCCCGGGAGATGATCTTGATGTTCCCGGTGCTGAACTCGATGATGATCAGGAAGACATTGGTAATGAAGATGAGGAAAACAATTACTACAGCATCGGAGGGGATAACCATGAAGATCTTGAAGAGGATAATCAAACCTATGATTTGGATGAGGAGGATGAATCGTAAAGGGTGAGTTGTCAATGGTGAGTTGTGAATAAAAATGACCTTTGACCGTGGGTCAAATTATTGATACAAAATGTAGAGGCGCGATTTATCGCGCCTTTATTATGTATAACGCTTCCTTGATTAATCGTGTCGCTGCCTCTTGTTTTTCACCCAAATCCTCATTCCTTATCTCACCAACGTCACATTCCCCTTGATCAGTGATCCGGGCATCAAAAGCCCGAAGGCGTTCGACGCTAAAACAGCAGGAATGAGCGTGCGGCTTTTAAAGGTGTTATGAATATTGTATTTGCGCAAACAAGTGAAACGCAAAAGCATATCAAGTCGCCCCACGCCCCATCCCCCAAATAAATCCTACTTTAGCCGTGAAAGGTGCAATCACTCCTAAAGCCGCACCAATTAAGCAAATGACCCAAACCCGCAAGCTCGCCGCCATCATGTTTACCGATATCGTCGGGTATACCGCACTGATGGGTTATGACGAACACAAAGCATTCGAGTACCTAAAGAAAAACAGAGAAATTCAAAAACCACTCATCGCGCAATTCGATGGTCGATGGATCAAGGAACTAGGCGACGGCGTGATGGCCAGTTTTAATACCGTATCAGAAGCAGTGCAAGCTGCTATTCAAATTCAAGAAGCATGTAGTGCAGCTAATGACTTTCAACTGCGTATCGGTATTCATCTCGGGGAAGTGGTGTTCGAGAATGAAGATGTATTCGGCGATGGAGTCAATATTGCTTCACGGATTCAATCTATGGCGCAACCCGGAAGTATCTATATTTCAGAGGCAGTGCATCACAATGTTTCCAACAAGCAAGGTATCCAGACCAGGTTCGTGAGCGAAGAAACACTGAAGAATGTAAAGGAACCCCTGAAGATTTATGAGGTCCTCATGACAAACAATCACGTTCCGATGGCTGAACATAAAGCCGTACAAGTTCGACCTAATAGTATTGCCGTGTTACCTTTTGCCAATATGAGTAGCGACCCGGAACAAGAATATTTCAGTGACGGATTGACGGAAGAAATTATTTCAGACTTGTCCGGAGTTAAGACACTGCTTGTGATCTCCAGGAGCTCTGTGATGACATTGAAAGGCACGCAGAAAAAGATGAAGGAAATCGCCGCTGAAGTTAATGTTCGCTATGTACTGGAAGGCAGTGTACGCAAAGCCGGCCACACGATTAAGATTTCAGCTCAACTCATTGATGCCATCAACGATATACAGCTATGGTCAGATAAATACACCGGGACACTGGATGATGTCTTCGATATCCAGGAGAAAGTGTCGAGGTCTATTGTCGAAGCCCTCAAGTTGAAATTAAGTCCGGAAGAAGATCAACAACTGGCAGAGCGACCTATCACAAATGTAGATGCATTCGAGTGTTACCTGAAAGCGAGGCAGGAAGTATTCCGTGGTAGCAGGGAGTCGATGGCGTTTGCGATGAAGCTGATCCAGGACGGCCTCGATATCGTAGGACCAAATGATTTACTGTATGCCATGTTTGGATATATTCATCATTTTTATTTCCGTTATTTCGACAAGAGCAACAGGTCGCATTTGTTGCAGGCGAAAAAGTACGCGTATATGGCGTTCGAATTGAACCCGGATTCCGCACTCGGACATGTCGTCAATGGATGGGTGCTTTGGTCAGAGGGCCATCTGCAAGAATCTTGTAATGCCATGAAGAAAGCATTGCTAGTCGAACCGAATAACCTCGATGCCCTGTTTGGGATCACCGAAACCTATCTCTATGCTGGAAAGAGCAAGGAGACCATGTATGTGGCAGACAAACTAGTTGAGATCGATCCGCTGACGCCAATGAATCAAATCATGAAAGCATCCTTCTATCTGGATACACAACTTGCAGATGGGATGCCTTTTTTTGAGAAGGCTTATTTTATGGATCCAGAGAGCCCGCTTACACAGTGGATGCTGGCCTCTGCCTATTGTTGGGCTGCAAGATATACTGATGCTTATCCTTTGATCGATCAGTTGGAAAGGAATGCGCCGGATTGGGCATTTACGAAGCAAGTACTATTTCTCAAATATGGCCTGCAGGGCGACAAAGTAAAAGCATTGAACTACGCTACGGATGACCTTGAGACTGAAGCCCAAAACGATCATCACTTTGCTTTTCACCTGGCAGAATGTTATGCTGTGATCGGTGAAAATGAGAAAGCACTGGATCTTTTGGAATATTCAATGCAGATTTTTTATCCTTATGTTTTTCTCTCTACTAACCCACTGCTGGCCAATATCCAAGGTGAGGAACGGTTTCAAAAAATAATGGAGGAGGCGAAGGTGAAATCTGCGGCATTTGAGATTTGACTAGAATAGTCTGTTACGCATGCATGTTTGCCTGCCCATTACAATCCATTGTATCCGAGCACTGAGGATAATGAAAGGAGCGGTAAAAAGATCTTGAATTTTTAATTGAAATTCCTATTTTTGATTTCGTAGATATTCGTGTTTTCTTCCATTTTCTGAAAAACGAGATACAGTGTTTAGCGATGAGCCCTCCGGGCCAACTGTTGAGTGTATGGCCCGTACGGGCCAAAAAATAAACTTTCAAAACACTGTGACCACCAGCAATACCAAGTCGTACCCTTTTATAAAGCACTATACCTTGATCTATAGAATTAGGCTGTGCTAATTAAAGTCAATTGCTCATATTGATTTGATGTATCTTGGAGTTGTGCAATCAGCACCATGATTTTAACCCTTAGCTGACATCAGCGAATCTTTAGAGTTTTGCTTTGAAACAGATTACCACTTTATCCACATGTTGATACTACGAATTATTCTCTATATTTTTTCCGTCATTCTGATCATCACAGTGCTGTTGCCGCTTTGGAAAAAGGACATTTGGATTGTCAGGATATTTGATTACCCGCGCCTTCAAAAATTTTCAATGATTGTAGTGCTTTGCTTTTTCTGGTTGTTCTATGTGTATAGGGGAGCTGCGTGGTATGACTACCTTTTGTTTGCCATTTTATTAGGTTGCCTTTTTCACCTCCTGGTGCTCATACTTCCATTCAGTCCTTTCGGTAAAAAGATGATTGGAAAGGCCGCATCAACAGACGACAGCCCCATCTTCAATGTGCTGGTCAGTAATGTATTTCAGGACAATCAACAGTATTACAAAATGTTGCAATTAGTTCAGCACAGAAATCCTGATATTATATTTTTGCTCGAAACCAACAATGATTGGCTGGAAGGAGTGAAAATATTGCGCCAGGATTTCCCCTATGCTATTGAGCTACCACTCGACAATACGTATGGGTTATTGTTTTATAGTAAATGGCCTATCCTTCGTCAACAGATAAACTATCTGATAGACAAGGAAATTCCATCCATTGTGGCCGAAGTAGCCTTTCATCATCATTCGATTAAAATTTTCGGCCTTCATCCCTCACCACCCGTACCTCAGGAGAATACGTATAGCACTGACCGCGATGCCGAAATACTCATGGTGGGGAAAATGACTAAAAAGGAAACAGGACCTTGTCTTGTGATTGGTGACTTGAATGACGTGGCATGGAGTTATACGACAGAACTCTTTCTCAAAATAAGTGGTTTGCTCGATCCGCGAAGAGGCCGCGGCTTGTACAGTACCTTTCACGCCAGGTATCCTTTTCTCCGTTGGCCCCTCGATCATTTTTTTGTGAAAAACATTTTGACCTGATAGGAATGAAAGTGGAAAAGGATGTAGGCTCAGATCATTTTCCCATCAGTATCAGTCTGCTTATTTCAAATAGGCAGATGAGTAGTCCTTTAACAGGGGATGCCGATGATACGAAACTGGCGAATGAAAAAATTCAGGCAGCACTGGAGGATGATCCGAGATAGTGTTTAGCGATGCGCTCTGCGGGCCATCTGTTTAGTGTACGGCCCTTACGGGCCACTGTTTAGAGGGTTTGGTGTGATTAAACTAAACTTTCTAAACGCTGTGCCCACCAGTACTATCTGTCAAACCCTTAAACCATTATACATTTAAACATTTCCCCATTCACCCAGATACGTTGTTAATCAATCCCTAAGCGCTTAATGCTTAACTTATTATGAGTACCTTTGCGCCCAATATGGCTAATCGTTAGCTATTGTTATGCAGATTTTATGATGACGTTTCAAGACATGGGCCTCAAAAAGGAAGTCCTCAGCGCGCTTAGCGAGATGGGATTTGAGCAGCCCACCTCTATTCAGGCCAAGGCGATTCCCCAGATTATAGCATCTAAGCAGGATTTAATTGGAAGGGCTCAGACCGGCACAGGTAAGACCGGAGCCTTTGGTATCCCCATTCTAAACAACCTGGATCTCAAATCAGACCATGTACAAGCATTGATCCTGTGCCCTACGCGTGAACTCTGCCTGCAGATCACCAGGGAGATGCAGAATTTTGCCAAAGACTTGCCATCTGTAAAAGTGATACCAGTATATGGAGGATCCAGTATGGATACCCAGGTATTTGCTTTGAAAAATAAGTGTCAGATCGTCGTCGCGACTCCAGGAAGGGCACTTGACCTGGTCAACCGTAAAAAACTAAAACTCGACCAGTTGCAATGGCTGGTCCTGGATGAAGCAGATGAAATGTTGTCCATGGGTTTCAAAGATGACATGGATGCCATACTTGCCACCACCCCGCCAGAAAAACAAACACTTCTTTTTTCTGCTACCCTGCCGAAAGAAATCATGCGGATCGTCAAGACCTACATGAATGAACCCGTAGAAATCGCCGCAGAAAAAGTACAGACCGGTGCCGATAATGTAACGCACCACTATTATGAGGTGCAGGCAAAAGACCGCTATGTAGCCATCAAACGTATTCTTGATGTACATCCGGATATATATGCCATCGTCTTTTGTCGCACACGCGCTGAAACGAAAGAGATCGCTGAAAAACTTTCTGCGGATGGTTATAACTCTGATGCATTGCATGGGGATCTCAGCCAACAGCAAAGAGAATATACAATGGGGCGTTTCCGTAGCAAAACACTTCAATTGCTGATCGCAACAGATGTAGCCGCACGAGGTCTTGATGTCAATGATCTGACCCACGTCATCAATTATAATCTTCCGGATGATCCGGATGTCTATATCCACCGCAGCGGACGTACTGGACGTGCGCATCGCAAAGGAGTTTCGATTACGATCATACATTCACGTGAGCACAACCGTCTTCGTGAACTGGAGCGTCGCATCGGTAAGCCTTTTGAAAAGAAACTTGTTCCGACAGGAAAAGAGATTTGTGAAAAGCAACTCTATCACTTAGTGGATAAGGTGGAAAATGTTGAGGTTGATGAAAATCAGATCAAAGATTACCTGCCAGTGATTTTTAATAAGCTCGCATGGCTTGACCGGGATGAACTGATTAAACGTTTTATGTCGATTGAGTTTAATCAGTTTCTTTCCTATTACAAAGATTCGAGAGACATCAATCTCGATAGCAAAAATCGCAGTGATGATCGCGGAAGGGGTGACAGAGGTTCAAGGGATGACAGGGGTTCAAGAGGATCAGGAGACAGGAGACAGGAGACAGGAAGCAGGGAACCATGGAAGAAGAAAGAATATGGTCCAAGGGATGACCAGGCACAAGGAAACAGGAGGCAGGAAACAGGAGATAGGGAGCCTTGGAAAAAGAAGGAGTATGGTTCAAGAGATGACAAGGCTCCAAGGGCAGAAAGAAGTCCAAGGAGTGACAGAGATGATAGTACAAAATCAGAAAGACCACGTCGCGATGACAGAGGGTATGGCGACAAACCGGCCCCTGCTAAAAGAGGAGAGGAAAGGCCAAAAGGTAAATTTGCATCACTCGTCATCAATGCAGGCACAGTCAATAAATTCAATCCAAAGACATTACTCACGCTGATCAATCAATATCTTCCGGATCAAGAGGCGCAGATCGGAAAGATTGACATCCAGTTTTCACATACCGTTTTCGATGTTGATGAGAATTATCAGGATCAGGTGATCAATGCCTTCAAAAAAGCTAAGTATAAGGGGACTACGTTAATAGTGGACAAGCTGAAGGGAAAGAAGAAGAGTGAGTAGTCAGTAGTCAACAGTTGACAGTCAACAGTCAGCAGTTTCCAGTCAACGGTTTACAGTCAGTACTTTGCAATGTACTTTTTTGGGGTCTACAATTTGCAATTTGTATTTAGCATCTGTAGGAAGAGAAACTTAATTTGCGTAATACTTTTTTAAAAACACATCTGCGCTATCTGCGATCCCAAATGCTTACTGAAGTAAACGATAAAGCATATTACTTTACAGCATACACATTTGTAAATATCCGCCCCTCTTGATCCATAAAATGATAGAGCTCTTCTATCTGAAGTTTTGTATCCGACCTGCGGTCATAGGTGATCGTCTTCCGGTCCTCGCTTAAATCTCCGAGTGTGCCATTCCACGTATTTTCCATCCCTTCGATATGTAATCGGTAAGCGACAATGCCATTTGGCCAGACAATAATGGTATCAGAAACCCCATCAGCCGTACGCACATATTTTTCTACAGGGTATTTGGCTTTCATTTCCTCCTCTTTGGCCACATGGTCATTGTATTCCTTCATTGACGACATTGATGTGACGCTCATCCATGTATAGAGCGCTATGCATACGACCGGAGAAACCATGCCAAGCATAACAGATTTTCCAAAATGGCCTCCTGCATAGGCTTTCCATGCCAGGATCAGACAGACGAGAAAGATGAGTCTCGGAGCAAAGAGCATTAACCGCATACCCCAGGCTTTCGGATCTGTGGTGGACCCCGGCGCATCAAACGACATCGCAAAACCAAGGAGATAAAACATACCAAATCCAACTATCATCAGGATAGTGAGGAGCATGAGCAGGAGGGAGAGTGTTTTCATGGGGGGCTTATGGGCTTATGAGTTGTTGGGTTGATAGGTTGATGGGTTTATAGGTTTATAGGTTGATGAGTTGATAGGTTTATAGGTTGATGAGTTGATTTTTGAAATACCTCCAACATCCCGGGGTTTCGGAAGCGTGAAGTTTCGCAGAAACGAACGACTGAAGAACACAGGGATCGTTTAAAGGCGTAGCCGAAATAAACGAGGGCAAATTTAGATTGATGGGCTTATGAGTTGATGGGTTTATAGGTTTATAGGTTGATGAGTTGATAGGTTTATAGGTTTATAGGTTGATGAGTTGATGAGTTGATAGGTTGAGGAGTTGATTGTTTGATAGGTTGATGAGTTGATTGTTGAAATACCTTTGACATCCCGGGGTTTCGGAAGTAAGAAGTTTCGCAGAAACAAACGACTGAAGAACACAGGGATCGT
>JAWXAW010000012.1:0-36916 GCA_034439675.1 Saprospiraceae bacterium | reverse complement strand
TTAAAATGACGCATAATCAGTGTGGTATGTTTAGCCATGTGTATTCTAAATTTATTTTGGACACTTGTGGTCTGGAATATTTTCTGAGAAACAAAGTTTGCACCACATCCGGTCATGGTGCAAAACGGTTTTCATTTTGTGCCATCCAGGGATTCCTCGACAATCACTCAACTATTTTCCAATATGAATCTTTTCGGATGACTTTTCCATTTCGGAATTCCCAAAGGTCACAACCGCGTACCTTCAGTTTAACGCCTGATGTGGTGGTGCCAGTGAGTGTCCATTCCGAAACTCCCATATCCCCTGAAACCCAATGACGGCCTTCTCCATAGTGGACATCAGGAATGCCTTTGAAGCGACCTGCCAGCGCTTCACGCACCTGTGCCTTGCCGATGAAGCGTTGCCCCCAGGGTTCCGGTCCTCTTGGAAAATCAAAGGTGCAATCATCAGAGAAGAATTCCATGATAGCATCGAGGTCATGCCGGTTGAAAGCTTCAAGAATTTGTGTTAATACGTCTACATTGATGGTCATTTCTGTGGAATCGGTTGGCATCTGCGATATCTTGTTAGTAGGCTGCTGTTCACATCCAAGGAGTGCTGACAGACAGAATGAAAGGCCTATTATAAAACTTCTTTTTTGCATTTTTGGTTTTAACATCAAGCTTCTTCAGATTCGCATTCATATACGGCGATCTCACTTTCCAGCATATAAAGTGTATGGATATGCAATCAAACATAAGACTTTAGTCTCGATTTACAACTTCATCGACTTCCAACTTCCCTTTGTAAAAAGCCACAGGGTAAACAACCCTACCGACGTCTCCGAAAAAAATACAGCCCAGAACACTCCGGTATGTTGCCAGTCTAGGACGATGGCGAGGTAGTAAGACAATGGAATCTGTATCATCCAGAAGAAAACAATATTGATCAACGTAGGTGTGCGTGTATCACCAGCTCCGTTGAATGCCTGTACGGCAACCATCCACCATCCATACACGATAAAGGATATCGAAAGGATACGCAACCACTCACTCCCGATGCGGACGACATCAGGGTCTTCGCTGAAGATCCCGATGAGCTCCTCATTGAATATGAAATAGATGACCGAGACCAAAAGCAGAAAACCCATGTTGTAAAATCCGGTCTTCCAGACGGCTGATTCTGCACGATCAGGATGGCCGGCACCAAGATTCTGACCCACCAGGGTTGCAGCGGCATTGGACAAACCCCACGCAGGCATCAACGTAAACATCATGATGCGCAAGGCAATCGTAGCACCAGCCACAGCTTCGCTACCTATACCCGCCAATATTCTCATCAGAAATATCCACGCAGTCATACCTACCACCATCTGCCCGATACCACCGATCGAGGTCCACAGAATCGTAGCCATGGTTTTGGCATGCCAACTGATCTGGCGTATGGTAACCTTAATATGTTTTCCACCTTTGAAGAGTAACCAAAGTTGTGTCAGCACACCGATCCCTCTTCCGATATTGGTGCCAATCGCCGCGCCTTCAATGCCCATTTCAGGCATAGGCCCCCAGCCAAAGATCAGCGATGGCGCGAGTACAATATTGCAAAGGTTGGCTATCCACAGCACCCGCATGGCTATCGCCGCATCCCCTGCACCACGGAAGACCGCATTGATGATAAAGAGTAACATGATGATCGCATTACCACCTAGCATCCATTGGGTATAGCGATATCCATGTTCGATCGCCCAGGCATCAGCACCCATCAACGCGAGTAATTCTTTTGCATAAAATATACCGGCAAATGAAAATGGCAACGATGCCAGCAATGCTATCATGATGGATTGAATGGCTGCTTTGGCAGCATCCTCAGGTTTTTTCTCTCCTATTCGTCGAGCAATGATCGCTGTCACAGAAGTTGCAAGTCCCATTGCAATGGAATACAACAGAAACAAATACGTCTCTGTAAGTCCTACTGTCGCCACAGCAGAATGCCCCAGCTTGCTCACAAAGAAAATATCCACAACAGCAAATGTGGATTCCATCACGAGCTCCAGAATCATCGGCACCGCTAGCAGAAATACAGCACGGTTTAGTCCAATCTGGGTGTAATCCGCCTCCGTCCCACGCAAGGCATTCTTAAGTTCCTGCCACATGGACTGGCGTCCCTGTGGCGGGGAAGGTATATCCGTATTTTCGGTTTCGACAAGATCTTTCATAGCTTCTCTTGGAGCTCGAAGATCGGTTTTTTTTATGATGGTTACCTGCTGTTAAAAACAGCTCTATTGACTTTTGCCATTTGCAAGATCTCTTTGATTTGTCGTGCGCGAGCTTAGGTGCAACCTACGCTCAACTGTTCTTTTTTTAGTGAGGCCTACGGCCTCACTCACGCCTCACAGCCTTCCCGCCACATCATTTCATGGTGGAGGGACCTCCGCTTCGCTGCGACACGCCTCACCACTGACGCCTCACCACTGACAACTCACCACTGACCACTGACCACTGACCACTCACCACTCACAACTCACATCTCACATCTCACAACTCACATCTCACATCTCACAACTCACCACTCACAACTTACAACTCACCTCAACGAAGCCATCACCTCCTCCTTCCTCCTCCTGCTCACTTCTACCTTCGAATTATCTTTCAACACCGCAAATCCATCATGATCAATAAAGGAAATAAATTTTTTATTGACCAGATGACTCTTGTGTGTGCGGATAAAGCTTTGTGGAGTCAGTAACGTGTCATATTCTCCGAGTGTCCGGGAGATGAGATAGGTCTTTCCAGAGGTGATAAAAAACTTGGTGTAATTCCCCTCCGCTTCACAACGGATGATGTCGTGAGGAAGCAGAAAATGTACACCTTCCTTGGTCGGGAGTGCCAGTCTGAAATCTTCGGCAGAAGAGGCAGACATGTTGTGCATGATGTTTTTCAACAGATCATATTGCTGTTTGTAGTCCTCATGCCCTTCGATAAACCGCTGGACGGCCGCTTGTAATTCGTCCATATCAACCGGTTTGAGCAGATAGTCAAAGGCACTGTAGCGAATGGCCTGAATAGCATATTCATTATACGCAGTCGTAAAGATGATTTTGAAATTTTTATTCGGTATTTTTTCAAGCACCTCAAATCCATTCATATGGGGCATCTGAATATCCAGAAATACTAACCCCGGCTGGTGGTGATGTATTTTCTCCGCAGCCAGACGCGAGTCATTACACACGATCACCTCATCGATCTCCGGAATAGTCTTGACGATCATCAGGCGCAAGGCGTCTGTGGCCCGCTGTTCATCATCAATCAGTAATACTTTTAACATGTGCTTTAGTTTTGAATTGGTAGGTTGATTTCCACCCTCGTGCCCAGGGCCACTCCGTCAGCATCGGTCATATCAATGATTTCCAGGGAACCGGTAGCCCCACCACTTTTGTGCATTGCTTTTAATCGTTCGAGGGATACGGCGATGCCCTTGCTGGTATGTTTTTTATCCTGACCCGACGTGATTTTCATTTCACGCGCAGCCTGGCGACCGATTCCATTGTCTTCAATGATGCATTGCACATGATCATCTTTGTCGGTAAAGCTGATCTTCAGTTGACGCATACCTTCTTTGTGCATCAACCCATGCCAGATCGCATTTTCGACAAACGGTTGGATGAGCAGGGTAGGGATCTTGACTTCATCCGTATCGATGTCTTCATCACACTCGATAGTATAGCTGAAAGCTTCTTTGAAACGAACCGATTCAAGTTCTACATATAATTTGAGGATGTCCAGTTCTTCCCGCAGTGAAATACTTTCCTTGTCACTATGAATAAGGATCGAACGTAACAGTTTCGAAAACCTCGATAAATATTTGGTAGCGACCATTTCCTCATTGGCCAGAATCATCTGCTGGATCGAATTGAGGGCATTGAAGAGGAAGTGTGGATTCATCTGCAGACGAAGGCTCTGTAGCCTGGACTCTGTGGCTTTTTGTTTGTTCTGCAGTACTTCGATCTGGGCTTTTTGCTTTTCCTCTTCTGCCCGTATGCGCTGAAGCTGATTGGCCGAGAGTAGTGCTATGGTCGTGAGGAGGTTCATATGCTTCTGCGTGAAAAAGTTCTTTTCAGAATGTTCGCTATCGATCACACCAAATACTTGTCCGTCCATGACGATCGGCACAGCAATCTCCGAAAAACGCCTGTGGTCATCGACGATGTAACGGGAATCACGTTCTGTATTGCCGATGTTTTCAGCTTTCTGTGTTTGCGCTACGGCACCTGTGATCCCCTGACCTAGAGGGATTTCAATGGGTTGCAGGATGGTTTGTTCTTTCGGGTTCTTAGGGCCATATGCTGCTTTCTGAATAAGTACGTTGCGCGAAGTATCAAGCATGTAGATGACACATTCTTCGAGATTGAGTTTGCTAATGCAGTTTTTAGCTACATCCCATAGCATCTCGTTTTCATTTTTATGACGGTTGATCTGGGAAGCGAAATAGTGAATCACTACTTCCGTCTCCAGTTGCTCCCGCTGCTCTTGTTGTTTGTTCCTGTTACGATTGATCACGGCCCAGGTCAATAAACTCACCAGACCAAGCATGGTAAACCTGAACCACCACGCATTGTAGAAAGGTGCGGCAATATAGATGACCACCTTATTTTCTGCATCCTGCCAGTGTTGTTTATCATTGCTCACCATGACCTGGAAGACATATCTCCCAGACGGAAGTGAATTGTATCTCACGGCATTTTGATCGACAAGACTGATCCAGTCAGGATCTATACCGGAAAGTCTGTATTTGTAATACGTCCTCACCTGTGGCGAAAAATCAATGGTGCTGAAATGAAACGTGACCTGCCGATCAGAAGAAGAGAGATGAAAAGTATCCGTCTTTGAAATATTGCTGACAATATTCGTTGTTTCAATTTTATGTATCAGCGTGGTAAAGGAAATCTTTTTATTAAAAAGAGAATCCGGGTCGAAGTATTGGATACCGCGCGGTGTACCAAATACAAATTCTCCAGTCGGTGTTTTAAAGTAAGAGCCGACACGAAATCCGTATATACTCAAGCCATGCCGCGTATCAAAGGTGATCAGGCTTGAGTCCTCCGGAGTGTAACATGCCAAACCGATATCATTCCCGATCCACATGCGGTTATGCTTGTCAAGGATGAGGCCTTCTGCTCGGTTCATCAATAATCCATCCTGCTGCGTCAGGGATTTTATTTTGCCATTAGCAAAAAGTATCGTCAAGCCTGCACGCGTGCCGACATACATGTTTTTGTTGTAGTCAGATCCAAGTGAGAAGATTCCATTGTGGATTAACCCTTCTTTTGTAGTGAAACGATGAATTTCATTGGTGGCCAGGTTACAATGCGTCACACCTCCTGCCGAAGTGGCAATCCATAGGTTATCCTTGTCTGTAAATTCCAGCAAGGTGCAATACATGGAATCGAAACTGGATAGTATGTTTTGTTCGAAATAGTCAATTTCAAAAGTAGCCGGATTAATTCTACACAGACCGTTTTTGCCACAAGCCCAGACGTAATCATCAGGACCTACCACCAGTCTGTTGGCGCGTTCCATTTTGAGGGCATATTTTTTATTTCCGCTATTGGTTATATGTCTTACGAGTTTTCGTTGTTTGTCGAATACAATGATTCCCTGCGTCATCGTGGTCGCCCAGATATGTTCTCGCTTGTCAATGACGATCGAGATGATCTCCTGCTCAGTGGGGAGTAGTAGGCCGGCTTTGTCTTTGAAATGCAGAAATTGGGTAATGTTAGTATTCCTGTTCCACTCCAACAGCCCTTCGCCCGTGCCGATATAATAGGTTTGATTGTCGGTGGTGGCTATACCTGCCACATAGCCATCATAGCCTGCGCCATGTTGATCCAGAAAAACATCCTGATTGCTGACGATCTCGCGGCTATTGAAGTAACTGATGCCCGCAGGATTGCAGGTGATGAAAACCCAGCCGGAAGGGTTTATTTCGAGCGTGGTAGTAGCATTGGCACTGATGGAAGAGGGATCAGCAAAATGGTGACTATGATTGTAAATTTTGCGGGCAAGGTGATCATAGATGTAAATCCCGTTTTGTCGTGAGGTCAGGATGTATTGATTTTCTTTTAGTTTTTCAGCAAATGTAAAGGTGGCATTGATCGGAAAATGGAATTGATCCTTCAGCAACCTGAAGGGGTATGTGACAGTGGAGGTGACCAGGTCAATGATTTTAACTTCACCGGCTTCCCGATCGAAGACGAGGAGGGAATCTCCATTCATTTTTGTCAGGAGTGTACAATGTGGAATCTCATATTTGTTTTCAAATTGCCTTGTTGTATAGTTCACTTTGTAAAAAGCATCCTCCGTCACAAACAGGTAATGATCATCATCATAGAAAAAGACCTGTTTGTAAAACATTTGATGTAGCGAATCAAAACCCTGAATAGGGAGATAGGTGAATTGGTCAAGGGTTAAGGAATCAAGTTCAGTCAAAATCGTTTCTGCTGTGAGCAGGTAGTGTCCTTTTGAAGTAAGTAGTAAAAGTTGACCTTGCTGTGATTCTAGTATCCATCTTGTTTTCACAAAATCGCCCTGGTCATACAAGCCGGCTCGGTGAAATTTCCTTTTTTCATCGATGATGGTCAGGTTGCCATTGGCGGTCAGTACCCATATCCGGTTATTGCTATCACAGGCAACATGGACGATGTTACTATTTTGCAATGCCGGATACTCGGACGCAAAGTATTTTTCTACGGTTCGGCCATTGTACATGTTCAATCCATTGCCGGTTCCAATCCACAGGTTTCCTTTTTGATCCGTACACATATCCACTACCCCCAGGTAGGATAGTCCATTTGCAGTATTAAGGTATCTAAAGGAGATATTGCTTTGCCCATAGAAAGGCAGCCAGAATAAGAGGAAGGATACATGTAAGATCAATATTTTAACCATGGCTCTCGAGCTGGAATAGTTTTTCCACACCTTGCATTTTGTCAATAGTTATCCATCCAACCCGAAGGCTAGAATGGATGTAAGCTATTGGTATTGAGTGTAATGCAAAGTACGTAATTATTCTGCGGCATTTGTGAATGAGCTAACGGCAGCTTCTTTACTCAGCCCCTACGACGATAAGCTTATACGAAGTTGCTGGATAGGTCCAATCATGACCTGTATAATTCCATAAGACAATGGTGCAACCCGTAGTGGTAACATCCTCTATGGTCAAAGTCAAGAGACCAATGCCGCCAGAAACTAAGTTTCCGAGACTTACAGCCGGAGCGGAAGCAAAGGGAGTTCCAAAGTCAATGTCGATATAATCCGGGACGTTGAATTCACCATACTGTGACACACTTCCGTTAGGAATATTTGCCGTTACAATTTCCATCCGTAACTGGGTAGAACTTGAATTCCGAACGAGGCCTTTATTACCCATAACGGTGATGGTGCCTTCGGTGGTGATATCCCCGTCATTGTCGATTTTAGTTTGTGTATTTCCACCACCATCCAACAGTCGAAGAAAATTTCCAGATCCATTATTTTTTGCATAGATCAGATCTGCACTATTTGCAGCATTTGTATTTTCTATATGGAGTGCTTTGCCAGTGCCATTGCCCTGAATTTGTACAATATTTTTAGGGTTTGTAGAATTGTTATTTCTAAAATAGGCAGCTAAAGAATTGGCGTTGGCATTACCTGCCTCACCATAAACACCAATACCATCTGTCCCGGTGGCGGAGCCTCGTATGGCCTGACCTGCTGTCGCATCATTGACGCCATATACAGCGGCACCATTTGGTCTGGTTGTTTTTCCATAGACACCAATACCTCCGGCGGTGGATTCACCAAACACGGCGACGCCATTGGCATTACTAACGCCAGTCACAGCACCACTGGTAAAATTGGTACTGGAAGAGATCCCTTTGACACCTATGCCATTCGGATTTCCTATGCTCACTTGTCCCAAAACACCCACCCCATTTGTAAGGCTGGTAGCATGGCCGAAAATGGCAGTAGTTGTTCCATAGCCTGCGATACCTGTTTGCCCAAGACTCACTGCATAAACAGCAGCAGACGTGCTCTCCGGGCTGGATATAATGGATTCTAAACCATGGCCGCTGCCATTCGTTGTTATATGGACTGCAGGATTATTGTTGGATGGATTGTTTGTTTCAAATTTCGCTGCATGATTTGTTCCGATGGTCAAAACTTCGAGTACGGTATTGGCATTCGTATTATCTGTATTGTAGAGTGTCGCGCCTTTTCCTTTTGCTGAAGCTACACTCAGGCCAATGCCAAGGCCATTGTTGAGGATATCTACCACATTTCCGGTCAACCCAGTATTGGATGAGCTTACATAAAACGATGATCCAGTGCCAGAATTGGTGGTCATCAACACCGGATATGAATTGCTTTCATTAGCGATTTCAAATTTTCCTGGGATGCCCTTTTCACTTTTGCTGAAGATCCCAATTCCACTGCCTTGGTTGACTACATCGATACCATTGCCAGCACCAGTTACTTTATTCAGACGCACTTTGAGACCCATGCCTCCTCCCGCATGTACGATGTCAATAGCGGATTTATTATTGATTGAATTTGAAATATTGAACAAACCTAAAACCCCAAGGCCTTCAGTAGAAGCAATAAAAGTAGTATCCGCATGTGCAGATGATGTAGACATAAAAACACCTGCCTGACCTGAAGAACCAATAGATCGACCTGACAAGGCTATCCCATCTTCCTCCATTTCTCCAAGAACACCGATGCCATTTGTTTCTGCATGAGAGCCATATATGCCTGCATAGCCTGAGTTACCGCTATAGCCAACAATCCCATGCTGATAGATGGAGGATCCAAAGATTCCGTTTCCTTCGCTGCTGGTACCTGCTACCCCCTGACCAGTGGCATTGTCACCCCATACCCCCATCGTAAAGCCCGGGTTGATTCCACTTTGTAATGTACCACTGCGTCCAAACACTGCCGCAGAACCCGCTGTTGTATTTGCATTGGTTACACCAAACAATTTCGTCGGACTACCATAGGTGACATTGTAGGGGAGAAAAAGAGAATCATTTCTTCCTTTCCAGTTATTACTAAGTGCATCCCATTTCAATACCGTTTTGTCAAATGGAAAATCCGGCGAGATATCAAGATTTTGAATTTTGACAACAGAAGGTGTTGGATAGCTACCTGATAAATCGCCACCTGCCGGTCCAATTGGTACGATGGGAGCACCTTCTTTCAATATTTCTTTCCAGGCGCCCAATGTAAAGAACCAAAAGCTATACGTATTGATGTCATATACCAGAAGACCTTCAGCAGGTCCACTGATCGATACCCTTTCGTTAGTCCTGAGCCTGGGGATCAGAACACCTTTGGTATAACTTGATATATCCAATATAGCTGAGGAATCAGGTATCGCATTACTTGTATTGATAGCGATGCCTTGTGAAAAACCGCAAACAGCTATCAATAGCATGACGGAAAGGAAGAGGATCTTTTTCATTCGGATTTATTTTGTACTACGAATGTATCCTGGAGAAATAGGCACTTTGAGGAATTCTTATTAAACGGAAAATCAAAATGAGCAATCGGTAGAATCCTTACGATCAGTTTTAGGCGCACTACCGATGACTCAATCAAACCTGCCGACTGGTAGGGCTGAAGAAATTGTAAGAGAATCCTGATCTTTGAGCCACACTCATATAGTGATGTCGGGTAAATGGCATTTTGAAACCCAACCTTTGCACCCCGATTACCATACTATGGTAGTATAAGCAGTCATTGTAAATGCAACCTCAAAATCTATTTACCAATTCTAATTCACCATGTTGAACTTACGTCTATCACTTTTAGCTATTATTGGATTTCTTGCATTTTCGATCAAAACACCTGCTATAGCACAGACAAAGATTGAATGGCAGAAAAGTATAGGCACACCATTTACAGATAATGGCCTGTATGTGTTTCCTGATGAAAAGGAAAATATCATCGTGACCGGAAAGGAAACGCATGCAGATTTCGCCGTCAATAGTAGAGCGTATTTGATGGTCGTCAAATTCAATGCTGACGGACAGGAAATTTGGAAGACCTACCATGATGTGGCCTTCAATACGTTTAATGCCCCTGGGGATTATAGTAATGCTGATCATTTCTATACCGAGGAGTTCGGGGATACCCTGTTAAATCTTCTCATCAAAATCCAGGACCGTGTCCTGCAATACAAAATCCTTGATCATTCCGGTCAATATTATTTTTGTGAAGAGACCTTATCAGAGATCATCGACGTCAATCGAATAAATGAAAAGGTGTATGCTAAGGTGTTATGATCACGTCAGCAATCCTGTTATGGTCCGGATTCCCTCGTCGTACAACGGTTTGATCCGTCCCCAGACTCCTTGATTTTTGACCCGGTAGTCTGGACGTTTGAAATGAAGCAGAATTTCAGGACTGCACCTATCCAGGGACACTATGATTTTGATATCCAGGCTATGCACGAAGATGGGCAGGGAAACACGTATCTCCTGGTTCAGATTGAAAAATGGGAGTTACAGTTTTGTACTGATTGTGCAGATGAATTTGTAGATGCCTGGTGTAAGGTTTTCAAATTTGATCCTCAGGGACAGTTTGTAGATCACACCAACCTCAAGACCACCAGGGCCGTGGTGAGCTCGATGAATTTTGAACAGCTGGGTGATGAAAGTATCACCGTGCAGATCAATGATATCAATGCAGTGGACACCAAGTTGCTCACCACTATTTGCCGGATAAGCCCTGATCTGACCATCCAGGATAAGTTTGAAATGGATGAAGTGTATTACCTTATCTGTGAAGATGTCGATGGCAACTTGGTCACCAGTAGAAATATATTTGATGCAGAGGACCCTGAGATCAAAGGGCTCTCTGATGTCCTGGTGTCAAAGTTTGATTCGGATGGAAATCTACTTGAGCAGACCTATTTTGGTGGATCCAGTTGGGATTTTCCACGTGCACTTTCGTTGACGAATGATGGGGCTGTTTATTTTCTAACCAATTCGGAATCAACAGATTTTGATGTCACCGAAAATTTTGAAGGACAGGATATCTGGCTAGTGAAACTTACGGAGGAAGGTTCTACGAGAGTGGAGGGTGGTTTACCTGGTCTTTCCCTTTCAGTCTTTCCGAACCCGACGACTGATTTTGTAAGGTTTAACCTGAACGAACCCTTGGATATTTCCATCTACAATATGCAAGGTGGTTTGGTGCTCCGGAAGCAAAAAAATACATCCCAACTGATGAACATTTCCAAGCTTTCCGTAGGTGAATATGTACTCAGGGCCATCACTGAAGACGGGATTGGATATATGACCCGTATTGTAAAGATTTAATTTTAAAAGAGCCCATCTTTATAATCCCTTTGCTTTTGAAAGAACTTAAGGAGAAGATATAACCTGGTCCCTTCGCTTTTGAAAGAACTTAAGGAGAAGATATAACCTGGTCCCTGAGCTTGTCGAAGGGTAAAGAGTGAAGCTCTCTTCGCGCCGCCTTCTTCGCATAGCGAAGAGGGCGGCGCATAAGAAGTTTTTCTTTTTCTTCCCTTCGACAAGCTCAGGGACCAGAAATAAATCTATAAACCCATAATTCACTAACTTCCTATTCTCCCAATCCCAAAGAAGCAATCTCCTTTTCCGACAGATACATCTTCTTGATCTTGACCATGGGTCCCGGACAGATTTGTTGGTGGCAGTTCATGCATGCATTTACCATACTGGTATAAGACTCCACTTGTGTATTCCCGCTGCGTTCAAGAAAATTTTTCACAGCAGTTTCATAGATGGTTGCATAGGCAGCATATTCCGGAGAGGCAGCTTTTTCTGGTTCTGTAGCTGCGGCAGTGGTTAGTTTTTCATACTTGACATTGATCGTAGGGGTCTTCCCTTCCAGTAATTGTTTTTTGGTGCGCATGCCATCGTCATGCATTTCACGCATGAGAAGGGCCAACTCGCTATCGCCGTTTGGATTTAAAGGTTTTGCCCCACTGTTTGAGCAGGAAATACAGCCCAGTTGTAACAATATGACCGCTGAAAGAAGAAGGAATCGTGCACTTTTCATCTGGTAAAATTACACTGTTAATCTGTAATCGCCATTGCCTCTCACTTTCTTACCCTCCCGCATTGCTTCGCAGTGCGCAAAAAAGTCGGGCGCAACACGACCCTACCAATAACCACCAAATGGTATCTTACGCTCTCACTGTCTTACCCTCCCGCATTGCTTCGCAGTACGCAAAAAGGTCGGGTGCAACACGACCCTACCAATAACCACCAAATGGTATCTTACGCTCTCACTGTCTCACTCTCTTACACCTCTCACAACTTCTGAAACCGCGCCTGAAAAAACCGCAGATACTTTGGTTCATAGACCATCTTGAGCCCTTTTATTTTGTCCCTGTTGACGTAGACATTTTCCACGGATTCTGCGATGACGTCCATGTGGGCCTGGGTGTAAACGCGTCGGGGTATCGTGAGTCGCACGAGCTCAAGTTTGGGGTAATAGTTCTTTCCTGTTTTCGCATTTCGTCCTGCGGAGACCACACCTCTTTCCATGGAGCGTACACCACTGTCGATGTATAATTCAGCCGCCAGGGCTTGCGCAGGAAATTTGTCCTGATCCAGATGTGGAAGAAAACGTTTGGCATCAAGGAATATACCATGGCCTCCAATTGGTTCTGTTATAGGTACACCAAACGATTTAAGTTGTTCTCCCAGGTAGATGACCTGTCCGATCCTGGCTTTCATATGTGCATCAGAGACGGATTCATGGATGCCGATAGCCATCGCTTCCATATCTCTTCCGGCGAGTCCGCCATACGTATGAAGGCCTTCATACACCACGACCAGGTTACTGGCTTCTTCATAATCGTTTTTATCGTTGAGGGCGAGGAATCCACCAATATTGACCAGGGCATCTTTTTTGGCACTCATCGTGGCTCCATCTGTATAGTCACAGATTTCTTTCACTATAGACTTGATTGATTTTTTAGCATAGCCTTCTTCCTTTTGCTGAATAAAGTAAGCATTCTCGGCTATGCGTGTCATGTCAAGGATCATTTTGATGCCATGTTTCTTTGTATAACTCCGGAGTTCCTTCAGGTTTTTCATTGCAATAGGTTGTCCGCCCGCCATATTGACGGTGACCGCCACACATACATAAGGAATTTTATCGGCGCCATATTTTTTCACCAGTGCATCCAGTTTGGTGAGGTCAACATTGCCTTTGAACGGATGCTGATTAGCCGCATCATGCGCTTCATCGATGATGATGTCATGGAATTGTCCACCCGCCAGTTCCTGATGAAGCCTGGTGGTGGTGAAATACATGTTGCCGGGAATGATATCCCCTTTTTTGATCAGTGTCTTGGATAGAATATTTTCTGCGCCTCGTCCCTGGTGCGTTGGGATGACATACTTGTATCCGTAAATCTCCCTTACGGTTTCTTCAAGATGATAAAAATTGACACTTCCGGCATACGCTTCATCGCCCAGCATCATACCTGACCACTGGCGGTCGCTCATCGCACTAGTGCCACTATCCGTAAGCAAATCGATATACACATCCTCAGACTTGAGTAAAAAGGTGTTATACCCTGCAGCCGCAATCGCTTTTTTGCGTTGGGCTGGAGTCGTCATTTTCAACAACTCCACCATTTTGATCTTGTAGGGTTCCGCCCAGGAATGCTTTATTTTTTGCTTTTCCATGATTTTGAATCTGTTGTGTTATCACCACCAACCGATAGGGATATTCCAATCGGCAATAGTCAGCCATTCCCGTCATAAAGCAGATGATCAAGGTCATTGATAGCACTGAGATAGGTCAAACTGTATGACACTAGTTGTCAGCTACATTTGTCTTCTCTTGTTCATAGTCGACAGTCAACAGTCAACTGTGACGTATATGTCAACTGCTTGCTGTTAACAGCAAACTACTTACCCCTCAAAAATCCTCCCTTTAGGAGGGTCGCACCTATAGCGCGAGGGGGTAAACACACAATCCTCATGCTGCCATATCCAATAAGCTGTTGACTGTTGACAGCCGACTGCTGACCTTTTATCACTCACCACTCACAACTACATAGGATTCACTTTTCATTTTTCACTTTTCACTTTTCATTTTTCACTTAATATGTCCACCATCATCGAACCCTTCCGGATCAAATCCGTCGAACCGATTTTCTTTACCACAAAAGACCAACGCATTGCGATACTGAAAGAGGCTTTCTATAATCCTTTCCTGATCAAAGCAGATGATGTCATCATTGATTTACTCACAGATAGTGGCACGAGTGCTATGAGCAGTGCTCAATGGGCAGGAATTATGATCGGGGATGAATCCTATGCGGGAAGCAACAGTTTTTTCAGGTTCGAAAGTGCAGTGCAGAAGTTGACCGGCATGCCTATAGTGATCCCTACTCATCAGGGAAGGGCTTCTGAAAAAATCCTCTTTTCGATCATTGGTGGAACGGGAAAATATATCGTAAGCAATACATTGTTTGATACCACAAGGGCTAATATCGAAGCCAGTGGGGCAGAAGGTGTTGACCTGCTTTGTCCTGAAGGTAAGTTACCCCAGGTGCCGGCGCCGTTTAAGGGTAACATGGATGTAGAGGCACTTGAGAAATTTATTATTGAAAAGGGTGCAGCCAATATCCCTTTGTGTATGATTACTGTGACCAATAATTCAGGCGGAGGCCAGCCGGTGAGTATGCAGAATATCAGGGATGTGAAAAAAATCTGCGTCAGGTTTGGGATACCTTTATTTATCGATGCCTGCCGTTTTGCTGAAAACAGTTATTTCATCAAGTTAAGGGAAAAGGAATTCGCCAATACAACTGTCCCTGAGATTGCACGCGAATTGTTTTCCTATGCGGACGGATGTACCATGAGCGCCAAGAAAGATGCCTTTGCCAATATCGGCGGATTTATTGCCTTGCGTGATGAGGCCTTAGCGCTCAAGTGCAGAAACCTCCTCATCATCACCGAAGGTTTTCCTACGTATGGTGGATTGGCCGGGCGGGATCTTGAAGCCATTGCCATTGGATTACAGGAAGTGATGGATGAACACTACTTGCAATACCGCATCCGCAGTATCGAATATCTGACAGAGAAACTTATAGCGGAGGGTGTTCCCGTCATGCAACCAGCAGGAGGGCATGCCGTCTATATCGATGCTAAAGCATTTCTGCCTCATTTACCTCCGCATCAGTATCCAGGGCAGGCACTTGTCGGAGCGTTATACCTGGAAGGTGGAATCCGTGGAGTAGAAATCGGCTCACTCATGTTTGGTAAGTATGATGAAGCGGGTAAACTCATCCCTGCCATGATGGAACTAGTCAGACTGGCGATCCCACGCAGAGTCTATACGCAGAGTCACATCGATTATGTGGCGGAAATCATCATTAAAGTCTTTAGAGATAAGCAGAACATCAAAGGACTGGCTATTACCTACGAAGCTCCTGCATTAAGGCATTTCACGGCAAGGCTAAGCGAAATTATGCTATAAGGAATTTCAGGGCTAAGCGCCATCCGGATAGTACTATCCGGCAAAAATATGATTCCTGCCTATCAGCTCTTTCTGGTTGCAGCTTTATTCCTGTTGGACACAACGATGTCTATTCCTTTGATATATACCATTGTTCTCGGTGTCCTAGAGATCAGGGATATTTCTCCGCGTATTCTTTGTTTTGTTCAGAGTGCATTTTAGCACGTTCAGCGATTTAAGTTTGCATCGTCTTCCGTTCCGCTGTTGTTTTACCACTGCATTGAAAAACACAGTCCATGATTCTGCGCTGTCTTATTTCAATGATATGGAAAAACAATTTTTATCAGAAGCGTAAAGCATATGAATATAAATTCCGGAGTTGGGCTGTATCTCCTGCTGCTGTTGATGGTTGTCACTAGTGTAGTAACAGCCCAGACTCAGCTCGGAGATAATCCAAATGGTGTAAACTGGAAACTTTGGACCGGCCCTGCAGTGGATTTTACATTTACTAAAAAGCTTGAATTTTCTCTTAACTATCAACGTTCGTATGATCTTAAACCGGAATTTCGGTTGGTATTCACCCAATCCGCAGCTTCGTTTCAATATGATTTTACCCGATACTTTAGTCTAAAAGCAGGTGTTATCGGTACGGAATATCTCTCTACAGGCAATAGAACACATCGCTATTTTATCAGGACGACTATCAATGCAAACCTGGGAAAAAAGATAAGCTGGTCTAATGGAATACAGGTTGAAAAGCACTCTTGCGAAGAGTACAGGTATGATTTCAGGTTTATCTATATCACGCGACTGGGACTGAAGAAACGTATTCCATTTATGAAGCTTGCGCCGTCCGTTTCATACTGGATATATTACAATCTGGGTGGCAACCGCATTCAGTATTATAATTCTTTGGGTGAGGCCAGTGTCAAACAGACACCGGATGGGTTGCATAGGGGGCGACTAATCATCAATATCAATAGTAAAATCACTAAGTGGCTTTCTATTTCTACCTATTATCTCCATCAGAATGAATTCAATCTAGTCGGTACGGAGAGAGGCCTGAATGTTGTCAATCCCTCCAACGGCAAGATCACCCGGCCCTTCAATGAATATAATGTCATCGGGCTTTCACTGAAGTTCAATACACAGTTATAAATAATTCATTTAATAACACATAAAACACACAACCATGGAATTGAGAATAAAAAAAACGTATGTATGCCGGAATGTAACCGACATAAACCTGATGACGGAGATCCCCCAACACTACATGTTGCAGGATGGTGATGTTGGCATTTTTCAGGTGTTGGAGATCGGTAAGCATTCTAAGGTGCAGGCCGATACGAAGAGAAATATTTCTATTGTCACCGGAGATTGCATCATGGCCGCCTTTGGCACACGATATGCCACAGCGCAGATTGAAGGCTATCTCCCGGACCATCTCAACCAGGAATTACACATTCTTGGAGCGGGTGGTACAGTTGGGGTGGTAAGGACGATGCACAGTAATTATGAGACAACGGGTCCTACAACGCTCAAATTGATGGGTTTGATAACAGACCAGAATGGAAAGGTTGTCAATACCAAAAAACTGGAACAGCACCGCATAGTAAGGTTCAGTGCTGTAAAACTTCCTGCTACCAAGGTGGTACTCTCCCTTGGCTCATCGATGGACAGCGGCAAAACGACCTCAGCTGCCTATCTCGTCCATGGATTGAAAAGAGCGGGACAAAATGTAGCCTACATCAAACTGACCGGAACGATATATACCAAGGACGCAGACCTGGCCTATGATCTGGGCGCAGATTTGTCGACGGATTTCGGAGAGTTTGGGTATCCCTCCACGTATATGTGCAACGAGAGGGAATTGCTGGATCTATATTCATCGCTGATCGCTGTTGCTATGCCGGTCCGGCCTGATTATATTGTCATAGAGATCGCCGATGGATTGTATGAGCGGGAAACAAAAATGTTGCTGACCAATTCAAATTTTATGTCCACTATCGAGGGCGTTATGTTCTCCGCCGGTGACAGCCTTGCTGCTATTCAAGGTGTTGAAGTACTACGCAGATGGGGAATCTATGCTGATTGTATTTGCGGTTTGCTGACGGCCAGCCCCCTTTTGACGCAGGAAGTAAAGGAGAATACACTGGTGCCCGTGCATACGATACATGAATTAGCCTACAGTGGCTTCGCGGCGAGCTTATTTCAGCACGATATGGCGATGCTGACTACGGGCGCTTGACCTAACAGCGTCTTAGGCAGAAAGCGGTTATTTTTTAAGTTTTTAGCAACGTCAAGTATGCAAAAGCAAAACAGACATATTGCAGATCATATCAAACAGCACAAGATGGTATTCTGGGGGGTGGTGTTGATTGGTTTCCTGAATAATATAGTTACGTTTCTATTGCCAGTTTCTATCGGTGAGTTCTTTGTCCTTTACTTCAACACCGGAAGTAGCAAGGAAAAGCTTTTCCAATGGCTGGGGATTTCATTTCATTCCGTGGATCAGTTCTTTATTTTTTTTGTGGCACTTCTGGTTCTGAAAGCACTGCTCACTTTTGTAGAAAATTATATGACCTCCACACAGGGTGAGTTATTTGTCAAGGGAATCAGGGAATCCGTCTTTACCGCACAGATGCAATGGAGTCAGGCGTCCTGGCTCAATCAGTCTTATGGTAAATATTTATTGAGGTACAGTAATGATATGAATAGTATCCAGGCCGGACTGACCAAAGGCTATATGGAAGGACTTAAGAGCTCTCTCTTTTTGATCATCGGTCTGTTGGTATTGGCCAGGATCAACTGGCAAGTTACGCTTGTTCTATTTGTCATTCTGATAACAGGCTTGCAAGTTATGTTTAGGATTACCCGTTGGCAGAGTGAATTTATCATGAGCAGCCGATCAGCCAGAAGCAGTCTGCTTGCATATGTATCTCGCCAGTTTTCGAGGATTACAAAAGTGAAGGATCGTGGTACGGAGAATTTGGCTATCGCTGGTTTTACGGAGAAATCGGAACTTCTGTATATCGGCAACAGGAAGTACAATATATCGGAGAGTTACTTCCTTATGCTGGTGCCAGCTTTGGTATATAGTATGATCGGGGTGATGCTGAGTTGTATGATCCTGTTTGAAGGAGAGATCAACGCAGCCGAGGGTGTTATGATGGTCCTCATCTTGATCATGATGGAGGGAGGTATTCGAAGGTTGTTGAAAGCACCTTCCTACATCAATAAGGGGAACATCTCCCTACGTAAAGTGGACAAATTGTATGAAGGTCCCCCTGTCCAGCCCGTATTGGAAAAAATGGAGTTGTAGCTCCAGGTAAGACTACTTTTCATAGACCGAATATAGGGTATTCAATTCATCTAAAGCCTTTTCACTGCTTTCGAGCATTTCACCAAACAAATCATGATGCATGATGGTTTCTGGTGCTATTTGCCGGTAATGGGCCATTCCATTCCGGATATTCGTGCAGAATGCAATTAAGTATTTTTTTCGTTTTGCATCAGGCGCTGAGCGCGCATCCTGTTCCAGCTGTTCTTTAAAATACTGGATATATAATTTCAGTTCGGCTATAAACATATGCGGCCTTTGCTGGTCTTCAATAATATTAGTCCGGCCATAAATGTGATCCGTCATGGTCTGTAAGCTAACGACTTTATTAAAATAGGCGATATTGGGCCCGGGACAAATCGTAACTGCATCCAGTTTTTTAATGAAGTGCATGTTATATACGCGCGCGGCTGCATTGCTTAATCCAAGGCAAAGGCATTCTTTATCCAGGACATGTGTAAGTTGCTTTTTGTATTCCTCGTCAGGCAAAGAAAGCGACTGCAATTGTGCAATTTTTAGTTTTTGATATTTGTGAGAAGCAGTACAAATCGGTTGTTCAGTAAATTCCGTATTCATCACCAATAATTTTTCCGTACAGGGGCTGCCTGGTTTGCCTTGATGGATACGGTCATGTTTTTCTTTGTCGGCTGTGGTCCCTTTGAGATAGTGAAATCTTACGCCTAATGGAGAATTGTGACCCAAAACCACATCTTCTTTTTTTGCGCTGCACAATAATTTTAAAGTCGCTTCATCTACGGTGGTCGCTTCAGGCACTAGCAAAAAAGGAGTTCCCCATCCCGTGCTATCGATACCATACTGCGTATGTAAAAAATGATCTTCTTCAAAGGTTCCGATCCCGCCCTGAGCTGTGATTTTAAGCGGAGGAGGTACACTGAAACACTTGCCGCCTTCTAACAGGATGGCTTGTTGATACAGTGTAAATACAGTCGAGATTAGTTCTTCTTTTTTGGCTTTAAACTCTTCCAGTATGGGACCCATCAGATACCCGTCCGTAGCAAAAGCATGGCCACCGCAATTCAATCCTGATTCAATTCTGAATTCGCTTACCCAAATCCCTTTCTTGGCCAAATATTTACCCTGGATGAGCGCAGACCGGTAGTCACTGACCTTAATTATAACTTTCTTTTTGAATTGGCCATTTTCGTCGGCCTTAAAATCGATACATTTTTCTAAGTAATTGTATAGCCTCGGATTCATCCCGGCCGAGAAAATGATTGACGAATTGGATAGATCACTCTGTGCATACCCTCGTAAAGCGGCCACTGCATCGGAACCGTCTTCCAGCATCCGGCCATCTTTGGAAAACCGGCTATTGTCGATTTTAGTCATGATATTCACATCAATACTCCCCGGGACAATCTGTGTGCGCAGAAATGATTTCGCTTTTTCCTTTTCGGCATAGACCTTTGTGTGTGTCATCTGCCTGAATACTTGCTTTATCTTTGAATCTTCAGGTAACATCTCAAAATATTTTACAATTTCAGACCCTGATTCAAATGCTGAGTTTCTTAATTTTTCAACCTGGGTCTGTACGATCAGTTGGACCAGGTTGAGATAATCCGTAATCCGCTTGGCTCGGTAATCCTCCTCATGTGTGGAAATAGGTTTGTATTCTCTACCCAGGGTAGGATAATAATAACTTCGCATCATTTCCACTAAGCGGTCCTCCATAATCGAAATCACTGAGGATATGCCAAAGCGAGCCACCTTGATCGGGGAGTCAATAGTAAAGGCCAGGCCCATGACCGGGATATGAAAGGAATGATACGAAGAAGTGTGCATGAAGAATGATTTAATCTTCCTTCCAGGGAAGGGAATGTTTTGTTTTTGACCGCCAACGCTTTCCTGCTGAGTGTAGCGTTTTTCGTTAGATTGAATTTTTCATGGTAATGACCCATGCCGAGCCCTGCATCCTCTAGCTGGAAAACATAAAGATATAATAAAGGACAATAATGTCCATAAATATACTAACGGTGATTTCAACTGATGGTAAAACCAATGCGTTTAAGAATGATGAAAATCAGTTTCACTCCTGATTGATATTTTCCAATAGGTGGCCGTTTTTACTTACCTATGTGGATAGAAAATATATCAAAATGGCAAAGACAATCAAAGCCGGTAAATACATTTACTTCTTCGGCGGAGGTAAGGCGGATGGTAATGAATCCATGAAAAATTTATTGGGAGGGAAAGGTGCGAACCTGGCCGAAATGGCGGGACATACTGGTCTCAAACTGCCCGTTCCTCCGGGCTTTACGGTGACCACAGAAGTGTGTAGCTATTATTACGACCACAAGAAGTCTTATCCGAAAACGGTGAAGCCACAATTGGAAGAAGCCATGGCCAGGATGGAAAAACTCACACACAAAAAGTTCGGTGATGCTAAAAATCCATTGCTGGTGTCTATTCGTTCAGGTGCACGCCGGAGTATGCCGGGTATGATGGAAACCGTATTGAATGTTGGGTTGAATGAAGAGACGATCAAAGGGATCATCTCCCAAAGCGGGGATGAACGGTTTGCCTATGATGCCTACCGGAGACTGATCATGATGTATGCCGATGTCGTCATGGAAAAAGGTGGAGGCATCGAAGTGAAAAATGGAAAGGGGATTCGTAAAATGATGGACGAGAAGCTCGAGCATATCAAGCACCAGAAAGGATATGCCAGCGATACCGATCTGACAGTGCCGGACCTGAAAGCATTGGTGAAAGAATACAAGCGGATGATTAAGAATGTGCTTGGCGCAGAATTCCCTGAAGATCCCTGGAAACAACTCTGGGGTGGAATAGGGGCCGTGTTTGGCAGCTGGAACGGAAAGCGGGCTATCGAGTACCGTCGTATTGAGAAAATACCCGATGAGTGGGGTACCGCTGTCAATGTACAGGCCATGGCGTTTGGCAACATGGGAAATGACAGCTGCACCGGTGTCGCATTCACCAGGAATCCCGGTTCGGGTGAGAATAAATTCTATGGTGAATATCTGGTCAACGCGCAGGGCGAGGATGTAGTGGCTGGAATACGCACGCCGGCACCAGTCAATGAGTATTCTATGAATGATCAGAGCAGGCAATACACCTCCCTGGAAAAGCTTATGCCTGATTTATACCAGGAGTTGTTCAACTATCAGAAACGATTGGAGAACCACTACAAGGACATGCAGGATATCGAATTTACCATCGAAAAAGGTAAACTGTACATGCTGCAGTGCCGTGTGGGTAAGCGAAATGGGATCGCAGCTGTCCGCATGGCCATAGAGATGTACAGGCAGAAGTTGATTGATCTCAAAACGGCCGTGATGCGCGTAGGTCCAAATCAGCTTGTAGAATTGTTGCTGCCGATGCTTGATCCAAAAGTAGAGTTGGTGACGAAGCCAATTGCTAAAGGGCTACCTGCAGGACCGGGTGGCGCTAAGGGACGGGTCGTATTTACCTCCGATGATGCTGTGGAATGGGCACACAAGGGCGAAAAGGTGATATTGGTCAGGGAAGAAACATCTCCGGAAGATGTTGATGGCATGCACAAATCACAAGCAATCCTGACGACGAAAGGTGGAATGACATCACATGCTGCACTGGTGGCCAGAGGATGGGGCAAATGTTGCATCGTAGGTTGTGGAGATATCGAGGTACACAGCGAGTCAAAATCTTTCCGCTCTAAGGACGGCACGGTCATCAAAGAAGGCGATTGGGTCAGTCTGAATGGTACCAAAGGACTGGTCTACGAAGGAAGTCTCCCTTTAACAGACATTGACCTCGATCAGAACCAATCCTACAAGGACCTGATGAAACTGGTGGATAAAACAAAAGTAATGGGTGTCAGGACAAATGCGGATACACCTAAGGACGCAGCCCAGGCTTTGAAATTTGGTGCGGAGGGCATCGGTCTCTTTCGCACCGAACACATGTTTTATGGAGAGGGTAGTGAACGACCTTTATTTCTGTTACGTAAAATGATCATGAGTAAAACGGAGCTGGAACGTCGTACAGCACTCAACGAACTCTATACATTTGTGAAGAAGGATTTCAAGGATACACTCGCAGTGATGAATGGACAGCCTGTAACCTTCCGTTTGCTCGATCCGCCCTTACACGAGTTTGTACCGCACGATACTGAAAAGTTGCATCAGCTGGCTAAAGAACTTGGTATCAGTATGGGCATATTGCGTCGACGGGTGCTGGCCTTGCATGAAAACAATCCGATGCTGGGACATCGAGGTGTCCGGCTTGGGATTAGTTATCCTGAGATTACAGAAATGCAAGTAAAAGCTATCCTTGAAGCAGCTGCAGAATTGTTGAAAGCCGGAAAGAAGGCATATCCTGAAATTATGATTCCGGTTACCTGCACTGCCAACGAGTTAATTCATCAGAAGGCCATCGTAGACCGTGTGTACAAAGAAGTGCTTGCGAAGAGTAAATTGAAAAAGATACCTTATCTCTACGGCACCATGATCGAAATACCACGAGCCGCGTTGAAAGCAAGTCAGATGGCGGAAGTAGCAGATTTTTTTAGTTTCGGTACCAATGATCTGACGCAGATGAGTTTTGGATTCAGTCGCGATGATATCGGTGGATTTCTGCCGATCTATCTCGACCAGAAATTACTCAAGGATGATCCGTTTGTGACGATCGATCAGGAAGGAGTAGGCGAGTTGATCAGGATGGGAACGGAACGTGGACGAAAGACAAAACCAAAACTGAAAGTAGGAATTTGCGGTGAACATGGCGGCGATGCCGAGAGTGTGAAATTCTGTCATCGCATCGGCATGAATTATGTCAGCTGTTCACCTTTCAGGGTGCCAATCGCCAGGTTGGCCGCCGCGCAGGCTGCCCTGGAGAATCCGGGGAAATAACCATCCACGGGAATGAAATACCCGGGGCATCTGCTGCTCCGGGTATTTATTTTTCCAGATGTTTACGAAACCCAATCCTTTTTCTGGATTCTTGGTCACTGCTTAATTTATCCTTTTGTAAGAGGAAATGTATCGCTTCATACACATCTTTGAATTGCGTATCGTATCGACTTTCAAGTTCCCTGAGTTTCTCAGTGAGATCTTTATGAGAAAGGGCATATTGTCTGAGAAATACAAATGCCCTCATGATAGCGATATTGACCATTATAGCTTTTTCACTTCGCAGTGCAGAAGAAAGCATAGATACGCCTTGCTCGGTAAACACATATGGGGGAGATCCTTTGGGTCTGAATTTTTGAGAGGCTGTCACAAATTGTGACCACCTCTCATCACGCAAATGAATTTCCTTTTGGACATTTTCCTATTCTGGTTCTGTCAATTGAAACATAAAATCAATGGGGAACCGGGCCAGGTTTCTCTCTACAGCCTGGTTCAGGACTTTTGTGCCTACTTCATATAAGCCAGAGAGGTCAAAATCAAACATGACCTTCTGCCCCCGGATCTCATAAATCCTCGATTGGATAGTTTGTACTTCCATATTGTCAACTGGTTAGAAGTGAAAATTAGGGTATGGAAGTTTAAATTTCAATTTTCTTTGATCTCATCCAACTCACTTTGCCCTCTATTCCCTGTTCCCTGCCCTCCCGCAACAAATGCCGTGCATTTGGCGGGATCTCCGCTGCGCTTCGACCTGCCCCCCTGCTCCCTGCTCCCTGTTCCCTGCCCTCGCCCAAGTTTGCATACACCAATAAAAAGTCCTAATATTCGCAGGAAAGAAGTGCGGCTGCAAGCAGGAGGTTTTTCTAATGCATTGGTTTAGAAAAATTTGTATCATTAATATATAAAAAATGTTTAATGTTTTTGCGTGTAGTCATCCCTGTCGTTCAGCAGTTTTCAAACAAACAAAACGTAATTCATGAATAAAGCGCTACAGACTCAGGATTATATTGTTTTCCTCATTTATTTTATTGCTGTGGCCAGTTATGGCTTTTGGGTGTACTACAATAAGAAGAAGACCAGGACGACCTCGACTGAGTTTTTCCTGGCCGAAGGGCAGCTCACCTGGTGGGCGATTGGCGCATCACTGATTGCCTCTAATATCTCCGCAGAGCAGTTTATAGGTATGAGTGGTAATGGCTTCCGGCTCGGGTTGGCGATAGCAAGTTATGAATGGCTGGCAGCGGTATCCCTGATCATCGTGGCTGTATTTTTTATGCCGGTCTATCTGAAGAATCACATTTTCACAATGCCTCAGTTTCTCAAGACACGTTACAACGAAACAGTGGCTATGATTATGGCGATCTTCTGGCTATTCCTTTACATTTTCGTCAACCTGACTTCCATCCTTTATCTGGGTACGTTGGCCATCAACAATCTGACAGGCGGACAAGGATTCCACCTGATCATGATCGGCCTTGCATTATTTGCCTTGATTATCACCCTTGGAGGTATGAAAGTTATCGGGTATACGGATGTGATCCAGGTGCTTGTATTGCTCATTGGTGGATTGATCACCTCCTACATTGCCTTGACGGTGGTGAGCGAAAAATTCGGTTTAGGGTCGGACGCCTTGGCTGGTTTCAACCAGCTGTTGATTGTCGCACCTGAACATTTTGATATGATCTTCGATAAGCCCGATGCCAATTCGACACCAGAGCAGATCAATCATTATTCAAGTCTACCGGGTCTCGCCATGCTGGTCGCAGGGATGTGGATAGCTAATCTCAACTATTGGGGTTGCAACCAATACATCACCCAGCGCGCACTCGGTGCTGATCTCAAGACAGCTCGAACAGGTATCTTATTTGCATCCTTCCTGAAGTTGTTGATGCCTTTATTAGTTGTGGTGCCTGGGATCGCTGCCTACGTTCTGTATCAGAATGGCGAACTCCAGGAGCAGATGATGACCAATGGTGAATTTAGAGAAGACAACGCTTACTCTGCCGTATTGGGTTTCCTTCCGACCGGACTCCGGGGTTTGTCAATGGCTGCGCTGACGGCGGCAATTGTAGCCTCCCTGGCCGGTAAAGCAAATAGTATCTCCACCATCTATACATTGGATATCTACAAGAAGTATTTCAATAAGGAAGCTTCGGAAAATAAAATGGTGTGGACCGGCAGGTTGATGGTGATCGTATCCCTTGTGATCGCCATTATTGTTAATTGGAATGATACTCTTGGCATCGGTGGTAAAGGTGGCTTTGAATTTATTCAGAAATACACCGGCTATATATCACCTGCGATTTTCCCTGTGTTCCTGTTTGGATTTTTCTGGAAGAAAACCACCTCTAATGCAGCCATCTCAGGGATTATCGGCGGAGTTGTATTAGCCATCTTGTTTGATAAATTCTTACCGGGTATCGCTGGAAATGAAACATGGTTGTATACCGCTTACCTCAATGGGGATGGAGCGTACGAAATACCGTTTCTGATTCAGATGGGTTGGGTATTCTTCTTTACAACCCTATTGATTATCGTAGTGAGCCTCTTGGATGTCAAAGGCAGAGCAAATGTGAAAGCACTGGAAGTGGACACCACGATGTACAATATATCGAAGGGTCACTGGGCGATGATCATTATCATCCTGTTATTGGTAGCTGTGATTTACGCCAGGTTCTGGTAGAATACTAAACAGATTTTGTTACTGCTCCCAACCTTTATCAAGGTATGGTTGGGAGCAGTATCATTTACAGTTTAGCAATTACTGATTACTGTTTACCCTTTCCCTTCCGTGGTCTTGCCATCAAACTCTTCATCCGATGCTTCGGCTTCTTCTTTCGTGCGATGAACAGTGCCGTCTTTATGATGTGGTGGGCTATACAAGGTGTATACCTGCAATAGTTCGGTTTCGCTGGTATTGATGATGTTATGTTTGGCACCTGCTGGAATGACGACCGCATCACCATCCTTGATCAGATAGACATGCTCATCAATGAGGCATTTGCCATGGCCTCCATCTATTCTGAAAAACTGATCTATGCCACGATGTGTTTCAAGCCCGATATCCTCCCCGGGCTGGAGTGTCATGACGACCAGTTGAGTATGCTTGCCGGTATAGAGGACCTTGCGAAAATGAGGGTTTTCCAGCGTGTCCTTTTCAATATTACTTTTAAAACCTTCCATATCACTGATTTTAAGGAAAATGAAGTCAAAGCATTGTGTTGTCTCTTGTATAAGAACTATCAGAGTGGAAAGGTTCAAAAGTTCAGTGTTTACACGGAGAGCAACAACAAAGGTTCAAATGTTACAATGGCTAACATCAACCATTCCATGATTCAGCGTTTCTGGTGAAGAATTCATAACTTACATAAGGGCTTTTGAGAACGTATGATGACAAAATGTATATAAAAAAAGTTTATGCTCTCAATAATAATGGGTAATTTACACATCCATTTCTAACGTATAGATAGCTTGCCAGGTGCTGGAGAAAGTTCCGTCCATGTCTTGCTTGTCACCTTTAATTGAGCGCTTTACGCCCTATTGGAATGTAATCTAATAATCCTCCTAAACTCATTTTATGAAAAACCTCCAACGCTTCAGTCCCCTTTTTATCGCTCTTTTTGGCTTGTTTCTCAGTAATCTTTCGTTTGCCGGAAACAATCGTTTAGAAAGCGCTGCGACAACGGAAAATATATCTATCGAAGCGGGAATATCCGTCACCCTTGCCTGCAGTACGCCTACCTGGCCAACTACTTCGAATATCACCAACACCTCCGCCACTTTCAGCTGGGATGCCGTATCCGGCGCCCTAAGCTATGCGGTGCAGACCCGTGTACCTAACGGAACATGGTACACCGTGCCCGGAAGTCCGTTTAACAATACCTCCGCCACCGTAGATTGGTTTCTGCCCAATACGACCTATGAATGGCGTGTCAGAGCCAATTGCTACAACGGAGAGTATAGCTACTGGACCTATCCTGTCACCTTTACGACTACAGGATGGGGCTATTGTGATACACCAGGATGGTTGTATACAAACAATATCACCCAGACTTCTGCAACATTTGATTGGGATCCTGTCAGTGGGGCCCAAAGTTATTCACTGCAATACCGTCTTGCCGGTGGTTCTTGGTGGGACGTTCCCGGTGGTCCATGGTCAGCGACCTGGCATACAATCACCGGCCTGCAACCTGGTACCGCCTATGAGTGGCGCGTCAGAAGCAATTGCGCCAACTGGATGTATAGCTCTTGGTCCTATCCTGCAAGTTTTACCACACTTGGCTATTCCTGCAGCACACCTACCTGGCCAGTCACCTCAAATATTACGCAGAACTCCGCCACCTTCAGCTGGGACGAATCATGGGGTGCCCAAAGCTATAGCGTCCAAATACGTCTCCTGAACGGAAACTGGTATGATCTGCCCGGTAACCCATATTACAACACATGGGCAACAGCCACCGGTCTAAATCCAAATACGACCTACCAATGGCGTGTCAGAGCCAATTGCGGATATTACCAATATAGTAACTGGACCTATCCGGTCACCTTTACCACCCTGGGAGGGTACTCCTGCGACCGTCCATATTGGCTTTATACGTCTAACATCACACAGACATCAGCTACCCTCAATTGGGAAGGCGTCTATGGCGCTTACAATTATACAATCGAGTTCAGAACCGCTAATGGTAATTGGTATATACTGCCAGGAGGACCTTTCTCCGGAACGTGGACTAATGTCAATGGCCTGCAACCCGGAACCAACTATGAGTGGCGTGTCAGGACGAATTGCTCTAGCTGGCAATACAGTCAATGGTCCTATATTGAAACATTCTCCACTTTAGGCTATTCCTGTCATACACCTACCTGGCCTACGACCTCCAATGTCACTCAATCCTCTGCTACTTTCAGCTGGGATGAAGTATGGGGCGCTCAAAGTTACACAGTTCAAACCCGCTTGCCGAATGGCTATTGGTATGATGTTCCAGGTACCCCAACATACGGAACATGGATAACGATGACAGGCTTAAACCCTTGCACAACTTATCAATGGCGTGTAAGAGCTAATTGTGGTTGGGGTCAATACAGCTATTGGACGCAACCGGTCTCATTTACGACGGTTTGCTACTATTCCTGCGAAGCCCCAAGCTGGTTATACACTTCAAACATCACACAGACCTCTGCATCCTTTGGTTGGGACGCTGTGCCCGGTGCTGTAAGTTATTCAGTGCAATGGCGTCTGGCCGGTAGCACATGGTACGACCTGCAAGGCGGACCTTGGTATAACAACTGGATCAATGTTGGAAATCTACAACCGGGCACTGCCTATGAGTGGCGTGTGCGTAGCAACTGCTCTAACTGGTCCTATAGCTCGTGGTCATGGCCAGCAAGTTTTACGACTTTAGGCTATTCATGTCATACCCCAAACTGGTTGTCAACCACAGGCATTACGCAGACCTCTGCTACCTTTAACTGGTCATCAGTCTGGGGAGCATGGAGTTATACCGTTCAGTTCCGCCAACCAAACGGAACCTGGATGGATGTGCCCGGTAGTCCGACATCATACACCTCTATCACCCTCAATGGATTATATCCAGGCACCACATACCAATGGCGCGTGAAGACAAATTGCGAAGATGGAGGCCACAGCTATTGGTCACAGTCCATCACCTTTACCACAAGCGGCGTTTCCTCTTGTAATGCTCCATATTGGCTTTACACTACCTATATCACAGAGTCTTCAGCTAATCTGGACTGGGCTCCGGTCAATGGCGCCCTGAGTTATGATCTCCAATGGCGACTCGCCGGTAGTAACACTTGGATTGATATCTCCGGTGGTCCATGGACAGAAACATGGTACACGCTCACCGGGTTGATACCAGGTGCAACTTATCAATGGCGCGTGCGGTCTAACTGCTATGCAGGATCTTATAGCGAGTGGTCAAGCCCGGCGACCTTTACGACCCTGGGCTATTCATGCTATGCTCCTGAATATACATCTACAACCAATGTCACTGAAACTTCTGCCACATTCAATTGGTCAGGAGTTCCGGGTGCTCAGACCTATTCTGTGCAGACACGGGTTCCAAACGGAACATGGTATACTGCTCCAGGTAGTCCTCTGGCTGATACAACCATTACAGTTGGTGGATTTATCCCGGGTACGACCTATCAATGGCGTGTCAGAGCCAATTGCGGCGGTGGTAATTACAGCCAATGGACACTTCCATTGACCTTTACCACAAGTGGTGGTACAGGTCCGGGTAGTGATGAATGTGATGGTGCCACACCGCTGACGGTAAATAGTAATTGTGTCAACTCCGCATCTTCAAATGTAGGTGCTACACAAAGCTCACCTCCACCACAAGGATGGTGTCCGGAAAATAACCACAAGGATGTCTGGTTCAAATTTAATATGCCGGATGTCAGCAACCCCGTCGTTACGATCCGCACCACCGCTGGTAGTTTGTCCGATGCGGTGATGGAAGTATACAGAGGCGGCGGATGTGCTGATCTCGAATATATCTTCTGTGAGGATGACAACTCCACTGGAAATGGTTCGACGATGCCGGTTATATCTGTGACAGGTAGTCCAAACGAAACCATCTGGGTTCGTGTATGGGGCTATGCGGGCCTCACAGGCACCTTCAACATCTGTGTATTCGATTACCAGTCCAACAATACGGTATCCCCTGATGATGCAGATGAATCAGTCATCGAAGGTGAGCTATTTGATGTTGTGGAGAAATCAGTTGATGCCATCAATAACAACACCGTAGCTGCATCGCTGCAGGTGTCACCAAATCCGACAAGAGATATCCTACAGATCCGCTACACGCAGACAGTTGAATCTACAGTCACACGTATCGTCATGATGGATATGTCCGGCAAGATTGTTGACAACAGGGAATATCAATCCGATGGTTCGACTTCATTTGCGGATCAGTTGGATCTTTCCGCACTGGCACCAGGCATGTATGTCCTCAGAGTGATTACGACTGCAGGTATCCTGACAGAGAAGGTGATGGTCATTGACTAATGTGACTGTATAGGTGATGATCAAAGAATTTATTAAGGAGAGACGTGATTTATCGCGTCTCTCCTTTTTTTAGACCATCGCGAATTTTGTACCATTGCGGTCAAGGCGAATCGCTGCATAACTCCCATTTTCGTCGCCATCCATTCGTCCATCACATTTACACGATAGCTGCACCAGGATGATGCGGGCTAAGAGGACATTGGTGAGTTGAGTTTCATGCTTAGACCGACATATTGAAAGTAAATACGTTATCGAAAAATATTCTCATGGTTTCAAAATCAAGTAATCGAACCTTGATTTTAACATCTGGACCTCGATGCTTTCCCGATGACTTGTGCCTTATGACTGCCCATTTTTTAACGACGCCATATCAATCACAAAACGATACCGGACATCACTTTTCAGCATCCGTTCATATGCTTCGTTGATGTCCTGGATTGGAATGATTTCGATGTCGGAAGTAATATTGTGCTCACCACAGAAGTTAAGCATTTCCTGTGTCTCTGCAATGCCACCAATCAATGATCCGGAAATGGCTATTCTTTTGATCACCATCTGTTTGGTGTTCAAAGCCGGATCAAGTTCTCCCAGGTAGCCAACTAATACCAATGTTCCACTGGCAGCTAGGGTCGGGATGTACATATTCAGGTCATGCACGTAAGGCACTGTGTCAATGATCAGGTCAAACTCACCTGCAACTTTTTTCATTTGTGAGAGATCCGTGGAAATAACAACTTTATCTGCCCCCAGATCCAGGCCATCCTGTTCCTTTTCGGGGGATCTTGAAAACAACGTAACATTAGCACCCAGACCTTTAGCCAACTTTATAGCCATGTGGCCTAAACCTCCTAACCCGACCACTGCAACATTGCTGTGCTTGCCTACTTTCCAGTGTCTGAGTGGTGACCAGGTAGTAATGCCTGCACATAGCAAAGGCGCTGTACCAGCGAGATCGAGATTGGCGGGTACCTGTAAAACAAAATGTTGATCAACTACTATTTTTTCGGAATACCCTCCAAATGTTTTACCTACCTGATGTTTGTCATTCCCATTGTATGTGCCGATAAATCCTGTGGTACAATATTGCTCCAGATCCTCCTTGCAGTTTTTACATGTTCTGCACGAATCCACCATACAGCCGACTGCAGCAATATCACCTGCCTTAAATTTAGTTACCGCATTTCCTGTTTTGATGACACGGCCTACTATTTCATGTCCAGGCACTGCCGGGTATATGGTTCCGCCCCAATCATTTCTTGCTGTATGCAGATCGGAGTGGCATACCCCACAGAAAAGGATTTCGATTTCAACATCATTTGATGTCAGGTCTCTGCGTTCTATTTGCATGGCCTCCAATGGGGCATCGTGAGCGGCTGTGCCAAAGGCCTTTGTTTTAGATGTGTTCATAAAATGCTGGTTGATAAATGTTAAGGAAATGATCAGGATAAGACAATCTATGGCAGGAATAGGTTGTAGGTCAGGACAATTCCAGGCCATATCCAGAACATCTTTCTATAAATTCCGTTATACTTGGTCTATGATTTCACCTGCAATCGATATTTGAAAATGAATAATTTAAAGCGTTTTTTTATAATTGTATCGGTAGGCGTTGTGCTGTTCTTCAAGCCCACAAGCGTTTCTGGCCAGGACCTTCCTCTTCGGTATGCAACACTTGAATTGTTTACGAACACCCCTTGTCCGAGTTGTGGATCACAAAACCCCGGGCTATTTAGCCGGTTGGGTAACTATGAAGGCGAATATCATCTGATCAGCTTTTACCCAGGCAAACCCTACAGCAGTTGTATATACTATCAGGCAAATATTCCGGAGAATACAACCCGCTTCCAGCACTATACAGGTGAAATTTTTGGAACACCGACTGTTGCTTTAAATGGCATAGATTTCAAATCTTCCTCAGGGGTGACAAACACGGTGCTGGACAATCTGACAGGAGGAACGTCATGGTTGTATGTGGATGTTGATGAAACCTCGGGCACAAATCGGACTGTAACGATCAATCTTCAGGACATAGTCGGAGGATCCCTCAATTCCGGACGCTTGTTTGCTGCCATTGTGGAAAAAGAGATTCAATATAATGCGCCTAATGGCGAAACGCTTCATCACAATGTATTCCGTCGTTTTGTGACAGCTGCAATCGGTGATGAGGTAGATATGAGCAGTGGGAATGTCACAAAGACCTTTCAGTATGATGTAAACGCTGCATGGGATCCAGTCGAAACGTATGTCATTGCATGGTTGATGGATTCAAGTACCGAGGAGATATTCAACAGTGGTACCAGGTTTGATGCTGATTTTACATCTGCCATTGATCCGGTTCGACCATTGCCTGCATTGTCCGTATACCCTAATCCGGCCACATCTGAAGTGAATGTGACACTCCCTTCCGAAGTTGCGTCAGCAGATGTGGAGGTTTTTGATCAACAGGGAAGGTTGGTGCGTTCGTTGCGGATAGAGGGAGGATATCAAATGCAAATCACAACTGCGGACTTGCCACAGGGAAATTATTTCATCAGGTTAAAGTCTGATAAGGTTATTTACTCCGGGTCTTTTGAGATAGTGCGATAAAGTTGTGAGTGCAAATCCTAAATTAAATGTCAGCAAGGCAAGCATGGTGATTTTTAAATCATATTATATTGATTTTTAACATAATATATATTTAATTATTATTTAATTTAAGGAGGCAAAGTCAATTTTCCCTTTTTGAGCCTTTATTGGTATCTCATCAGATGATCGTTGAAATAAGGTCCATCTACTGCAGGGTATCATTTATCCCAAACATCGCATTCGTTGCTTTTACTTAAAGTCCTGTTAACAGCACCTACGCTATTTAGTAAAGTGATAGTTTTGCACCATATTTCATTCTTTTCAAATTATATATTCAGCATGATCAAGCACTTTTTGTTCTTACTTCTCAGTATCAGCGCGGTACAGTCCTGTTCTCAGGCACCAACCCCCACCACCGCACCTGCTACGGAAAAACCAAAACCAGCGGCATACGCTTCTGCTAAGGAAGGTTGGCTGGTGGACCTGGATGAAGCTTATGCAATCTCCCAAAAGGAAGGCAAGCCTATTCTGGCCAACTTTACCGGTAGCGATTGGTGTGGCTGGTGCAAACGATTGGATGCTGATGTTTTTACAAAGCCGGAATTCAAAACCTGGGCTCAAAAGAATGTTGTCCTGCTGGAATTGGATTTTCCGAGGGGTAAACAAATACCTCAAAAAAACAAGGAACAAAATGCTGCTATGCAACAAGCATTGGGCATCACCGGCTATCCAACCATCTGGTTACTCAATATGACCAAGGATGCGACCACCGGAAAATATCAGTTGAATAAATTAGGAAAAACAGGGTATACGCCCACGACCGACCAGTTTATCGCAACGGTGGATCAGTTTATTCATCCATAGTCAGGTTTTTCAATAGCGTCAGGATATTGCACTTTTTCTGCGGGATGCTCCAGTTACATTGCTAGCCTTTGTATGCTTTGTGGCAATCAATTCACCTGCCTGATGCATTGTCCAATCGTTTCGTTTTATAGCCGTATCGAATTGTTTGATCTGCGGAATCCACGTCCCATTTATATAGTCGTTATTGCTATTTAGTAGATAGATCATCATGCTATCTCGAGTAGGATTGATGACATTAAGTGTAGCTTGCACTAAGCGTGGAATCAGGAGCCTTTGGTAGGTCTGATCCATTTTCCGATCTTCACCTCAATAACTTGTATTGTCACCATGAATTCGACAGACGTCATCAGTGAAATATCCAGGGCAATTCAGCTTGCGCTGGGTCCTGTGTTCTTATTGACCGGTATAGCGGGAATGCTCAATGTCATGTCTGGCCGATTATCGCGCATCATCGATCGGGGCAGGTCATTGACCGAAAAACCGGATGTCATAGCGACCTATGACCCAAATGATATTCATAGTGAACTACTCATGCTGGAGCGGAGAAGGCATATTACCAGCAGAGCCATCACGATGTTTACCATTGCCGCCTTATTGGTGTGCCTTGTCATCGTAACCCTCTTCCTGGAGGCTATGTTTTTCGTGCATTTAAACTGGATCATTGGTGTGCTTTTTATCCTATCCACCCTCGGTTTGGTGGTTGGATTGGGATATTTTCTGCGAGAAGTGCACCTGGCATCGCATACAGTGCGGATAAGGGGGATACGGTGATGATAATCAAGAAATGAAAAAAGCCCGGATAACCGGGCTTTTAATTCTTGTAAAGGCAAAGCGTTCGTTCATGATTTTGCTTCGATTCCAGTCGTGACAAGGTGGATCTGCCCATCAGGTTATTTTACCCTTGTTCAATAAGGAACAATATTTCCGGTAGCTATATCGACGGCAAAACTTTGATTGATTGTCCAGTTTTTATATCCCATAATAGCGGGGAAGACCGAAATGAACTCTCCTAAAATCATATCATTATTACTTATACCTAACGAAAAACTTGAAACATAGCCTCCAGTCAATTTAATAGAATAATAGGGAGTGCTTTCTCCCGGATCATATACTTTGAATTCAATGGCCATCGTATTCAAATCTGCGGATTGAGCCAGTGCTCTGTGAAAGGCTATTGAATTAGCGTCCATTGTTTTTGAGACCGACATGTCCTGGAAGAAAGCATCCCCCCCGTTGTTTGAAGCGCCGTTGCTAAACGACTGGATAGGAAACGTGCCCGCAACAAATCCAAGCATGGTGTCTGGATTGGAAATCGTATAGGTGATGGAATCATTAGTCATCATCTGTGAACTTCTGGAAGCCACATTGCTCCATTTGACGCCATCATGGAAGGCAGGGGCAGCAGCCTCCATATCATAGATCATCAGTCCGGCGCTGGGATTAGCTATTATGGTCGTATCTGCTAAACGGGGTAACATGATCCCTTTATTGGGACTCGTGACATCCAGGGCGGAGTTCGCGCTTGGGGTAGTCGTGCCAATGCCCACTTGGGCCTGAGTGACTAGGCTATACAATACAAGCGTAAAAAGACAAACGATTTTCATCTTTGTTTTTAGTTTACAGATTATAGAAAAAGTATGAAATTGAAGCGTATTGGCCCGGGATGCCTGCTTCGCAGAATAATAGGCAAATATGCGGAAAGTGTTTGAACTCCAAAGGATGATCCAAAGGCTATTTTGAAGGTCATTTATCAACCTTTAAAAGAAAGGCTTGGTTTTTTAGTAGTATGCCTTCACCGCTTCAATCCCTTTTCCTATGATTAGTTATATCAAAACCAAATCCTGCTATGGAATTTCTCACCACACGCTGGCTGCCGATCGTGCTTTCTCTCCCCTGTGTTTCTGTATCTCGTTTTTCTGTGAAAAACATTATTCCGAAAACCCCGGAGTAAAAAGATTCTTTTCTTGCCAAGGTGTACATGATCACATTATCCCCAGGATTGCGCAGGACACAGGTATGGGCGAAGGGGCGAAATAAGGATGTTTTTTCAAATAAAATTGGTTTTAAAACTCCCTTTCATATAATTATTTATATTATTACTTGAATATCAATAAAATACACATTGTATATTATTGTAATGCGAAATATACCATATTTACGGTATTAAAACATATTATAGATAAGTTACATTTGTTAGGCATATTGGATTTTTATAATCTGTTATGTGCTGATAATTAATGATATAATCGTAGCATCAGTTCTAAAAATGGAATTGAATAGCCCCAACGATTGACCTGACCTTCCCGAACGATAATAGCCTGAATAAGCCCGGAATCTCACCATCCTGGTTCGCATGATCACACATGCTATTGGATAAAGCTGTACCGCTTTCAAAGTGGCTCCCTTTCCCGATAGGCTTAAATATTTTAATCTAAAACTAAGATCCGCCATGAAGAAAATGGACTATGCCGTTATAATCAGTGATAATGTACTGAAAGGTCTCAAACACTCCAGCAGACTGATATCACCCTCCTGGTTTTCAGCTATAATACTCTTAATGCTCTTGTGGCAAAATCCCCTCTACAGTCAAAGCGATTGCATACTTGCCTGCCATGGAGCTCAAATTTCCCTTGGTGCTGACTGTACTGCAGAAGTAACAATTCCCATGATCGGGGATACCAGCCAATGTCTTGATGGTGGATTTATAATCTATGTGATCACGCTGGCAGGCGATACGTTACCTGGTGCAATAGTG
>JAWXAW010000011.1:0-23116 GCA_034439675.1 Saprospiraceae bacterium | reverse complement strand
CGCTCAACGACCGGGGGATGCTCGTGTGGTCACTTCGACTCCGCTCAGTGACCGGGGGATTCTACAGAAGGAATGTCGCAGGATCGTTTCGACTTCGCTCCGCAATACATATACATATACATATACATGTTCAATTCTCAATTGTCAATTCTCAATTTCAATACTGCCCTTTGCCCTTCAGCCGCCCTTAAGGGGCGGGACCTAGCTGCACCACGATTTGCTATTTAAACGTAGCAATCAGTTCCTCCAAATGCTGTTGCTTTTTTGCTTCCCGGTTGGCTATGCAGTAGTCTGTATGAAAATGATGTCTCCGCATAAAATTGACCTGGATCTCATTGAATCGTTCGATCGTCAATTGCGGATCATAGTGCCTGAACTCATGAAAAAGGTTGTTGCTGATGGGATAGAATTGATCCGTACCAAGGTATTCGAGGTCGGCATCGGCCACTATTTTTTCCAGGAGCGTTTTAGGCTTTTGGGGAATTTTAGTCGCCATGATCATCCCACACACACTTCTGATCTCTTGGGCTGTAAACAAGTGTTTTGAAAGTTTTTCAGCGCACATTTCACAACCGATCTCTTCGTGGCGGTGTGTGTGCTGGATGAAACCGATGTCATGAAACAAAGCGGCAATCTTGACGAGGTACAGATCGCGGCCTTCGATGTTTTCCTGGCGGCAGAGATATTCCGCCATTTCGATCACGTGGGCTGTATGTGCAGGAGAGTGGTACGTGAGATAAGAAGGAAGTTTATTTTTTAATATCGCGAATACGTCATCATGGAGGTCCTGGTATATGCTCATGGGTCAGTGTTTAACTTTTTGTTTGATGATCCCTCCTGTGACTTCTTTGATAGTCTGTATAAATATAAATGCGTTTGGGTCTGCTTCGAGAATGGCCAGGCGCATGCGGTGTATTTCAAGTCGGGTGACGATCGTCATGACGATGTCGGTGTCATGTTTGACATGAAAGCTGGTGGGCAGATAACCCCGCTCACCTTTGTAGACCGATATCGCCTTGCTGAAATCATTGACGATGATGCTTTTGATCTTTTCGTGCTTGCTGGAGATAACAGACAGCGCGGTGTATTCTTCAAATCCATCAACCACGTAGTCTGATATTTTCATGGCCGTGAAATACGTGACGATAGAATACATAGCCTGTTCGGTACTTAAAAAAATCGCCGCTATGATAAATAGAGTGGTGTTGAACAGCATGACAATTTCACTGGTAGAAAATCCGGATTTCTTGTGGGTATAATCCGCCACGACTTCCATTCCATCCAATACACCCCCTCCTTTTATCGCCAGGCCAATGGCGAGGCCAACAAAAAAGCCACCAAACAAAGCCACCAGGAGTTTGTCTTCCGTTAAAATCCCTTCAAAGGGTATCAAATAGAAGCAGATGACGAGCAGGATGATCGCAAAGGTGGTTTGAATAGCAAATGATTTTCCGATTTTCCTGTATCCGACGATGACAAAAGGGATATTAAACAGGATGAGGGAAATCCCAACCGGCACGTCCAGCTTTTTATACAGCAGGATCGAGATACCCGTGACCCCGCCGTCAAGAAATCCTTTGGGAAGCAGGAATCCTTTCAGTGCAAATGTCATACATAGCACAGCCCCCACGGTAAACAGGATAGATTGAATAGAGAATATCCCCTTCCAGTCAATGGTATTGGTATGCGACATAGATTACCTTTTGGTAAAAGTTACAAGCCGGTAAAAATACCTTTTTTAGGGATTATTTGGCTCAGTCACCTATCCTGGAAATGGATCGCGCTTTGCTGGCCGCATTTTATACCTACATTGCTTTTGATCCGCAGGTGTACAGCGTAGAAAACGGCAGGACCATGGAAGTACTCCGTCCCGATATTGCTGAACACAAACTACTAGCCACCAAATCAATCATTGATCACATCTTCGAACAACGCAGACAACTGAAGGCAAATACGGATTAATCCGCAACTCCATCAGACAAGGGAATACCTATAGCTTATGCATGTTGTGGCTTGATCAGACGTCCAATAAGTAGATGATACAATGCATATTTGCTCACTTGGAGGGAAAGCGAAAAAGTAGGCCGCTATAGTTGTACTTTTAGGGCCATGAGACTTGCCCTGGTATTTGCTGTAGTGATTCACGGTCTGATCCACTTCCTTGGATTTGCCAAAGCGTTTAACCTGCTCACCGTCGCCGAACTGACACAGCCGATTTCCAGACCATCCGGAATCTTCTGGTTTCAGGCAGCACTCCTTTTCTTATTTGTCGCGGCAGGGATCTTGCTCAAAAAGGACTGGTGGTGGATGCTCGCCATGGTAGCCGTGCTTTTATCTCAGTTCCTCATCATGGGAAACTGGCAGGATGCCAAATTTGGAACTTTCCTGAATGTACTTATCCTGTGTGCAGCTATCATTGGATTTGCAGATTGGAAGTTTTACAGAAGCTATAGAGTGGATGTTCATGAAGCACTTTCTAAAGCGATTCCGGTAGAACAAGACCTCATAACAGAAGCAGATCTGCAACGTCTGCCCCAGCTTGTGCAACAATACCTCCGATATGCCGGCGTAGTGAACACCCCAAAGCTCAAAAGCCTGAAAATTATATTTGACGGAGAGATGCGCGGTAGAGACATGGATTGGTTTCCTTTTCACGCCGAGCAATACAATACCTTTAATACCCCTCACCGGTTATTTTTTATGCGCGGTCGGATAAAAGGGCTGATGGTACCTGGATATCATGCATTTAAAGATGGTACGGCAACTATGTTGATCAAGCTCTTTGCTATTTTCCCTGTGGTCAATAACAAAGGAAAAGAAATGAACATAGGGGAGACCGTGACCGTCTTTAACGATATGTGCATCATGGCTCCTGCTTCGCTAATCGATCCACGGATCCGATGGGAAGAAATCGACAGCCAATCAGTTAAAGCGATTTTTACAAACCAGAACATTACAATATCAGCTCAACTTTTTTTTAATGAACAAGGCCAGCTGATTAATTTCGTTTCAGACGATCGGTATGAAACTGCAGGTAAGTCATTCGTCAGACGTAGGTTTTCAACCCCGATGAGCCATTATAAAAATATCAATGGCATCAATGTCCCCACGTATGGTGAAGCCATCTGGCATTATCCTGAAGGTGATTTCGTCTATGGGAAATTTTATCTCAAGGACATTCAGTACAATGTAAAATAAGCTGTCAGTTTTGAGCTATCAGCTGTCAGCTCTCAGTTTTTAGCTTCCAGCTATCAGCTTCCAGCGATTTTCCCGTTTCAAGAAAAAAGCAAAGTTGGGCGTAGGTTGTACCTGCGTCCGCGTATGTCAGATCAAAGAAATCATGCACCAGGCAAAAAAATTGTAGCCGTTTTTAACGGCAGGTATTTTTTAAAAAAGCAAAGTTGGGCGTAGGTTGTACCTGCACCCGCGTACGTCAGATCAAAAAAATCATGTACCGGGCATTATCAGTGCAGCCGTTTTTAACGGCAGGCAATTAAACCTTAGACAAGTACCTTTGTCTAAACTAAATGCAACACGTGAAATACATTACTTCCATCCTCCTGGTCACCATTTCCTCCTTAATCAAGGCCCAGTCCCTCTACTTCCCCCCACTCACCGGAGACGAATGGGATACACTATCACCATCTTCCCTGGGGTGGTGTGATGACCGCATTGATTCATTGTATGAGTTGCTGGAGGAAAACAACACCAAGGCATTTATCGTCCTCAAGGATGGGAAGATCATTCTGGAAAAGTATTTCGGGTCTTTTGTCCAGGATAGCATATGGTATTGGGCCAGTGCCGGCAAAAGCCTGACGGCTTGCCTGGTCGGCATTGCGCAACAAGAGGGATTCCTGTCCATAGCAGATACCACCAGCGTCTATCTGGGAGCAGGGTGGACCGCTTGCACACCCGAGGAGGAAAAAAAGATTACCATACGACATCAACTGACGATGACTTCAGGTCTGGATGATCTAGTACCAGATCATTTCTGCACACTGGATACCTGCCTGGTGTATAAAGCAGATGCGGGCACCAGATGGGCCTATCACAATGGTCCCTATACATTACTCGATGGTGTGGTAGAGGCTGCCACCGGACAGAATCTCAATACCTATTTCCAACAGAAAATGAGAGTATCAACCGGCATCACCGGTATCTTCCTTCAGACTGGATACAACAATATCTTCTACAGTAAGCCCAGGAGTATGGCTCGTTTCGGTCTGCTGATCCTCAACCAAGGCAACTGGAATGGATCGCAGGTCCTCACAGATCCTGCGTATTTCAACAGCATGGTCAATACATCGCAGGACCTGAATCAATCCTACGGATACCTTTGGTGGCTCAATGGCAAACCATCCTATATGGTGCCTGGTGTGCAATTTGTTTTTCCAGGCAGTCTCATGCCCCATGCGCCTGATGATATGAGATCTGCGCTGGGGAAAAACGGACAATATGTTGATGTGGTGCCGTCCCAAAATATAGTCCTCATCCGCATGGGCAATGCCCCTGGTGAAGGCGAAGTCCCATTGACCCTCAATGACCTCATCTGGGAACATATGAGCGGGTTGGCTTGCGGGACTACCGCTACATATGACAATGATTTCGATGCACTTTCATGGACCGTGTTTCCGAATCCCGCAAATGATCATTTTACAGTGAGCATGCCCGGTCAATATTTTGATCTTGCTGTCTATAATTTAAATGGCCAGAAATTGGTGCAGCATGCCGGCTGTTATGATCGCCACGAGGTAAGGGATGAATGGGGGAGTGGGGTTTGTTTTGTTAGGGTGACAGCGGTGGATGGGAGACAGGTGTATAAGAAAGTGATTTTTCTAAGGTAGTATTTGGTATTTACCTGCTGTTAAAAACAGCCTACATGACATTGCCATGCCTATGATTTTTTGCTCCTGCATACGCGGGCGCAGGCGCAGCTAACGCCCAACGGTTCTTTCTTCATGAGGCCTGCGGCCTCATTGGAGTATGGTCCATAAGATAACGAAATCTCATCTCGAATTGGCAGAAAACGGTCACTCTAAATTGTTTGAGCTGCGCGGATGATCTGTTTCACGCCATGACAGGTCACAATGGGATGTATCAATTGAAAGAAACAGAAAATGAAACACCGTTAAGCGAGCAAGTAAAACAGGAAGCAATGCAATTGTACATCTCACAAGGCGAGTTTTTAGAGTGACTAGCCTTTTTGTTACTTTTTGGGCAATGCAAAAAGTAAATAAAATCTCACGCCTCATGCGTTACGAATCCTAAATCTCACAGACACCACCAGCGCATGCAATCGCGCTCGTCGTCGTCACATCCTGATATTCAGGTGCCTTGAGTAGTGTTACAAAATCAACCAGACGGAAGTCACGTTTGATTTTGACCCACTTGTGCCAGAGGTGAACATCCTTCATACAATAGATCGTGTTGGTCAGGTTGCCATGGAAATAATTATGGCTGAATTGCTTGACACGTCTTAGCCAGTCTTTTCTCAAGAGAACTTCTGACCGTGTGCCGGTGACTGGAAGTTTAGGATCCTGTACCAGTTTGACCGCACTCCACAGGTCGTTGTTGAAGTAATGTAATCCGTCAACGATAAGTCCTGACATAAAGATGGAGGCATCACCATATTTGTGTACGATTTCTTCGGTGTTAAGGACAGAAGTGAATGGAGCCTGTGCATAGTCCTTATCCCCAAACTGGGAGATAAAGGATACGGCCGTAAAATTGTCCTGGTGGTCAAAGATGTAATCAACAACTTCTTTTTTGTCATCAATGATGACTGTATTGCTCACATTGTGATTGGTCAGTTTGTTGTAGCAACGATCTTCGTTCTTTCCCGGCTTCACCCATGCATTCTGTACCAGCTCTATCAGCCTGAGGTGTTTAATGCCGTGCATGTCATCCTTGATGATCACATTGTCATAGTTTTCGCAGGGCACATAGACTACCCAGTCAGATTGGGTATTTGACCAGAGGGATTCTTCGAGCATCTCTGGATAATGCGCCATGAGATATTTTGCTGTCTCACTTTCTTTATTGAGCTGCATGATCCGGAAGTAGCGTTTGCTATGCTCCGGATGTATGCCTGAGGCTGTCTTTAAAATGACGGAAGCATTGCCTGATGGCTTGACCGTGGTCGTTCGTGCAGCAGGGTTGATGCCGATGAGGTTCGCCACTTCTTTATTCGTTTGTTTGACGATTTCGGCTCCTTTTCGCAGGATGACTTCATCAAATAATTCTGGACGGGTCATCCAGCCTGTAATCGAGATGCCGATCAGTGCCTCACCGGCGACGATTTCTTCCGTCTGTTTTCCGAGGTATGGAAAATCAGTATAGCCAGCCTGCAAGGTGCCTAGTATGGCTGATTTCCTGCACAGGTCATAGAATTTTTCTTCGCTGAATTTGCCATGTTTAGTGATACATGCGGATGCGTTGAGCTCGTTGAGATTGCAAAACTGGAAGGCAGCTTCCTGCTTGTTTTTAATCTGTGCATAGAAATTGAATCCAATCTCAAAGCAGGGGTTAAACATTTCATCTTCATGTGACATGAAGACAAAGCCCAGGTCATTGTCACCTTCATTTAAGGATACGAGTTCATTAAACGCCTCATAGCTGAAGGTATGACGGAGCAAGCCGACAGAGTTATTACTCCTTGCCCTCCAGGGATGTGTCTGACGCCAATGCCCTGTTTTGGCACGTAGGAGTTCGTCATCATCCTGGTCCATGATGATGTTCATCGCGCTTCTTCTCACCCCTCCGGAAAGGACAGCATCAGAGATGTGCATGAAGACATCATAAGCGATGATGGATTTGAAAGGCGCACTCTCTGCACCATCAATATATTGATCCAGGAGGGATTCAATTCGTTCGATCGATTGTTTCAAGCCATCCGGACCCGGGGCTTTAAAACCACCGGAGATCGGTGCACCTTTCGGCCTGATTTCAGAATAGTCAAATTTGATCTGGTTTCTGAAATACTCATTATGAAGTGATGGGTGATGGCAGTATGAACTGATCAGCACCTTGATCGCCTCAGACCATCCTTCGATTGAATCAGGTATCGTATATGATTTGACTTTATTGCTGCGCTTGTAAAGCGGAGGGAGCTGACTGACAAATTTATTTTTTAACGAGACGCCTAAGCCTGTGCCGGATAGCAACACAAAAAAACCTTTGTTGAAAACATCAGGCGCATACGCATATGTCGTGCAGCAATTATATATTTTGGCATTGTTGCGAATGATCTGTTCTTCCCTGAATTGAAGGTTGCGCTGGGAGGCCAGGAATTCTTTATGGTAATAGGATTCTGCAATTTCTTCAAGAAGAGGTTCCACCACGATGCCATAGTGCATCCGGTGGGTATTAAACACTTTATCACACGCTTCTTCCCAAGATTCGTATCGACCCAGGATTGGGTCCCATTTGAGGTAATCGCTGTAAAGCTTGAGCTGGGACAGGAATTCCTTCCCCTTGTCCATTGGTAAGTTCGATGAAGACATAATCTGAATGAAATTTAAACCGATCTCAGGTTTCAGCAAATGTACATATTAGAATTATCTATAATCACTTGATGAAGTTAAATTTTCGCCCCGGGCTCATATTTCCGGCGAAGTTTTGGTTTTTGAATTTTATCTTACTGGTTTAATGGGTTGTCTTATAGAAGGTTATCAGGTTCTACCCTAAATTTGGTTGAGATAGGCGGGGGTAATCGTCTCATAGTAAAAGGTTGAAATATTGCCTTTTGCCGTCATTATTAGCGTATAGAAAAATTGGTTTTTTTTATTAACATTTGTGGAAAACTGAGGATGACCAAATGTCATGTAAAGCTAACTTCACCGTGGGTTGGCAGAACTTGAGCATAGATTTATGAACAAAACCTGATAATGAGCGTTTTATCTTCACTATGCGCTAAAGACTACCTGATAGTTAAACAACATACCTGTTTTTTGCAATTTCTTTGCGGAGATTTGGTTCGTAATCAATTTCAATTGACGACCACTGATCAGGTTGATGTTAAGGCCAAAAAACCTCACCCCGGATTTTGAATTGAGTATCATAAACATAGTGGTAATCAAGTGGGCACCTTGCTATTTCCAGTCAAAGTACATCGTCGCCTAAAAGGAAGGTATGGCGCTTTTTAACATAAGAAAATAATGCAGCGTGCAAGTTGCTGCCCATCAATAAACTATTCAGGAAATCAAATCACTTAAATCAATACACTATGAAAACGATCAAAGTAATGCTCTTCAGTTTGCTTGCTGTCCTTTTACTCCCTGCTTGTCAGCGGGCAAAAACAACAGCTGAAGCTCTTTCCGGATCAACGGAGTTTCTCTACAAGTATCGCTGGAGCCTGACAGAACTGGCCGGACAGCCTATCCTGGCAACAAAGCCTCCATATATTAATTTTATCCAGGGCGATGCGGATAGAGTAGCAGGATATTCAGGATGCAATGAATTCGGCGGAGAAGTCGATCTCAGCAATCTGAATTTTATAAAATTTTCTGGACTGAATTCGACAAAGATGGCTTGCATTGGTGAAAATGTTGAACAAGATTTCCTCGATATTTTTTCCCGGGTAGATGCATGGAGTATTGCTATCGATGAGCTGTCACTATTCCAGGGCAAAGACCTGTTGGCCAAATTTAAAGGACTGCCCCCTGAGCCTGAGAAGATGGAAGGCGAAAATTCAGCATTGAACGGAAGATGGGAATTGAAATCATTGACCGGTACAAAACTCACCTTTGAGGCATTGTTTCCTGGTCAGAAACCTAATCTTGCCTTTAATCTGCCGGTGATGGAAGTGATGGGGTCTACAGGCTGCAATTCATTTACAGGCGCTATGGCGATGGACAGTAACCATATTGAGTTTATCAATCTCGTCGCCACCGAAAAAGCTTGCAATGGTATCGGCGAACCCACTTTTATCAATGCGTTGAAAGCAGTATCCACCTTCAGCCTCGTGGACTCCAATACGCTGGCGTTGATGAAAGCAGATACTGCTTTGCTCAGGTTCGTACGCCAATAAACTATATGGGGGCATTGCTTTGAGGGATAACCATGGTCGTACTCCATTGCATTTTTGGAAATGATAAATATTTTTGCAGTTCATCATTTGTCATGCATGAGTTGTTAGCTTTGCATTCGTTGATGCATTAAAGCAATGTATATGAAGTTTTTTTCAATGGTATGGATTTCCTTTTATTGTCTTACTAGCTACGGGATACTATCAGGCCAGGCTCCGACACAATATATGGAAGGCAAAAAGCCGGTTATATCGGCTGAGTCATCGATTTATTTTAAATCAAATGGTATCGACCCGGTCTGGTCGCTTACGATATCGCCTCACCTGATTGGCTTCAAATCACAGGTTGCGGGTTTTGGTATTTTCAATTCCGCTCATGTAGAACCTGTGAAGGAAATGGATAGCAACATAAAGAAATACACGCTGAAGACAGAAGAAGGGGCCATGGAAATTGAACTCTACAAGATGTTATGCACAAATGAAAAGACCGGAGAACGTTATTCCTATGCTGTCAAAGTAACCATCCAACATACAGCAGATACTGCTGCAACGAGTTTTAATGGCTGTGGAGCCTATGTCACTGATCCTGGACTTGAAGCTAAATGGGTGCTCAGCGCAATCGGTGCAGATGCCGTCACTGCCGGCCAGTTCAATGATACGTTGCCTTACCTTTTGGTTTACGCCAGAGGAAATTCATTTGAGGGTCACAGCGGGTGCAATACTATTCGTGGCAGGATTTATTCAGAACGCAACCTGCTAAGATTTACAGATTTAAATCTGACAAAGCGAAAATGTGCGCACCTTACGAAAGAAGAAGAGTTTACCAATGTACTGCAGTTTTCCACTCAATATACCCTTGAAGCAGACCAGCTGATCCTTTCCAATTATGCTGGTGTAACGCTTGTTTTTAAGAAATCAGGATGATCCTCTCTGCGCTTTGTCCGGCATCCATTAGGCCAGTTGTACAGGTATCCGCGCCAGGGATTACATACTTTTGTAACTATGGGCATACAACGAAAGGATAATCATGGAGACCAGGTTTAAAATTGAAGGATATTGGAATGAATGGAGCAGCCAGCTTATGCCATGGCTGCTGACTCATGGTATCCGGATTTTGTTCATTATCGCTGCAGCCTACGTGCTCAATTATGTTGCGAGACGATTGATGGAGAAGATTGTAAAAGTCACTGTCACGGCTGCCTATTATCAATCGGAAATAGCTGAACGTAAGCGGGAAGAAACACTCACACAAATCTTTACGTGGTGTGTAAAGGTTTTGCTGGTCCTCACCGTCTTCATGTTGATCTTAAGTGAAATTGGTCTTTCGGTCGGCCCGTTACTTGCCGGTGCCGGCATATTGGGACTTGCCGTAGGCTTTGGTGGCCAATATCTCATTCGTGATTTTATTACCGGTTTTTTTATGATCATCGAAAACCAATATCGCATAGGAGATGTAGTCAGTCTCGATCAGACGAGTGGGGTGGTGGAGCATATCAGCCTGCGCATGACCAGGCTGCGAGATCTTGACGGAACCGTACACTATGTGCCACATGGCGACATCAAACGTGTTGCTAATCTTTCTATGGACTTTGCCCGTATCAATCTCAACGTCAGGGTTGCTTACCAGACGCAACTGGAGAAAGCCATTGAAGTGATCAATAAGACCGGCATGGAACTCGCAGCCGATCCCCTGTGGAAAGAATTTATCATCAAGCCACCTCAGTTTCTCAGAGTGGAAGATTTTCTGGAGTCCGGTATTGTCCTAAAGATACTTGGCGAAACGGTACCCCTTAAGCAGTGGGAAATCACCGGTGAATTACGTAAGCGGATCAAGGTTTCTTTTGAGCACGAGGGCGTAGAGATGCCAGCATTACAGCGTTTTATGAACCCCCTTCAGGACAAAGGTATTTAATGGAATGGAGGTGTCATCCTGAGGCATTTCGTTTTAAGTCAGGTATATTTTACGCTGGTGATAGAAACGCAATAGTAACTGTAGCTTATATTCGTACTAAATAAGGCTGACAAATGAAAAATTGGATACTGAGTTTGATTGCAATTTCCTTGATGGTTAGTTGTAAAGCTAAAAATGAAAACGTTGCCACCTCGGACATAAGCAAATTGGCTGAACAATATGTTCGCCTCGCCCTTGTGATAGGCCAATATGATGAACCATTTGTCGATGCTTTTTATGGCCCTGATTCACTCAAACCGGTTACACCTCCTGCTGCCGTATTTCCAAAAGACAGTTTGCTCCAGGCCATTATTTTACTTAAGGCTGAATTTGATCAGATTGCCATGACAGACAGCAGTAGCGCTGATGGTCATCGTGCAGCATGGATAGCTGATCAACTGGTTTCTTTTGACAGGCGTATCCGGATTTTCTCGGGGGAGTATGGATTGTTTGATGATGAATCCAAAGAGTTGTTTGGTACCGCCGCCCCGGTTTTCAATGAGCATTATTATCAGTTGCTGGTCGGCCAGCTTGACAGCTTGCTTCCAGGTGTAGGTACCGTACCGGAACGCTTCCAGACATTAGCCAATCGATTTATCATCCCTAAGGACAAACTGGATACGGTCTTCAGAGCAGCTATCGCGGAATGCCGCACACGGACACTCCAGCATTATGCACTACCTGAAAATGAAAATTTCAAACTTGAATTTGTCACCAACAAATCCTGGAATGGATATAACTGGTATAAGGGAAATTACCAGAGCATCATCCAGATCAACACTGATCTCCATATATTTATTGACCGGGCTATCGATGTAGGTAGCCATGAAAGTTATCCCGGCCATCATGTATACAACATGCTGCTGGAGAAAAATCTATACAGAGACAAAGGACTGGTGGAGATTTCCGTCTATCCGTTGTATAGCCCTCAATCGTTGATTGCAGAAGGGAGTGCTAACTATGGTATTGATGTCGTTTTCCCCGGCAATGACAAAATCACTTTTGCGAAGGAAGTGTTATTACCCCTGGCCGGCCTCGATACTACAGGTATCACGCTTTATTTCACGGCACTTGCGACCAAAGGGAAACTCAATTATGTGCGCAATGATGTAGGCAGAGGCCTCCTCAGCGGTTCGATGACAGAGGAGGAAGCCATGCGATGGCTGCAGGATTATGGGTTGTACAACGAGGAGACAGCGGTCAAGGGGATTAGCTTTATTCGCGGTCAACGAAGTTATGTCATCAACTACAATCATGGCATGGATCTCGTCAAAACGTATATCGAACAACGAGGAGGAACAGATAGTGAAACGCGATGGAAGATTTTTGAGACACTCCTTAGCGGCCAGATCAGGATACAGGAAATCCTCGCGACCACTAAATAGATCTCCCGCAACCTGATCGCAGGAGCGGTGATGAAAGTTGAATCGGTTGCTCCAGCCACATACGTAATTATCGCTCTTCACCTTTCTATCATTATTTTTCCAGTATTAAATTTTTTTGCTGAAATTCGTACCCACACAAAGCCATCCTATGGATACACTCTTCACCTTTTTCCTGATCGTGCATATTGTCAACGGTGCTACTGGCCTGATCGCCGGCACGATTAATCTGATTCGTAGAAAAGGTGATCTATGGCACAAACGGATCGGCGTAGTATTTGCCTATTCGATGAACATAGCAGGCATTTCAGCTATTGTTCTTTCCATACTCAACCCCAATTATTTCCTCACGATCGTTGGTGTATTCACGATCTATATGGTGAGCACGGCCTACAGATATATACGTCTGCGGCTCACCGAAATAGATAATGATCCAAAGAACTTTGATTGGTTCCTTACCGTGTGTATGGGGATAGCGGGTCTCTTGTTTGTGGGTTTAGGCGCTTTAACATTATTCAAAGCAAACACCTTTGGCATCGTCTATATTGTTTTTGGATGCATTGGATTGCTCTTTGTCAGAGCAGATATTAAGAATTACAGGGGTAAGGCACGACAGCGTAACTATTGGTTACTCGCGCATCTCCAGCGCATGACGGGCGGCTACATCGCTGCATTGACGGCCTTTCTCGTGGTCAACGCAGATAATTTTCCCTCGATCATCCCGGGCCTTGTCCTATGGCTTTTACCTACGGCTGTTTTGACCCCATTGATCATCATCTGGTCCAGGAAATATTCGATGTAAGCCGGAAAGAGAGTGAAACAGGAGGCCGTCGTCCATACGGATAGACAACAGATCGAAGCACAGCGTAGATCCCGCCAAATGAACAGCATTTGCGGCGGGACTCATGACGCTCGTTTTTTTTTGGTAGCCTCTGGCTACCAACGGCTAAACCATTGATATCATGTTCAAATTCCGAATGGTGATGGTAGCCTCCTGGCTACAGGTATAATTCATTCCTCCGCCTCCGCCTTCACCGCAGTTTCCATCTTCAAACTTTGAAGAATTCATATCCTATTCTTATATTTAAGTTCATATTATTTACTTCCATGCGCTAAGCTGATTTCATCCATTATTCCAGAAAACCAAAATCTATGAAAAGGAACCTTATTCTTGCCAGTCTGCTCCTGCTGACGATGACACTTTACAGCCAGGACTCGAAAGAAATCTTTAGAAAATCTAAGGAAAAATGCCAATCCATCACAAATGGATATTATGAAATGACCAGTCATAAAAAATATATGAGTGGTCCTGATACGAGCATCAACACCCAAAAATGTTATTTTAAAAAATCCAAGGCAAATATGCCTTTTTCTATGCTATTTCATTTGCAGTATATGGAAGGCGGCCAGCATACCGGCTCTTCCCTTTTTACCGGCGAGGAGTTGGTTAGTTTTTCACTCAAAGACAGCACCGGAATGATATTGAGTATGGATAGATGGAAGAGTGAAATTAAAGCAAGGAGTGATAATTTTAATTTCTTCGAACCTGTTACCTCCAGAAATAGCCACGCTTTGCCTCGGAAATCTGATTTTAGGGAGTCCTCGTTTCAAATGAAGTGGATCGGTGAAGAAAACGTAAGCGGCTACAACTGCCATCATATTGAAATACGTGAAGTGCCAAAGATGGAGAAAGGATCTCCGCTGGAGGTGATCGAATACGTACGACACTTTTGGATCAATACAATGGATATGGTCCCCATTCAGTATTCGGAGCAGATTGCAATGGTGATGAGCAAGGATACCATGGTCCAGTATGACCGTTTTACGCTGGATCGGTATGAGCTAAATATGCCTTTTGAAGAAGACAAAGTATCTCTGTCGGTAGTTCCGGCCTATATCCATCTCAATGAGTATGCGCCCTATATACAGCCTGAGCCCCTGCCGTTGGATACCATCGCTCCGTTATGGTCATTCCCCTCGCTGACAGAGGAGACCGTGAGCCTTGAGGATCTGAAAGGGAAACTGGTGCTGCTTGACTTTTTCTACAAAGCATGCTTTCCATGTATGCAGGCGTTACCGGCCCTCCAATCCCTTCATACAAAGTACAAAGACCAAGGTCTGGTCGTCATCGGCATGGATCCCTATGATGATAAAAAAGACAATCTGACTGATTTCCTGGCTAAGCGCGATGTAGACTACACCGTCCTTTATGCTTCCAGAGAGATCGCCAAAACCTATAAGGTAAGCGGCTATCCCACGATGTTTCTCATAGACAAGGAAGGAAAGATCATCCACATCCAGGAAGGATACGGAGATAAAGTGGCAGACCGGATCGAAGAGATCATCCTGAATAATCTGTAAAGGCTATGGCTTATACACAACTTGGAATTGGCCAATTTTGGCCGCTGGCTGGAGTTCTCTTTCTCATTTATTTGGCGGAGAAAACTCCATCCAACGGCACCAGGCCGATTATTATTTGGAATCCTTGATTAATATTCACGGTTGGTATAATGGTCGGTATTACTGTGTTTGCTGGAGCAAACTGTTCGTCTCCGCGCTGTGACACTCCTGTAATGGGTCCCACTCAAAAGATGTGTATAAACGCTAGCCCTGAAGTGGGTAAAACTTTCCTATTTCCTATTTCCTATCTCCTATTTCCTATTTCCTATCTCCTATTTCCTATTTCCTATTTCCTATTTCCTAACTCCTATCTCCTATTTCCTAACTCCTATTTCCTGATTCCTGATTCCTATTTCCTAACTCCTATTTTCTCATTTTCAATTCTCTACAGCCTTTTGCCCCCGCCCCCTGCATTGCCCTTTCGCACTTCCTTCCGCATGCAAACGCCGGGGAGGCATGATTTTTCTTACAAAATAATTCGACTATAGACGTATGTTCATTCAACACTATATTCAAACTCCTATCTCCTAACTCCTATTTCCTAACTCCTAACTCCTATTTCCTATTTCCTAACTCCTAACTCCTATCTCCTATTTCCTATTTCCTGATTCCTATCTCCTAACTCCTATCTCCTATTTCCTATTTCCTGATTCCTATCTCCTATCTCCTATCTCCTATTTCCTATTTCCTAACTCCTATCTCCTATTTCCTATTTCCTGATTCCTATTTCCTATCTCCTATCTCCTATCTCCTATTTCCTATTTCCTGATTCCTATTTCCTGATTCCTATCTCCTGATTCCTATCTCCTGATTCCTATTTCCTATCTCCTATTTCCTGCCTCCTATTTCCTGCCTCCTATCTCCTGCCTCCTATCTCCTAACATCATATTATTGCATAATTTAATAAGATTTCTTTACTTAGCAGTCTGTTAGTGCATACCGTAAAGGGCAGCATTTTCCTTTTTTCCGTCTCTTCTTAAGTTAACTACACACACACATCCTTACCTCTAATTAAGGTAATGCCATTCTATTTTTTAACTAAGATCTAACACGAACCCAATCAACATGAGATTTTTTACCCCCCTTCTCTGCCTGGCCCTGATGGCTATTAATCAGCTATCCGCCGAAGGTACCCGTCAGGTCGCCCCCAATGCTTTTATCGACATTTTGGGTAATCCCACGACGGACATTGCTGCACTTCACATCAATAACCCGGCCTACAGCAGCTTTGCCGCATTCAATAATCCAAATCCACAGAGCCGGATGTACATCCATCTCAAGGATCCATCCACCGAGTGCATTTATCTCGGTTTCAACTGGGCGCATAATAATGTGACTACACCTGCACCTCCCAGGATTAATTTCCACTACCAGATCAAAGACCCTAATGGAAATGTGGTGTTCGGTCCAATAACCGTTACCCCCATTGAAGCCAATATCCAGACCTGGAACGAAGGTTTTGCAGGCCCTATGCAGATTAACGGTCCTGGTGGATATAATGCAACCCAGGTGACTTCAGCTATCCTGGGCTCACAGGGCTGGGCTGGTAAAGGCGACTATTACATCGAATTCAGGGATGATGAAAACAATGATCTCCTGATCGATTTCTGGGATATCACCGTCGCAGATTGTTCATCACCTTCACCAGTGGAAAAACCTGGTCGGGTTTGGTCTTTTAACTGGTCATTTTTTGCCATTAATGATTTTGGATTTCCTTTTCGTCCGTTCAATGGCGCCTTCTATGTATGCGCTCCTGACCCGGATGATGACAATAAATCGTTTGTAACGAAGATTGATTTTAACGGCAGCGGCTTTCAGCCTGCAGCATTCAATGTTGCTTTCAATAGTTTTGGTAGCATGAATACGGGTGATGTCGCCATGGACCGGAGGAGTGTTCAAAACATTAATGCTACCCAACCCGAATATGCTATCTTTCTCAATGACCCGGTCGATATCTGTGAGACTGCCAGTATCGGGGAACTCGAAATCCTAGGCATCAGTCGATGCTCAGGTGAAGACTATTGTATAAAATTTACCATCACCAAAGCCGGCCAGGTTGACCTCTTACTCGATTTTGACGGACCTGATAATGTATACACCCCAAATACCGCAGATATTTTATTATCTCGAACTGTAACCGCTGAAGAAGTGGGGTTACCAACTTGCATAGAATGGGATGGATTTGATGGGCTCGGCAATCCGCTGCCTGAAGATGTAGCCACCCAGATCCCGGTCACGATAGCCTATGCACAGGGCATCTATCACTTCCCGATCTATGATGCAGAGTTTATGACTAATGGCTTTATGATATCCGCCGTGCGTCCGGCAGCAGCAGTTTCTCTGCTTTTCTACGATGATTCTAATATACTCGTGGCATCCGGCAGCGGCGAGCCAGCTGTGCAGCTTACGGGATGTATGCCACCATGTCACCGATGGACGAATTATACGCAACCGAACACACCAGGTTTTGGAAACCTGCATACCATCAACTCCTGGTGGTTTTCACAACTGATCATACGGCAGGATGTTTTCTTCCTTCCTGCCTATTATACCTGTGAAATTGAAGGACCGGACCGCATCTGTGCCGGAAGTACTTCACAGCTTGCGTTTATACCAATCCTTTCTCCTGCCGGTGCCGCTGAATCGGAAATTATCAGCACCGTGTGGTCAGGCCCCGGTATCGTCGGCGCTAACGACGGGACATCAATAACGATCAATGATGGAGGGAATTATTTTCTACAGGTCAATTGGTTGACTAGCCTGGGAGATACCTGCCAGACGGCATGTGATTACCAGGTATCAGTTGATCCGCCGCTGACGGAAACGATCGATACACTTATTGTTCTCGGCGAAACAGTTGAAATCAATGGGGAAACCTATAACGAGGGCGGACAATATATCCAGGAACTGACCAATTCAGAAGGTTGTGACAGCATACTGACGATCAATATCATCGTCTTGAATACAGTCATTCATTATGATCTCAATGCCTGCCAATCTTTCATGAGTGACGGTTCGCATATGGATTATTCTGAATTCTTTCCATCCTATCCACAACCATTGCCTTGCGCAACAATCGTGGGCGATACCCTGCACAGAGACAATCCTCAAGTCAACAAGCATAGCTGTACGCCAGGTGTAAGTGATTCACCAGGTATGTGTGTAGGTGCGCTTCCGGGTTGCACCTACGTGCCGGGCCATGAAGCTTCCGTCGTGATTGAAGTACAAGTCACACCTGATCCTGATACAGCAGTGTATCTGACAGGATTTTCTTTTTATGAAAAGGCACCGCTTACGTTTGAATGGATCAGTGGCAATTCAGGCCTAAACAATTACCCGACCTTGTTCAATGTCCGGGTATTGAAAAACGGAACCGAAATATATTTGAGCCCTGCTACAGCAACAGCCTTCTCATGGCATGAAGTCGTATTCGACTTCTTCGGTATCGATGAATTCCTGGTCACCGAGCCTACTACTTTCCGTTTTGAACTGTTGTCCTATTGTCCTGTTGGTAACGGAGCTACTGAATCCGTTTGGGATCTCGATGAAATCAATATAGTAGCGAGTTGCGCTTCAGTCAGCCTGTTGGACAAAAGCATTTCAGGTATAGTTGCCACGCAGGGAGGACTGATGTTGCGCAGCATCGAAATGAAGTTGTATGATGATCTATCCTTGACCAATGAAGTGTTGACCTACACCACTGCAGGTGGCCACTATCGTTTTGATGGTCTTGAACCTAAAAATGATTATTACGTTCGCGGATACAAGGATACAGATCATACGGATGGGGTCAGTACACTTGACCTGATCCGGATACAGAAACACCTTCTGGGTATCAAACGCTTTGAAACTCCTTATCAGATGATAGCCGCAGATGCCAACAGAAGCAACAGCATCACCGCTATAGATCTTGTCATCATCAGAAAGCTACTCCTTGGCAAGTACACGCAGTTTCCAAACAATACCAGTTGGAGATTTGGTGTCGCGAGCCAATACCTGGAGATCGGCGCACCATGGTTTTTTAATGAGACGATTAGGATCGAATACCTGGAAGATGATATCACGGATGCACATTTCGTTGGTGTCAAAACAGGAGATGTCACCGGAGATGCCAAAAATGACATTGCGGCTATTATCCCAAGAGGAATGGAGACACTTCGTCTGAACATGGCGGATCAAACGCTGATCGCCGGGGTACCAACAAAAATCGATATCACCGCATCCAGTTTTTCCAATATTGCAGGGTTACAGTTGGCTCTTGAATTGGCTGATGGTATGATCCTAGATGTGGTAGCCGGCGCAGTATCTATCGGAGAAGAAAACTTCAACATTAATGGTGACGGAAGGTTATTGTTGAGTTGGAATGCACCGACTCTTGTCAGCGCAACGGCTGATGAAATCCTCTTTAGTGTGATTGTCCTGCCATCCGCCAATGGATCTGTAGGTGACCTGATAAAGCTGAATAGCGAATCCCTCTTAGCGGAGGCGTATGCCGGTGATGCATTGGAGCGGTTGCAGATTGAACTGGATCTATACTCCATCCACGCTGTGACAACCGTGAACAAGTTGTTTGTAAACGAACCCAATCCTTTCTCCCAGCATACCACTATTCGTTTTCAATTGGAGCAAGCAGGCGATGCATCATTGAGTTTCTATGATCTTTCAGGCCGACTGCTGCATCAAGTAAGCGCTACCTACACGCAGGGTATGAATACGGTTGTTATCTCTCAAGACAAGTTAGGCATCAGCAATGGTATTGTTATCTGCCAGTTGCAAGCCGCTGGATTCACAGCCACTCAAAAAATGGTTGTTGTAAGACAGTGAGAGGCGTAAGACAGTGAGAGGCGTAAGACAGTGAGAGGCGTAAGAGAGTGAGAAGTGTGAGCAATAAATAAAAATGGGCAGTGGCTTCAGTCAGTGCCCATTTTTATGCCTTCTACCTCCTGCCTTCTACCTCCTGCCTTCTGCCTCCGCCAATTGAACAAGCAAAGACGAAGATATTTCCAGGACTACTTCAAGGTCATAGATTATCCGCCTTTGAAATCCCTATCTTACAAGATGATGATACAAGGGCTGAGTTCAGCAGAAGCAAAGAAGAGATTAGGTGAAAGTGGGTTTAACGAACTTCCGGTCTCTCGGCCTAAAACCATATGGCGCATAGCCCTGGATGTCTTCAGGGAGCCTATGTTCCTCTTATTGATCAGTTGTGGTGTCCTGTATATGGTGATCGGTGACTACAGGGAGGGCATCATCATGCTGGCTACCATTTTCATCATCATATTTATCACCTTTTACCAGCACAGGAAAACGGAAAGGGCTCTCGAGGCTTTGAAAAAGCTATCATCACCACGCGTATTGGTATTGCGCGATAATGCAGAGATCAGGATTTCCGGTAGAGAAGTCGTGCCCGGAGATGTGATGATTCTCAATGAAGGGGACAGGGTGGCCGCGGATGCGACATTACAGGAGGCGATGAATCTCACTATTGATGAATCTATGCTGACAGGTGAATCCATGCCAGTGATTAAAACACTGGATGTAGATTCGGAGAAGGATGGGGCTTTAGTATTCAGTGGGACGATGGTGATCAAAGGCAGAGGATTAGCAGTAGTAGATACCACAGGTATCCATACACAGTTTGGCAGGATCGGTGCCTCATTGGAAAAGATTAATCCTGAAGAGACCAGATTACAAAAGGAGATGAAAATCCTGATCCGGTATTTATTTCTTTTTGGAGGTATTATCTGCATTGGTATCGTAGCCCTCTTTTATTTCACCAGGGGTAATTTCATCCAGTCCTTGCTCAATGGACTTGCTGCAGCAATGGCAATTTTGCCCGAAGAATTTCCGGTGGTCCTCACGATATTCATGGCACTCGGTGCATGGCACCTCTCTAAAAAGAAAGTCCTGACCAGGAATCCTTCCGCTATCGAAACTCTTGGTGCAGCTACCTTACTATGCACGGACAAGACAGGTACTATTACGTTAAATAAAATGGATGTCGCAGCATTGTATGTTGGTGACCGCATGTATGACCGGCAAGAGTTGCAGGATAAGGAAAATGAGATTTTCGAAGTGGTGAGAATAGCGGGAATGGCCACAGCGGATAACTCAGTTGATCCAATGGAAAACGCTATTCAACTATTTATTAAAGAAAAACCAACTGCATCAGTTCCTGCTTTAAAACTTGTCAGAGAATATCCTTTCAGTCATGAATTGCTGATCATGACACGTGTACTTGAAGATGAAACCACGCATACGGTGATCGTTTCCGCCAAAGGGGCACCGGAAGCAATCTTTAGCTTATGCAAATTGAATGAGGAGGAAGTGCAGAAGCACGTTGACATCGTGCAGCGGATGGCAGAAAAAGGTTTCAGAGTCATTGGGGTAGCCAGTGCGCCTGGCAATACTGCACAGCTTCCGGAAAATCAACAGGATTTTGATTTTGATTTCACAGGACTTATTGGATTCGAAGATCCGATTCGTCCGGAAGTGAAACAGGCTGTTCAGGAATGTCACGATGCCGGCATCAAAGTGATCATGATTACGGGCGATTATCCCGCCACGGCCAGGAATATTGCTATGCAGACCGGTTTGCCTGACAAAGGAGAGCTGATCACCGGAGATGAGTTAAAAGAGATGAGTGATGAAGCCTTATATCAGAAAATAAAAAACACATCGATTTTTGCGCGCGTGATCCCCGAACAAAAACTAAGGATTGTAGAGGCACTTAAAGCAAATGGCGAAATCGTGGCCATGACCGGCGATGGCGTCAATGATGCTCCCGCACTAAAGGCTGCACATATTGGTATTGCTATGGGAGGTAAAGGGACAGATGTCGCCAGGGAAGCATCATCGCTGGTCTTGCTGGATGACAATTTTGCATCTATTGTATCGGCAATCCGGTCAGGCAGAAGGATTTTTGATAACCTGCAAAAAGCCATGTCCTATATTTTTGCCATTCATATCCCTATTATCGGCCTGACACTGATGCCAGCCTTTTTTCCCGCTATCCCATTGCTGCTGCTGCCGTTGCACATCGTTTTTATGGAGTTGATAATTGACCCGGTGTGTTCTATCGCCTTTGAATCCGAGCGGGAAGAGAAGGGCATCATGAACCGTCCGCCCAGAGATCCGAACAGTAAGTTTTTCGGCTGGCGCAGGATCGGCAATAGCCTCCTGCAGGGGAGTCTATTGCTGTTTATGGTCATTGCGGTGTATGTATTTTCCATTCGAGAGGGCCATACGGACGAGGCGGTCAGGGCCATCGCATTCACATCCCTGATCATAGGCAACGTTTTTCTTATCCTGACGAATTTGTCAAAAACCAGGAGTGTAATAGCTGTCATTCTGGAGAAGAATATCGCTGCGGCGATCATCCTCACAGGAGCTTTGATCTTATTAGTGATGATGCTTACGATACCAGCCCTGCAGGACTTATTTAGTTTTGAGTTTCCAGGTTACAGGCATTTTATACCATCACTTGCTGGCGCATTTGGATTGCTCGTTATTTTGGAGAGTATCAAATGGATCAGGCAAAGGAGAATCGATATCATAAGCCTTGATGACAGAAAATAAAAGGAGCTGGTTCCCACCAGCTCCTCAAAATGCATATCCAAAAGAAAATAATGAAATTCGATCTAACGCTTTATACTGACTTTGGCCGAAGAGATAAAATCTTCACCGGATATTTCCAGTATATAAAGACCTGCATTGAGCTTACTTGTATTGAAAGTGATCATGCCGTCTTTGGTTTGAGATTCAACTCCCATTTCTTTGCCTGCGATATCCAGCACCCGAAAAGATTTAACTGTGCGTTCCGGTAGTTCGATGTTGACAAAGTCCGTAGCCGGATTTGGGTAGACATTGACAGGAATCCTCTCCAGGTCATTGGTAGCAGATGGCATGGACAATGGAAGTGGAATCAAAGCTCCACCTGAAGGCAGCGCAACATACAATCCGAAAGCTGGGCCGTTCGAATTGTTAGCAGGATTGAGGAAGCCGGAGGCAATAACTGCAAGTGCTGCATTGTCCAATTGCAAAGTGGCCAAAGGTGCATCATAAGATGCCACTGTAACCACGCCGGTCTGATCCCTGACTTCGATCCTGTAATCAGCAGTTGGTAATTCAAGGTAGCCGGCAAACTGACCATACGCAAGATCATCTACGATGGTAGCACCACCGGTAACAGCAGTCTCTACCACGTCCACTGTGGGCGCATCTGTCGATCCATGATAAACGAGTACATCTGTATTGCCGCTAGCGGAAGCTGTCTCGCGACCACCGGCAAATACCTCCAGGTTGAAAGCAGGTGCAGGATTGTAACCAGCAGGATTGACAATACCTGAGGCAACAATG
>JAWXAW010000010.1:0-5665 GCA_034439675.1 Saprospiraceae bacterium | reverse complement strand
CTGTTGTATCAGACCAAATATTTTCCCCCGATGGTGTATAAGATGTTCATTATCAGTGTTTTTATTGTTTTCTGGAGTAGCCTGCATGCCCAGGATCAGACATCGTATATCCGCAAATATCAAGATCTGGCCATTTCGGAAATGATGCGCACAGGGATTCCGGCGAGTATCAAACTCGCTCAGGCCATCCTTGAATCGAATTGCGGACAGAGCGAACTGGCCTGCAAAGCCAATAATCATTTCGGCATCAAGTGTGGAGGTAGCTGGAATGGAAAAGCATTTCATAAGGAAGACGATGACTATGCAAACGGTAAGCTTGTAAAATCCTGCTTCAGGGAGTTTGAGTGCGTGAAAGACAGTTATATCGCCCATTCCGATTTTCTGGCTGATCCAGGCAAAGCCACCAGGTATAGCTCCTTGTTTCTACTGGACCGGGCTGATTATAAAGGCTGGGCCAAAGGCCTTTCAAAGGCAGGGTACGCCACCGACCCCCAATACGCCAACAGGCTCATTGAAATCATTGAAAAGTATGAGCTGTTCAGGTTTGACAACGAGTATGAGCATATGCTCGCGTCCGATGCACCTCCATCGTCCGCTGCGCTTCAACTGGTCAAATACACCAATGATGTAAAATATACAAGGGCACTAAAAGGCGACAATGCATTGACGATCGCACGTCGGAATGAAATGTCTGTAGGCCAACTGATGCGGTATAATGAAAATATCAACCGCAAGGACCAGGCTTTGGAGACCGGAGAAAAGGTCTATCTCGAATCCAAGAAATCAAAGAACCACGGCAAACAGAAATATCACGTCCTCAAAGAAGCAGAAGATCTGGCAGATATCTCTTCCTTGTATGGGATCAAGCTTGAATCGCTGATCAAGCGCAACGGACTGAAGAAAAATGAGGTGCCGGCTCCGAAGCAGAAAATCATGTTGAAGGGAAAAACAAAAACTGAACTGCGTACGGTGGACCCGTTTGAAACACCCGGAAAAAAGAAAACCACTACACAAAAGCCCGGACCATCCTATGAAGTAAACGCAACAAAAAAGGACGCTGACCAAAGCATGGCTTCAGTCTCGACATCACCTGGCGTAGGCAGCAAAAGCAATGCGGGGGCGAAAGGTAGTTTAACGAGTACGCATACCGTGATGAAAGGAGACACCCTCTATGGGATAGCCAGAGTATATGGTTTGTCTGTTGATGATCTCAAATTGAAGAATAATTTGTCTGCCGATACTATTTTCGTGGGGCAAAAACTGGTATGGAAATGAAAAACAGGCTAGGTGTCTTAAGTATATTGATATCGTCAGCGGTTTTGACCACATGGTCGGCTACAGCGCAGGGAACGGTATATTCCCTGCTTGGCGGTCTGACCATGAGTACGCAGACGGTCAATGGTTTTGAAAGAGATCCTTTCCTCCGTTTTCATGGGGTAGGCTACATGGAGTCAAGTAGCGAGATCAGTCCCAACTCCCTCTATGCAAGCCTTGGGTATCATGTAAAGGGAAGCGCAGTGAATTCAGCCGCTTATTTTGATCTTAACGGTAATGAGCAAGCCAGACAATCCAACTCTATGAAGTTTCACAATCTCTCTCTTGGTTTTGGTGTCAAGCAACGTAAAGAAGTGGGAGCTAATTTTTTGAGCTATGGTTTTGGAGTGCGGGGTGATTTCAACCTTAGTACGGATTTTGGTTTCCTGTTTGCCGGCCTCGAAGGCACGGAAAGAAATTTTACTTATGGACTCGATTTCAATGTCGGGTTTGAATTTCCGATGAGTGAGCTGATTAGCACCACGATTGAATTTGGTTTTTCGCCGGACCTCAGCGAACAGATCTACATCCCTTTACAGAATACAGGATATAATTATGATAACGGTCAGCCGGTGATCATCCAGGAATCTTCGATCAAGAATATCGTCTTTGAAGCAAGGGCAGGTTTCAGATTTTGGAAAAAAGTTATTTACACAGACTAACAAATACCTTTCTGGTAGAAGGCAAAACGCTTAGAGCGTGTCTTCAAATGCTCAATTGTTCAAACTATACTAGCCGCTGTTTGCTGCCTGTCTTGTGAAGCTACATTTTGATGCATAACCATGTCTGTGGCTGATCTTCGCCGCCTTTGATCGACAGTTGTCGTCAGGTTGCAGCCGTATGTTTACGTATAATTTCGGCTATTCTAAAAAAAGACTTGCATTTTATTTTCCAACTCATTAAATTTGGAATAAGGTATTGGTCGTTCATGGCTTTACCATGCAGACGGCTATCCTTGCATTTTATTCCTTCACCAAAACTTCACTTGTTATGAAAACAACGAGATTGTTTGCTTTTACCTTGCTCTCGATGCTCGGTCTGGTAGCCCACCATTCCGCTGGCACAGCAGGTCAGTTGATAACTGACCAACCTACTACAATTGTAATTGGAATACCGTCCCCTCCGGCCATTGGCGGATGGTATCTCATGATGGAAAAGTGTCCCGGATCAGAAACACAGATCTGTTGTTGTTCGGACGGTAACGGCTATATATGTAATGGGAACTCGGTTCGTTTTTACTGTAAGTTTGGTGGCTATTTTGAATGCACCGGAGACCTTGGGAATTGTGAGGAGAATCCTTCCATATGTGATTCATGCTGTCTTGGCGGCAGATGTTAAATTCAAAACTCTAAAATAACTTAGCCATGAAAACACGTACGATTTCATTTATCATCTCTATCCTTGTCATCAGCAGTTTGGTATTTCTCTTCCAGAAGAAATTGAACTGTCAGACTAACCAACTTGCTACCAGTAGTAAATCTGAAGCCGACAAATCCCGCATTTCGATTTCTAATCCGGATGTATTTCCTGACAGCGGACCCATGTTTGCGGAGATGTGGACAGCACCCGAGTATATCCTGATGGACCATATCCCTGAGGATATCAAGGTGCATCATGTCCGACAACCTGTGATTACAGATCAGCAGATTTTCATTCCGATGCTCAGCAGCCTACCGGATGTACTGGTCTTTGACCGCGCAGGGCACTTTCAGCGCAGGATTGAGTTCGATTTCCTGCCAGACGCAGTTTCAGATATTCATATTTTTCCTGACCGCAATGAGATACTGGTTGGCGATAGTCAGCAAAAGCGTATCTCAGTCTTTGATCTTGAAGGGGTCAGGAAGGAGGACAAGCCGGTAGGTTTTCATTTCCTCTATTTTGCCTATTCACCGACCTCGGACAGGTATATTTTTTACCTGGCCAGTGATGGCCTTCAGGCGAGTGAAAAGGCCCTGCCCTTCGCCATTACCATTACAGATGCCAGATTTAATGTACTCCATCGGTTATTCCCCTTATCATCTCTGGCTTTCAAAGCACCGTATTTTTCATCGCAGCGATTTCAGGTTGAAGGAAGCAGTGTGTATTACAATCCGGATTATTCAGATCAATTGTATGCTATAGATTTTGATGGGGAAATTGAACTCATGCTTGACCTACAATTAGCTAATCAGGAGTATTTGGATGCGATGGATCTTTTGACAGGCAGGCCGTTCACGCCTGCCAATGTGCAAATGCTAAAAGAAAAACTTGCTGTGGATTATTTTCTCGTAGGAAAGGAATACGTCTTCGTCGGGAAAATCCCACAGAAGCACAACAAGGATCTGGTCATCCAGCGAAGTTCAGCGAGAAGTATGCTGGTGAATTATGCTACCCTGATCACTAATTTCGGAGACCATTTTAATTTTGGATATACTCGTCCATCCTTTATGGTGAATGATAAATGCATTTCGATACGTAATGCCAAGGATTATAATTTGAGTTGGGATTTCATCGATTCAAAGGAGCAACTCAACCACTTGCCCGGCCGCATCGCTGACAACCAATGGGTGATGATGATCTTTAACCCTAATGATAAGGTATGGTTCCCGCCTAAAGAAACCGAGAGCCCGACATCATCATTGTCAATTGAAATGTTTCCTAATCCAGCTCATCAGTCCTGCAAAATTCAATTGGCCGGCCTGGAAGGGGATTTCGGACTGCAGATATATTCCACAGACGGGGTGATGCGGTATGATGAAAAAGGAACAGCAGAAGGGCAACCTGCATCTATCGTCGTGAATGTGTCTAACTGGACACCAGGAGCATACGTCGTCCAATGTACTATCAGCGATGCGGTCTATGCCAGAACCCTGATCATACAGTGATCATTGAATACGATTACATTGATTTAGTGAATACAATATTGTAATGATTGTCTGACCAGTGCCCCTGCATCAGGGGCACTGGTTTCTACCATCCGTATGACATCTTCTACAGTCGTCTCCTGTATTCGTTCCGGCGGATAACACACGTTTGATACAACCGAAATGGCCAGCACCTTCATGCCGATATGATGCGCTGCAATCACTTCGGGAACGGCTGACATGCCTACCAGGTCTGCACCAATCCTGTGCAGATATTCATACTCGGCAGGTGTCTCCAGACTAGGTCCCGCATTACCTGCATAGACACCATTGTGGATTCTAAGACCAAGTTTCTCGGCTTGAGTTTTTGCAAAGGCCATCCAGACACGATCGTACGCATGCATCATATCGGGAAAGCGCGGCCCCCATCTTTCTTCATTCGGTCCCCTCAGCGGATTTACCCCCATCAGGTTGATATGGTCTTTGATGATCACGATGTCACCTCCTTCGTAAAGTGGGTTGAGTCCACCGGCGGCATTTGTGGTCACCAGGTGGTTGCAACCGATTTCGCGCAGTATGCGCACTGGTCTGACTACTTCATTTATCTCATGCCCTTCATAGTAGTGAATCCTGCCGGCCAGTATGGCGACCGGCACATCATTGATCACCGCAAAGGATATTCTACCCTTGTGGGAGACAACCTTTGGTGAAACCATACGGGGTACTTCACTGGTATTGATCTCCTCGATGATGTTTAAAGAATTGACCCAACCGCCCAACCCGGTACCCAGAATAATCCCGGCTTTGGGAATGAAAGGCATTTTGCGTTTGATGTAGCTTGCCGCCTCTTGTACCAATTGATATTCTTCCGTATGTATGGGCATCAATCGATGATCATGGTAGCATGGTCAAGCTCTTGCTGTTCGATATGTGCGGGAAGCTCACGCTCCCGATATTGCTGGTCTCTGAGTTGCGGCGTATATCCTGCATCACGAATGGCTTGCTGAATACCATTGGCGGTAAATCTGAAGGGTGCCCCTGCCGCAGAAACGACATTCTCTTCGATCATAATGCTGCCCATATCATCAGCACCTGCATGAAGACAAACCTGTGCAGTCTGCTTGCCCACGGTAAGCCACGAAGCTTGTATGTGCTTGACATTAGGTAGCATAATCCTGCTGATCGCAATCATGCGAACATATTCGTCAGCGGAACATTGGTTTCTGGCGCGTTTTAATTTTTTCAACAGCGTGCCGTCATCCATAAAAGGCCATGGAATAAAAGCAAGAAATCCAACTGCTTCTTTAGGTTTTTCGGCCTGCACAGTGCGGATATCCACGAGATGTTCCATTCGCTCCATCAGTGTTTCAATATGTCCAAACATCATAGTAGCGGAGGTTGTCAATCCGGTACGATGAGCAGCGCGCATGATATCGAGCCATTCCTGTGCACCACATTTGCCTTTGGATATCAATCGGCGCACGCGGTCATTGAGTATTTCTGCACCG
>JAWXAW010000009.1:0-19387 GCA_034439675.1 Saprospiraceae bacterium | reverse complement strand
GAGCAAGGAGCAAGGAGCAAGGAGCAAGGAGCAAGGAGCAAGGAGCAAGGAGCAAGGAGCAAGGAGCAAGGAGCAAGGAGCGTAGGGCAAGGAGCCGCTGGCTTGGTGTCCTCACCACCAGCGAGAGTAAAAAGCGTAGCCTCTGGCTACGATCTTCTTTAGCATTACAATGCATGTTCTATTGACCCGGTATTGGTAGCAGACATCTGGCTGCAGGAAAAAACATCTCTTACTGTCTTACCTTCTTACTGTCTTACTGTCTTACTGTCTTACCTTCTTACTGTCTTACCCTCTTACAATTTAAGAATCTTCTCAAACTTCCCCATCCGCACATAATGAGCTATAAACTTACGGTCTTCGGGCATGGTGGGCCGGGCTTGGATATGGTCGATGACATCATTGATATGGGTGAGCGGGGTAGTCTCATCAGCATAGCCCCAACCCATCACGCGGCCTTTGGAGATCAGGATCATGCTGATCTCGCCAGGTACTCTGCCCTGATCTGTGATCACAAAATCTTCATCAATATTTTGTTGTGTCGCTGCTACTGCCTGACGTACCCGAAGGTTATAAGCATCAGGATCTTCAAGACCAAGACAGGCTCCTTTACATTTTCCAACCTGATGATAAAAACAGGCACCTGGGCCCGTATCAATGTCTGTCTTTTTCATGCACAGCTCATACTTGTCGGTCAAGCCTCTCAGATAACTTGTAGCGGAACGGTGGTCAGGTAATTCATGCAGCACAGCAGCAGTGCCGGGTGCATCAATTTTGTTTTTCTTGCGGACTTTCATCGTGAGGTAGCCGCTCTCATCGAAATAATAATAGATGGCAAACGGAAAACTCTTGCGACGCTGAGCTCTATTGATCTCCGGTTGAAGTTTCTTGATTTCTGCATTTTCATACAGGCTGGCGATCAGTTCACTTCCGGTCAGCGTGTAGGTGATATCATGTACACGTTGTTGAAGTTTACCAGATTTATTGGAGATCTCTGTAAAATGCTGAATGACTCTTTTTTTAATATGGATACTCTTGCCGACATAGATCACTTGACCATCGGCGTCATGAAAATAATAGACACCCGGCGCCTCCGGTAGTTCGTGAATAAAATCAAGAGAGATAGTTGTCGGAAGTTTGGCTTCTTTGATGCCCATGTTGATGATGTCAGACATCTCACTTTTGCCCTGACCCATGCTGGTAATAATCTTAAAAACCTCAGCTGTAGCCAGTGCGTCATCAAGCGCCCGATGTCGTTTATCTACGTCCAGCGAAAAATGGCGAATGAGGGAGTCCAGGCTATGCGATTTGAGTTGTGGCAACATCTTTTTACTGAGTCGCACGGTGCAAAGTTGTTTGCGCGTATAAGCATAGCCGAGCCGTGCAAATTCTTCCCGAAGAAATCCGTAATCGAACCGCGCATTGTGGGCGACGAAAACAGCACCTTCGGTCTTCAGGACGATGTCTTTGGCGACTTCGCAAAAGAGAGGTGCACCGGCAACCATGTCGTTGGTGATGCCGGTCAGCCCGGTAATAAAAGCAGGTATACTGCGTTCGGGATTGATCAGGGTCTGGTATTGGTCAATCACCTTTTCACCGTCATGAAGGACTATGGCGATTTCTGTAATTTTGTCGCGCTTGACTAGTCCTCCTGTCGTTTCAATATCTACTATGGCGTATCTGCGTTCTGTACTCATACTCAACCGTCTGCAAATTTTCGCTTTCGGGACTCTAATATCACTGTTTTCCTTCATATGTCATGGTTCGGCTCCGCACAGCAGCAGGACTCCTGCACAGACCATTATGCCAGGAGCCTGGGATACAGAGGCTTACCTGCCGCTCTTAAAAAGCAAAAGGGTGGGCTTGGTCGTCAATCATACGAGCACCATCGGTCGGGTACACCTCGTCGATAGCCTGATCAGCCGTGGGGTCAATATTGTGTCTTTGTTTTCGCCCGAACATGGATTGAGGGGGAAAGAAGAGGCGGGGGCACTGATCAATGATAGCATAGATGCTGCTACCGGAGTGAAGATAATCTCCTTATACGGCGAAAAGAAAAAGCCAACACCTGCTGACCTGAAAGGAATCGATGTCTTGGTATTCGATATACAGGATGTAGGTGTTCGATTCTATACGTATATCAGTACGCTCCACTATTTGATGGAAGCCGCTGCCGCACAAGGTATACAGTTGATCGTGCTTGATCGTCCTAACCCGAATGGACATTACATTGATGGACCCTTGATGGATACGGTGCAGTTTCAGTCGTTTGTAGGTATGCACCCGATACCGGTGGTCTATGGCATGACGATCGGTGAATTGGCCCGAATGATCAACGGCGAGGGGTGGATCAGTAAGCGATGCGATCTGACGGTGATTCCATGTAAGCATTACGATCATACGATGGCGTACGAATTGCCAGCGAGACCGTCACCGAATCTGCCTAACCAGCGGGCTGTATTGTTGTACCCCGGCATCTGTTTTTTTGAAGGCACACCTATTAGCCTTGGGAGAGGGACTACAATGCCATTTCAGGTAGTAGGGCATCCGGATTATCCTGACCACACATTTTCGTTTACACCGGTAGCGATGACCAGTGCCAAGAGCCCTCCGATGAAAGATAAGCTTTGTTATGGGGTAGATTTGTCAAAGACAGATGTTGATTCCTTGTTCCAACTCCGAAAAATGGATCTGCGTGTGTTGTTGCAGTTTTATAAGGTGATGGATAAAACGACTTTCTTCAATGCATCATGGTTTGACAAGCTTGCGGGAAATGCTTCATTCCGTAAATCGATCGAAGCAGGGTGGGGGGAAGCACAGATCAGAGAAAGCTGGAAGACGGATCTTGAAAAATTCAATCAGCGGAGGAAGTTGTATTTGTTGTATCCTGATTTTAAGTAAGTTGTTTAAGGATGAATATCATAACCTTTGCACTACATAAATGCTAATCCTGAAATAGAAATGCAGCCAAGACTTGAGATACTCGAAGAAAGAAAATTGGTTGGTTTAAAAACGATGATGTCATTATTCACGATGTACCGGACAAGTGAATTATGGCAATCATTTATGCCGAGACGAAAAGAAATCCAGCATATCATCAGTCCGGATTTTTATTCATTGGAAGTTTATCCGCAAAACTATTTTGACATTTTCGACCTTTCAGCAATATTTGAAAAATGGGCTGCCATAGAAGTCTCAGCTTTTGACCAGCTTCCAGAGGGAATGGAGCCTGAAGTTGTTCCAGCGGGACGCTTTGCAGTCTTTCCTTATAAAGGTCTCTCCAGTGATGCTGCGAAGACGTATCAATATATATTTGGAACATGGTTACCCAATTCTATATTTGTACTGGATGACAGGTCTCATTTAGCGGTGATGGGACAAGGATATACAAACACTGATCCTGCTTCAGAGGAAGACATCTGGCCTCCGGTGAAGCCATCAGACAAAAAGGACAGATAATTCGGTTTTGCAGATGGTGAATCTTTGAAATAATCAATATTTAGGAAGTGAATTCAGAAATAATTACCACAACCCCGGGCAGTGAAATTGTCAGTTTCAGAATTTTCAAGGCCACCTATAGACCTTGTTTTTGCGATATGGACGGATCCAGAGCATTTGAAAAATTGGTGGGGCCCGGCAGGATTTACCAACACGTTTCACGAGTTTGACTTATGTCCTGACATTCACCATTTTTTCCTGGTATTTTAGACTGGCAGATCGAAAAATCATTTCTAAGAAAAATACATCAATAGCATGAAAAAGGAATTGAAACCAAAACAACAACAAGACCTCCTCAAGATTTTAAAAGGCCGTTTTGAAAAACACATGAGCCGTCATAAAGGTATGGATTGGGCTAAGGTGCATGCAAGACTTGAGTCGGATGCTAAAAAATTATGGTCTCTGAATGAGATGGAAATCACTATTGGTGAACCAGATGTAGTTGGCTATGATAAAAAGACAGGCGAATTTATTTTTTATGATTGTGCTGTAGAAAGTCCTAAAGGACGCCGTAGTATTTGTTATGACCACGAGGCACTTGAGTCAAGAAAGGAAAATAAGCCGGAAGACAGTGCTATGGGCATGGCCACAGCCATGGGTATTTCGTTGTTGTCGGAAGAACAATACCGGGGACTGCAGGAACTTGGTGAATTCGATACGAAGACGTCTAGTTGGGTGGAAACACCCGCCGCCATCCGGAAACTCAAAGGAGCCATTTTTTGTGATCAACGGTATAATCATGTATTTACCTATCACAACGGGGCTGAATCCTATTATGCGGCAAGGGGGTTTCGTGGAAGTCTGCGCGTATAGACTCAAATAGAAACAACGAGTCATTCTTTATTTCAACATATATATTTTAAAATGAAACAAATCATTTGGCTTTTAAGCTTTCAGATAGTCCTTGCTATTGATTGTTTTGGACAATCATCGTTACCTGATCCGTTGGCAGCAGGTTGGAAAGGGGAGGCCGTATGTGAAATACTTCTGGAGAATGAGAAGGTGCGAACATTAAAGTGCAGCTTTCCACCGGGTGTTGGTCATGAAAAGCACTATCACAATGCTCATTTTGGATACGCGCTTTCAGGAAGCCGATTCAGAATTACGGATCAGAAGGGAGTACGTGAGGTAGTTGTGCCTACAGGGAGTCATTTTTATAATGAAGGGATTGACTGGCATGAAGTATTAAATATCGGTGATAGCCTTGCGGTTTTTTTAATCATTGAACCAAAATGATCTGTATATACCTCCATTACTTTATCTTTTCACCCTGAAAGTAATGTAGCTTTCTTTTATCATGTTCCGCTATGCGCCATACAAAATCGATCTCATGGATCGCACTTCTGTTGGTCAGCCTGTTGTGTATTTCCTGCTCTAAAGATGATTCGGCCACTCCTCCCGCAGACCCGGCATTCAGAGGTGATTTCGTCTCTGGTGCCCATCAGACCAGTGGCATTGCCACCATCGATCAGGATGAATCTACATTGACGCTTACCAATTTTAAAACAGACTCAGGCCCGGATCTCAATATCTATTTAGTTTCCAGCATAAGTAACGTGACCGCGGATTTTATAGATCTGGGCAATATCAAAGGACGGAAAGGCAACTATACCTATGACTTGCCGGACAATAAGGATTATACGATTTATAAATATGTGATAGTTTGGTGCGTTGATTTTGACGTCAATTTCGGGGATGCTGAGCTTATTTTACAGTAACCTATTCTTCCTTTAATTTGTAAATAGACCTATTCATTGAAATCGATGCCAACCTTACGCGTAATCATTGCTTCACTGTCATGGCATATGGTTTGATTTCTCACCGTGCACTTGAAATAGAGAGTCTTGCCGAATTGGAGGATGACCTGCTGATTATTTTGAGTCTTACTAGTTTCTAAGTTGCATCAGCTAATTCTCTTCCATGATCTGGTCCCATGTTCACAGGATTATTATCTTCGGTTCGGAAATACCGAATCTTCAAATTTTAAAAACATACTAAAATCAAAAACCAAATGAAAAAGCTCTCTGCAATAGTAGGTTTTGCCTTGTTGGCACTTAATGGATATACCCAGAAAGGTTTTACAATAGGGGCCAATGTCATGCCCCTGAACATTAATATCATCAATCAGAATACGTGGGGCAATGGCCGGGAATATGATTATAAACCGACCTATAATTTCTCATTTGGGATTGATGTCGGCTATAACCTATCTGATCATATGGGGATTAGCACCGGATATTGGTTTACAAACCTTGGCCAGCAATACCTTGACTCCTACAGCGGCTCAGATTGGGAGAGGACATTGACGTTAAAGTATAATATGATTCCTGTCATGGTCAGGTTTAATGGCACCGGAAGTAAAGTAAATTTTCTAGGTGGAGCAGGCGTCGTCATTGCTAATCTGCAGGAAGCGCAGCAGGAATGGCTCCGGGATGGAGCGCCCTACTCTGAAACCATAGAAAATCCGATAACCCTTGAAAGTTTCGATCTGGGAGCAACGGACGTCACCGAGCGGTTTAATGCAAGTGATCTTTTGATCAGCCTGGATCTTGGCGCACGAATCTCTTTTGGAGAGAAGCTCTACCTTGATGCCACTTTAAATGTTGGATATGGATTTAACGATATCAATCATCCGGATTGGCAGATTCCAAATGGAAGTGGTATATATGATCCTTCACACAATGCTTACGCCGGTTTGAAACTAGGCCTTGCCTATGTGTTGTTTGGAGGCGAATAATTTGCTCAGGATTTCTATGATTGCCTATAGTAGACTTTACGAATTATTTAACCACAGCCTGACTTTTTAAAGGCTTTCGCTTTTGTACATTTACGCGCAGCACAAGATCACGTTATACATGAGCATTGGAAGACTTATTACAAACTATTCCACCTTCAACGAATGGGCAAATCATAAAGTGGTAAACTGGCTCGGACAGCTTGACCGTGCATGGCTATATAAAGAGACCCCCTCCAGTTATACGTCCATCGACTATACCCTACAGCATATACTAAGAACCCAACGCTTTTGGCTGCTCCTTATAGGCGAGCGGGATACCACTGGGTTTAACTGGGCCGTTAGGGAAAGGGAGGCGGAGCAAATACTCACGGAACTAAAAGAGGTCTCTACACAAATGAAAACAGAATTTTCTGCCTTTGCTGAAGAGGATTTACTGAAGATACTTTATTTCAATATGCCCTGGGCAAAGAATGATCTGAGCCGCTATGACTATATCCTCCACATCATCAATCATAGCACATTCCATCGGGGACAAATCGTGACGATGGCACGGGCCATTGGGATTTCTGAAGGGATTGTCAATACCGATTATAACATGTTTAATACGTTATAACACTACGTATGCATATCCTATTCCATTCACCTGATGCATTGACGTTCATCTGAAAACCTGATGAGGAGAATGAATTGGATGTTGAGTTTTTGGCTGGCGATGATACTTGTCAGCAACATGCATGGACAGGATACCATTTCCGGCATGGTCGTAGACGGTGAAACAAGCAGCCCACTGGCTTTTGTCAATATCATTTTCAATCACAATGTACTGACCGGCACAGTGACCGATATCAATGGTCGATTCAGATATTCTTCATCGATTGATATTACTACTTTAACCTGTAGTTATGTTGGATACGAACAGAAGACATTGTCCATTGATTCAACAATTGAGCAGAGGGTATTCCGGATAAAATTGTACCCTTCACCCTTCCTGTTTGAAGAGATCGTTGTCAGGGCAGGGGAAAACCCGGCAAACCGTATCATACGCAATGTCATTGCGAATAAGAAAATCAATAATCCTGAAAACATCACGTCGTTTAAATATACCTCTTACAACAAGGTCATCTATGATTTTGAATTGATATCATCGGATACGGATGATAGTTTGCAAGCGCTGACCAGTGAGCTATTTAAAGGCGGTCATGCCCTGATCATGGAGTCGGTTACGGAACGGAACTTTATACGTCCTGACCATTCGGAGGAAATCATCACTGGCGTCAAAGTTTCGGGTTTCAAAAACCCCTCCTTCGCTCCTTTGGCCACTGACTTACAACCATTTTCCTTTTATAGAGAGATCATACCCATTTTTGACATTCATTATGTAAATCCTATCAGTGACGGGAGTCTGATGAAGTATGATTTCAGGATTGAAGATACCCTCTTCCAGCATCTCGACACCACTTTTGTGCTGTCTTTTAAACCCCGACCGGGCAAAAATTACGAAGCACTGACAGGCCTGTTGTATATCAATACGAGTACCTATGCGATACAAAATGTTATTGCCGAACCATTTGATAAGGGATTTATTGATGTAAAAATTCAACAGCAGTATCAGTTTATCGGTGGTCAACAATGGTTTCCGGAGCAGCTCAATTTTAAAATTCTAGTGCAGGTTGATTCCTATAAAGGCTTGGGAATGGGTGCAAATGGGAAGAGTCATATCAAGGATGTTGAATTGTATGCCGACCTTAAAAAGAGAGATTTTTCGATTGAAGCCCTCCGGCTGGATGATCAGGCTGGATTTCAGGATAGTCTGTTTTGGAGCGGCCATAGAGTAGATCCCTTAAATGAAAAAGAAATAACAACGTATGAGGTTATCGACAGTATTGGTGAAAAATATAAGTTCGATGGAATACTGTCCTTCGCCGAAAAACTTTCGTCTAATCGGATACCTGTCGGATGGATGGATCTCGATATTTCGAAATCACTCATTTACAATATGTATGAAGGTTTCCGGCTTGGTCTTGGTGCTTATACGAATGAAAAGTTGGTCAAGAATCTATCGCTTGGCGGGTATTTTGGATTTGGATTGAAAGACGATGATTGGAAATATGGAGGAGAGCTTATCTGGACAGTGGACAAAGAGCACGAGTTCCAGGTGCGCGGAAAATATGAGAATACCCTGCTCGAATCAGGTAAGACACGACTTGGTTTCTTCAACGAGCGACAGGTTGACTGGCGCAGTTATCTGGCTACACAGATGGACCACATTGAGCAAAGCAGTATCGCTATAGGGATGAGAGCCTTCCGATATACCAAAATCAAGCTATCGTTGAATCGAACGGATGTCAACCCACAGTATGATTACATCTACCAGGCTGATGAGCAAATGCCGGTCACTGATTTCACGACCACTGATTTTTCCATTAATATCCGCTATGCGCATAAAGAAAAACTGGTTTCTTCCATGGGGCGAAGACTTAGCATGGGTACTAAGTATCCGGTGTTGTCTCTTTCATATTCCAGGGGGCTGGATGGTGTACTCGATGGTGAGTTTATGTTTAATAAAATAGAACTCAGACTCGAAGAGTCTGTCTACTTTAAAAATCTTGGTGAATCCAAAATCAGACTGGATGCCGGGCTGATAGATCAGCCGTTACCTTATGGATTATTATTTACCGGTGAAGGAAGCAATACCAGGGACTTGACTGTGCTGGTAAAGAATTATTTTCAAACCATCGGGCCATATGAGTTTCTGTCCGATCGATACGTCAACCTGTTTTTCACCCATAACTTCGGTTCGTTGTTATTCCATACAGGGAAGTTTAAGCCCATGATGACCATTGTGCAAAACATAGGGTGGGGGATGCTTTCTAATCCAGGTTACCATCAGCAGATTGAATTTAAGACCAAAAAAAAGGGATTGTATGAATCTGGTCTTCAGGTGGATAATCTGGTCAAGCTAAACTACCTCAATGTAGCCTATCTTGGTTTTGGTATCGGCGCATATTACAGGTATGGCCCCTATGCATCAGCCAAGGCTGCGGATAATCTGGCGTTTAAGCTATCTCTGGCCTTTTCGACGAAATGATGATTTTTTATTTTTTGCATTAGTCTTCTTGTTATTGGTTCCAACACCGGATGCTTAATTCGTAGACTATCAATTGATTTAGAATATCTTTGTTTAGCACGATTTTTAATACACGACCCGCTCAACAAATTAACTAATATGTATAAACTAACCTTCTTCACACTATTCCTTGTGGTAACCATCGCTTCCTGTAAAACGGATGATGCTAAACCAGAAAGCTCTCCGTCAGCAACCTTCGATCAGGTGAGTGAAACTGACGCCATCATGAGCGTGATCGAAAATGAAACCTCCTGTTTTTATGCCCGTGATTATAATTGCTGGAAAGCTCATTATGCGCACGTGGATTATGCATTCCAGTCGTGGAACAATGCGGACGGTACCTTTGATGCCAAAGTCGGCTGGGGTGAAATTAATTCCAAAGCAGGAAAATTTATCCAGGACAATCCAGTTCCTCCCGGGGGGAGCAGCCATCCAAAAGTGGAAAGACGGAACGTGAAAGTCAAGTTTTTCAATTCAGGCCTGGCATACCTTTCGTGGAACCAGTACAACATCAACCCAGCGATGAAAATGTATACGCCTTCGCTTGAAACCAGGATCATGGAGAAAATAGGTGGAGCCTGGAAAATTGTCAATGTAACTGCTTACTGGGATTATGTCAATTTGGTGCCGGTAAATGAGTTGAAGTAAGAAGATAGCAGTGAGAAGGGAGGCGTGAGTTGTGAGTTGTCAATTGTGAGTGTTGCTTGTGCTGAGCGTATGGTTGGTGAGCTGCAGCCCAAGGATGCGTATAGCAGGTCGAACCAGTCAATGTATGAGTCGAGAGTCGGCTGTTGTGAGTTGTGAGTGTGCATGGCGAGTAGTAGATGCCTTTTAACTGGAAGTGGATGGCTATAGCTCAATTATCAAACCGATAGATCAACTGAGCTCTTATCTCCGAACGCACATCGCCCTGAATCTCATCATTGCCACTACCGATCGAGGGTACATCCAATTGACGTGTTTGTGCAAATTTGATTTCCGCGGTCAGGTTACGGATGCCTTTGTAACGCACATTGATGTAGAATCTTGATCCCTGATCACTGAAGGCCGGAATGGTATAATAATAGATCAGGTCATTCTCATACGTATAGATGCGGGAATCGTAGTCATCTGTATCAAACAAGGTAACTCTTGCACTGAAGGTCCATGGAGAGGCCAGCGGGCTATAAACGGCATCCTGATAGATCATAAAGCCTTGTTGATTTTCTCCGGGTACATTGTAGGAGGTCCATTCTAATCTCGTTCGGAGCTGGATTCCTTTGGTGAGTATGTTGTTCATGTGCAGTCTCACCTGTGATCGTGTCTGATCCACGACTTGAGGTATGGCATCACCGGTAGGTGTGGAGTTGATGGCATTTCGCTTGCTGCGGTATTGACCATAGATTTCTAGTTGTCGTTTAACGGTATAGGTGACTCTTCCTAAATATTCAATTCCTTCAGTGGGGCTGTCAATATTATATCGAAGCCAGGGATGAGACCATATATCCTGATAGAGTTGAATCTTCCACCTTCCGGAAGGAGTGATCTCAAGTCCTGTATATAATCCTGTTTCATTATTGGCTTGAGAGGTTTCCCCGAACGCATTCGGTGTCAATACCTGGTAATCACGAGCATAGGACCTGAATAAGATGGCTGCTGTAATATGACGATCAAGACCTGCAAGCAAGCCATTCAATGTGGCGAGAGCTCCATTGTCACTCATGGCTGTTTCCCCGAAAAAATGAAGTCCACCAAACCAGATGCCATAGTCAAGACTTGCATTGGTCAGGTTGTCACCATTGAAATAGTATTGGTTATACAATTCAGGATTGCGGTTGAGTGGAGCACTCAATTTTGAATGCAGTCCATTGATGGCTAGATGTGCTCGCCGGTTGGTGTATGAAATACTGACCCCTGCCTGCGTCAGGTCGATTGCGTCTTCATCCGCGATCTCTGCTGCTGTGCGATGCAGATTTGATGTCTGAAGACTCGTGATGTCTTCGTCGATATTTTCTATCTGGCCATCTTCATAGACCGTGTCAATGGTCAGGTTTCCGTCACGATTGTGATGGCTTCCAAGGATGGTAACCGTAAGGTTTTCTGCAGGTTTTAAGGTGACACCCACTCCACGCAGAAAATTATTTTCTTCAACAGAGGTGTATGGCCTGAGCGGGTTGCCTGAACGTTTGACATCGGTGACAAAACTACTTTTCCCTGCGCCGAACCCTGAATGCATGATCAGCCCTTGCCCGAAATTGGCATTGAAATCACCGACCATCAATGCAGGCAGCCATGGTTTAAATTGTTGCAACGCAAAATGATAGGAATAGAAGTCAAATCCCTGCGGATTAGAACCGCTGAAGAAAGCTTCACCTGCATCTTTCTCGGCAGTGATCCCGTAACTCAGGGTATTGGAGTTACGATGCCTGTATCGCATGTAAATTTTATCAGGACTACCTTCATATGCCGGATCTTCGCCCACATAGCCATCGGATTCCTGGATGGTTCGTCCGGCTCTCAGATAAATTTCATTCTGTCCATGGATCAGCATCTGTCCAAAAGGAATAGACGGAGTCTGCGTTTCCCTCCCTTTTACTGTAGCAATGACATCAAGGATTCTGACCATGTCAGGATCAAACCCTGAGATAGATTGCAATTCCAACAGATCCAGCAAAGGACCATTGAGCATGATGTGTTCCTGAAGATTTCGATAAGCATTGTCAGAGACGATTTTCCATTGGACAAGGATAGCTGCCGCCGCACTGTTGATATCGATAGGAGAGCGGCTCCAGTCATCAAGCTGCTCACCGATTTCAGAATAGTCAAATTCCTCACCACCATCCTGATTTTCGGTGATGAATTCAATAAACTGCTGGAGATAGTCCTGGGTGATCTGAGCTTTAGATGGAATAGAAATCCCCAGGAATAGTGTCATTCCGATGCAAATGGTTCGTGCCTGGAGCAAGATTTTCATGTGTTACGAAGATAGGAGATTGGTTTAAATGGATGATGAGTTTATAGGCTTATAGGTTTATAGGTTTATAAGTTGATAGGTTTAAGCAGAAGTTGCCGCTGGATGGAGTTATCTCCGCCAGCATAGATGGGCCTATAAGCATATAGGCCTATGGGCATATGGGATGCTGCTGGCCTGGTGTCCTCACCACAAGCGCCAGGGGAAATAAAAAAAGGCTAAGTTGAAACCAACTTAGCCTACGGCAATAAAAATTATGAGTATAAATGTTGTGAATTCCCTTTTAGGAAGCCATCACTTCGGCACCGCGTACGGTCTTGATGATCCGCGCAGCAACTTTGTAAGGATCTGCATTGGAAGCAGGTCTTCTGTCTTCCAGGTAACCTTTCCAATCATTGGTAGCAGTATGAACCGGGATGCGGATTGAAGCACCGCGGTCGCTCACTCCATAGCTAAATGTATGCATAGACTGCGTCTCATGTTTTCCGGTCAGGCGGAGGTGATTGTCTGATCCATATACATCGATATGCTCTTTGTGTACAGACCGGAAGCTCTCGCAGATGGCATCGAAAAGGTCTTTGCCACCAACTTCACGCATTTCCCCATTAGAGAAGTTAACGTGCATACCTGATCCGTTCCAGTCACCCAGTACAGGCTTTGGATGGATGTTTATTTTGACTCCGTATTTTTCAGATAATCTGTATAACAAGTAGCGGCTCAGGATCACCTCATCAGCTGCTTTTTTACCACCTTTTGCAAATACCTGATATTCCCACTGGCCAAGAAGAACTTCCGCATTGATACCAGTGATGCCAAGGCCTGCTTCGAGACATGCATCCATATGTTCTTCAACGATATCACGACCAGCTACTTTCGTGAAACCTACTGCACAATAGTAAGGACCTTGTGGCCCCGGGTAACCTCCTGTAGGGAATCCAAGCGGAGCACCATCGAGCTCAAGAACATATTCCTGCTCATATCCAAACCAATAATCATCTGTGTCATTTGGGACCAGGTTTCTCATGTTGGTTGGGTGAGGGGTACCATCCGGATTAAAAACTTCTGCGACCACCAACCACGCATTCTTGCGCTGTGGATCGGGGTAGGCTGCTACCGGCCTGAGAAGACAATCTGAAAAGTGGCCGTTGGCCTGCATCGTACTGCTGCCATCGAATGACCATTCAGGTAGTTTTTTGACATCACCATGGAAACTTTCCATTTCAATGACCTTAGTCTTGCTTCTTAGATTAGGTTCAGGTTTGTAACCGTCCAACCAGATATATTCAAATTTTAACTTAGCCATAAAGAGAATTGATTTGAAGGATAATGGATGATTGATTTTTACAATATAATGCGACAAAGCTAAACGCAGGATGACCCTGAAAGCAAAACAATAATTTTGGTTAACGTTATGGCTAAAACCACTAATTTATATATATTTGCCTGTAAATGTGAAACTTGTGTTATAGTTAATTGTTATGCCCATAGCCCAATCTGAACAGTTATTTACCATTATCAAGTCCCTGACGAAGGCCGAAAAACGTAATTTCCGCCTGTATGTACAGCGTTTACAGAGCAATGAAGACGTACTGTATGTGCGGCTTTTTGACATCCTCGACAAAGCAGATGAGTATGATGAAGATGTCGTCCTTGGGAAAATGGGAGATATCCCGAAATCTCAGTTTGTTAACATCAAGCGACACCTCTATACCCAGGTATTGAAAAGCCTCCGGCTCATCTTCGAGAATATCGAATCTATTAAAGTAAGAGAGCAAATAGACTTCTCTCACATCCTGTATAGCAAAGGTTTATATCTCCAGGCATTTAAACTCCTGGAACGCGTCAAAGAAATGCTACCCGAAGGTGGACATGATCTCCTCCGCCTAGAGATCATCGAGTTTCAGAAGTTTATTGAAGAACGACATATCACCCGGAGTCGGAAGAAATCAGGTAAAGTGCAGACTCTCCTTATAGAATCCGAAAACCAGGAAGCACGTGTGTCCAATCTCATCATGCTATCGAATCTCAAAATCAAGATTCATGGCTGGTATATCGAAACCGGCCACGTCCGTGATCAAAAGGATCACTTCCAGCTAGGAGAGTATTTCGAATCAGAATTGCGCAAAGTAAGGACCGCCAATCTATCCGTGACGGAAGAGATCTATCTGCAGCAATGCTATATGTGGTATTACTATATCATGCTGGATTTTGAAAAATGCCATCACCATGCAGAACTGTGGGTGAAGGCTTTTGATGAAAATCCTTCACATATGCGGGAGGATCCTGTATTGTACATGAGAGGATTGTCGTACGAACTGACCTCACTCTACAGTTTACGTGATTATAACCGCTATGTCCTGGCGCTGGAAAAATTTGAAGCGTTTACGATATCACACGAGAAGTTTTTTGATATGACCGGGCAGATCATCAGTTTCCTCTATTTGTATACCGCCAAGATCAACCGTCATTTTATAGAAGGTTCTTTTGACAAAGGATTGCAACTGGTACCCGAGATCAACAGGCTGATTAAAAAGTACGGAAGATTTATTGACATCCACCGGATCATGGTCTTCAATTACAAGACAGCGTGGCTTTACCTTGGATCGGGTAATCCCGGTCAGAGTATCGAGTATCTCAACAAGATCCTTAACCTGCAATCTGCAGGGCACCTCCGCACCGACATTCAATGTTATGCCAGGCTGATGCATTTAATGGCTCACTTCGAGCTCAACCACTTTAACCTGCTCGAACATCTCGTCGATAGTGTAGGCCGTTTTTTCAGCAAGATGCGCGACCTCAACGAAGTCCAGATGGTCCTCTTCCAGTTTTTCAAAAACAATCTGGATGTTGGTAAGCAACAGTTAAATCACAACCTGCATATGTTAAAGAAGGAGGTATTGCGCCTGGAGAAAAACCCATTTGAAGGCCGGACTTTTCATCATCTCGATATAATCGCCTGGATTGATAGCCGTATCGAAGGGAAAACCGTTGGGGAGGTGATCAGGAAAAGATTTGAAAGATGAGACATTCGCAAAAGGAATAGAATGAAATCAACTGCGTCTCTGCCCGAAATACTAATACTAGAGCCCGTCTATAAACAAATTTGATTTTGTAAGAACGTTTTTAATTTCTCCGTGCACTCCGTGTACTCTGTGCGAAATAATTTTTATTTGGCCGTAACAGGAATCCCTCCCATAAATTGAAGTTAGATATAGATAAAGTAGCTTTGTCAAGCTTTATCCAAAAAAGAAGAATAGCAATCATGAAGAATATCATTGTAATCGGCGCCGGCATGGTGGGCAGCGCCATGGCAGCCGACATGCTGCAAAAACACAATGTCACCCTCGCAGACGTCAATACACTACGACTTAATCAACTGCGGGCTAAGTACCCGGCACTGAAGGTCATGCCGTTGGATGTGCAGGATTCCAATGCCCTGCACAAAGCTGTCACCGATTTTGACTTGGTAGTATGTGCGGTACCCGGATTTCTGGGATACAATACGCTTAGGACGATCATTGAAGCCGGCAAAAATGTTGTCGACATTTCCTTTTTTCCAGAAAATGCCCTTGAGCTGAATGCTCTTGCCAAAGAAAAGGGAGTGACCGCCATTGTGGATTGCGGTGTAGCTCCGGGGATGGATAATATTATCCTCGGACGTTACAATGAAATCCTGCAGCTCACAGATTTCGAATGCCTGGTCGGTGGATTACCCAAAGTAAAGAAATGGCCATTTTTCTACAAGGCACCCTTTTCTCCGATTGATGTCATCGAAGAATATACCCGGCCAGCACGTTACGTCGAAAACGGTAATATCATCGTACGTGAGCCCCTGACAGATAGTGAGTATGTTGAATTCGATAAGGTAGGTACACTCGAGTCCTTTAATACGGATGGACTGCGCTCGATAATTTTTACCATGCCACATATCGCCAACATGAAAGAAAAAACACTTCGGTATCCCGGTCATGTCGACATCGTAAAGGCCTTAAAGGAAAGTGGCTTTTTCTCCACCCAAAGTCTGAATGTCAGAGGAGGAGAAATTATTCCACTGGAGGTGACAAGCCGAATTCTATTTAACGAATGGAAACTCGGTGAAACGGAGGAAGAATTGACGGTCATGCGCGTTACACTTCGTGGTTTTGACGATGAAGGAAAAAAAGTAAAAGTGGAATACAATCTTTATGATGAGTATAACCCGATCACGCAGACCTCCTCCATGGCCAGGACAACAGGATATACGGCAACCGCTATGGCTAATATGTTTATCGACGGACTCTTCACGGAGAAAGGTGTTTTTCCTCCCGAATTGATTGGTAAACACAAAGCTTGTTTTGATTATATCCTCCGTTATCTGAAGGAAAGGGACGTGCACTACGTCAAAACAGTGAGAAAGTGAGAGCGTAAGAAAGTGAGAGCGTAAGAAACATAAATTAGTTTATGACCTCAGCCTTCGCCTTTAGTCGCCATAGCAAATGCATTGACCTCATCATCGATTAAGTCTATCTATACAGAAGGCGACCTTCGCCTTTCTCTCAGATTTTCATTAACATTGCACCACTATGCGTCTTCGTACCTTTTTCATGATTCTCGGCTTCCTGCTCTTTGTGATGGGTGTGTTGTCTCTTGTGCTTATACTGATCGGTGCCAACCTGAGTTACCTGGCTTGGATTGATAAGCCTGGAACGCCCCGTGGTATCCTTATTCGCATTTTTATGATTGGTGGTGGTTTGGTGATGAGTTATATGGCGCTCAATCCACCAGAGCAGGAGGAAGAGGATATTACTCCCGACCGATAAATACCTCTGGTACCTGAGCCATTGCCTCCAGAAAGGCATTATTGTTAAGCCCGGTTTCAATCCCGGTCTCACTGAAATAGCTCAGCATGTTCTCCGTTGGCATATTACCCGTCAGATCATCTTTGGCCATCGGGCAACCACCGTATCCTTTCATGGCGGCATCAAATCGTCTGCAACCGCTTAGGTATGCAGCCTCGACCTTCTCTCTCCAGTTGTGCGGCTGGGTATGAAGATGTGCTCCAAATTCCACGTCCGGATAGGGCGGTATGAGATTTGAAAACAGGTAACTGATATTTTCAGGATTAGAGACGCCGATGGTATCCGACAAGGCCATGATCTTGATCTCCATATCAGCCAGGTGATCCACCCATCTCTGGACGATTTCTACATTCCATGGATCGCCATATGGATTGCCAAATCCCATGGAAAGATAGACGACCAGCTTACGCTTATTGGCCAAACAGAGATCCTGTATTTCGGCCACTCTGCTCAATGATTCTTCGATAGTAGCATTCGTATTGCGAAGCTGGAAAGTCTCCGAAACTGAAAATGGATAACCGAGGTATGTGATTTCTTCAAACTGAACAGCATCGATCGCACCACGTTTATTGGCCACTATCGCCAGTAATTTAGATGTCGATCCGTTTAGATCAAGCCGTGACACCAGGTCACCTGTGTCGGCCATCTGGGGGATGGCCTTTGGAGAGACGAATGAACCAAAATCAATCGTATGAAAACCAACCCGCAGCAAACTATTGATATACCGTGCCTTCAGTTCGGTAGGGACAAACTGATGTAGGCCTTGCATGGCATCTCGTGGGCATTCGATGAGTTTAAGCATCCGGTTCCAAAAATAGGGTATTTCCCATTAGACGTTTATTTCTGTCCGCCAGCCATATAATCCAGAGTCAGGTAGCATAGTGTTTTGATGCCCAGAGGCATCGCACTATCTTCTATCCTGAAGTCAGGTGTATGGTGCCTCGGGGCATCAGCTGTATTCGTCCCAGGCTGCATTCCGCCGACAAAAAGAAAGAGTCCGGGAACCTCACGGGCGTAAAAGGAAAAGTCCTCCGCTCCGGTTGTGGGTTTCATTAGGATTACATGGTCTTCCCCACCTGCAACTTCAAAGATCGTTGGGAGCATTTTTCGCGTCAGCTCAAGATCATTGAAGGTTATAGGGTATCCCTTTTCAATGGAGATGTCTACTGTAGCGCCCATACTCTCAGCTATATTCGTTGTGGTGTTCCTTATTTTTTCATGAACGATTCGTTGCATCGCCGTATCAAGTGTCCGGATGGTACCTACCATGGTTACGTCTTCGGGGATAATATTGGTGCGGACACCGCCTGTTATTTTTCCAACACTGATGACAACTGGTTCTTTGGTAAGGTCCATCTGCCGGGATACAATCGTCTGCAGCCCCATGATAATCTGTGCTGCCGTGACGATGGGATCAACGCCCAGCCAAGGGGCAGAGCCATGGGACTGCTTGCCATGTACTTTGATCGTGAACGAATTTTGAGCCGCCATCACCGGGCCCGGCTTGTATCGAAGCTTTCCAACTTCTACAAAGGAACTCATGTGCAGGCCAAAGATGACATCCACTTTTGGGTTGTTCAATACGTCTTCTCTGATCATCATTTCAGCGCCTCCCTGTTCTCCCGGAGGAGCACTCTCTTCCGCCGGTTGAAAAATGAATACCACAGTACCTTCCAGCGAGGATTTCATGGACGTGAGAATCTCCGCTGCAGCCATGAGCATTGTTACATGCATATCATGTCCACAGGCATGCATGACATCGACACTATCACCGGCATATTCGCCTCTTTCTTTGCTTGCATACGGAAGATCCACTCTTTCCTTTATCGGCAGACCATCCATATCTGCTCGCAAAGCAATGACCGGTCCGGGTTTGCCGCCTCGTAAGATACCCACGACACCAGTGTGAGCTATTTCTTTGCGCACTTCCAGGCCAAGCGATCTGAGATGGGTTTCCACATAGGCAGCCGTTTTGAACTCTCTGTTGGAGAGCTCCGGGTACTGATGAAGATGATGTCGCCAGGTGATGGTCTTTGATTCAAGTTGAGCAGTGAGCTGATCGACAAGCGGTTTGAGATCATTCAATTGCGCCTGCAGGCTTCCACTGATCAGGTTGATTGTAAATAGATAGGTGAGTAGGTAAAATCTCATTGATTGAAATTGAATAAGCAAATATGGAATCCACAAAATAGTCAGAATGTAGGGTCGTGTTGCACCCGACCCCAAATTCGTAGGGTCGT
>JAWXAW010000008.1:0-22761 GCA_034439675.1 Saprospiraceae bacterium | reverse complement strand
CAATAGGTCGGTAAACGAGGAAGAGATAAACCCTTTATGCCCCATAGGGGCAATAGGTCGGTAAACGAGGAAGAGAAAACATCCCATGCCCTGTAAGGGCATAACAGAATAGTCTGAACTGTCTCTACTAGTTGGGCGTAGGTTGACTTACGTCCTGGCGTCAGCAAAACTTCGTTTTGCGTATAGTCACACATACTCCACCATCTCCTTGAGATGATGCTCCTGATGCACCACATAATCATCGAAGAGCCATGACAGCGTATGGGGCATTTCATCCCCTGAATGGCATTCTCTTTCCATGGCCTCTTCAGGTATACGTTTGATGACCTCAAGGATATGCAGATTATACATCTGCCAGAAATAAAGCAAATGCCGTGTAGGCATCGTTTGATACCGACTGGCTCCGACCCAGTCGTCAGCATCATAGGTGATCAGTGGCGTGTCTTCAAATTGTGCACGCACAAATCGGTGATGATTGTTGGTCGCGCTGTCGATGAGATGGCCAAGCGTTTCTTTTATGCTCCATTTTTCAGGAGAGGGTTTGTGGGTAATATCAGCATCTGAAAGGGCAGCGAGTTTTTGTGGGATAATCTGGCACAGGTGACCTAGCCGGGCAATAGATTCATTGCTCATGTTTTGGAGTTTCAGAGGTGAGGATATTTTGCGATTTCACATTTCTAATTTGAAGGAAAGATTTAAGTTATCCGCATCGCTATTGTTCTAATGTATACACCCTCATCACCCCATCATTATTCGCAAACAAATAAACCTGTCGCCCATCTGCAAGTTTTATTTTCTGGACGTCCCTTGCATCTTCTACAAGGAGCTTCCCATCAATAAATGATATCGTACAGGTGAAGTTTCCTTTTCCATCTCCAATACACACACCTGGATACATACCATCATATCGAGCTGTCTCCACTTCCGTAGGGAGATGATTGCCGGCATAGATGAAGTCAGGGATTTTGTCACCATTGATATCATCCACATAAAAAGCTTTGACCGGACCCGCTTGACACAACAATGGTAAGTCGGTGGATACGAATGTTCCATCTCCATTATTTTGAAGGTATACACTTGACATCGTCGACAACTTTTTATGCACACTTGACTCCAGTGCCTCTTCCGGATAGATTTCGGTCAGCTTAGCATTGGCGAAACTCTCATAGGTTGGAAATTTGTCCAACACATAGGGTACCTCTTGCGAAGAGCACTCCCGACCTCGCACCGGCAAAAGTTTGTCCTTTTTAGTGGTAGCCAGGACAACATCGAAATCCCCGTTGTGATCAAAATCACTTGAATATACTTCTAGTTTGGTACCCAGTGAGCCACCAAACTTATTGTTCCATCCCAGATTGCCCAGGATGAAATCTGAATCACCATCGCTGTCGAAATCGCCTTTCTCTATCGTCCACCACAATCCTGATCCTGCGGCTTCGATTTCCTGTGCAGTCAATTTTCCTTTCCCATCATTGAGCAGTATCGTTGGTTTCATCCATTCACCGACCACTACCAAATCGATATCCCCATCTTTATCCACATCATCACTGACAACATCGGTCACCATGCCCAGTTTGTCTGCAAAGGAAGCAAGCGTTTTTGTCAGGTCAGTAAACGATCCGGATTGATTGATCAATATCTTCGAACCTGCAGGTGTAGCATACCGGCCACCCACTAGCCTTCCTCCGATAAACAAATCAAGATCTTTATCTCCATCCGCATCAAAGGCTTCGATGCATTGTCCGTTGACCAGCACATCCGGGAATACTTTAGTAGCCGCCCGTGTTAAGTTTCCTTTTCCATCGTTGATATATAACCTGACCTTAAGAAGAGGATTGGTATCTTCAAATTCATTGCTTCCACTCGTTACGATCAGGTCGAGGTCACCATCATTGTCTGTGTCAAGTAAAACAGATTCCTGGTCTTCATGATTTTTATCAGATTCGAGTGCTGGTTGATTTGATTTTTCAAATTGACCAGAGGTATTTTGAAAAAAAACATTTCCTGTATATCCTGCGGCACCACCGATAAAAAAATCTTCACGCTTATCGCCATTGACATCCCCGGTGGATATATGAGGCCCGTGTTGTGATAATTTATAAGGGAGAAGAACCTGCTGCACGTAGTCGTTATATTCTTTTTCCTGATGCACAAATGCTGCGAGTTGTTCTTCTTTAAAATTTATACCGGGTGCAGGATCAACAGCAAATGGAATCTTCTTTTCTTTTGCGTAATCGATGGTCAGGATTTGATCAGCATCGACATTTTTTCTTATTGACATTGATTTGTGATCCCAATACACTTTTATTGAGTCAACTTTACTGACAACACCAAGTCCAAAATGCAACATTGGTTCGACCGAAGAAAAATAGCCACGGCTTGTCTGCATGGTACTGATTTCTTTTTTGCCTCCGGCATACAGCATTACACTACATCCTAGCCCCTGGAGATTGGTTCCTGGTCCTTTTAATTTTACCTGTAGGTAATGTCCATCAGTCGAACTTACATTTTTGTATATGGATGCAGGTGCATTCATGTTGTTGATGGCGACGTCGAGCTTGCCATCACCGTCAAAGTCTGCATAGGCCATGCCGTGGGAGAAACCTGGAGTATCAAAGCCTGCTTCAGGCGCAAGTTTGCTAAACTGCATATTGCCGTCATTCCCAAAGATGATGTTGGGCACTGGATTGGATGGTAGGTTTTTGAGGATCTCCAGATAATTTTCCGGACCCACCATGCCCTTGTAGCGTTCTTTGACCATCGTGTTGAAGTCATTGTTTTGCAGATCGCGCAGGATGCCGTTGGTGATCATGATATCCTGATCTGCATCAAGGTCCAGGTCAGCAAATAAGGCAGAATAGCTCCAGTCTGATTTTGAAATGCCCGCCAATTGGGCCATCTCTGAAAAATACCCATGGCCCATGTTGACCTGCAATGCGTTTTGCATGTATTGAAAATACTGGCCATCATTGACGAGCCCCCAAAAACGATCGGGAGCCATCGAACCCATATTCGTTTTTGACTTCTGATGTTCTTCAAAGGCCATATCAAGTGATAACAGATCCGGCCAACCATCTGCATTGATGTCGCCAACATCCGCGCCCATCGAATAAAAAGAAAGGTGGCCAGTTCGTGAAGCAAGTGCATCTGTAAATTTTCCCGCAGTATTCATGTAGAGAAAATCCGCATGATGATAATCATTACATATATATAGGTCGGTCCAGCCATTGAGATCAAAATCCGCAATAGCTACATTTAACCCATATCGGGATTCCTTTAATCCCAAAGCAATTGTCTTGTCCACAAACTTTCCGTTTTCAAAAAAGAAAAACCGATCCGTCTCTGAATAGTTGGCTACTACGTCTGGACGGTTGACGAGACGTGCAAATTCATCAAAAGGTTGATTGACCAGATACATATCAAGGTCGCCATCCTGATCAGCATCAAAAAAGGTCGATTGCACACCGAAGCCAATATCATCTATACCGTATTGTGCTGCCTGTTCGCGAAAGAGGTTTTTACTCTGATTGATGTAGAGCTTGTTTCTATTATTGTCAGGTATGCCGGTCGGTGAATTTTTACACACATAGATATCCAGCAATCCATCTGCATTGACGTCTGCCATCGTGACACCGCTCGACCATACCTGTGTGCTGATGCCCGCTTTGGAGGTGATGTCTTCAAATTTAAAATTCCCTTTATTGAGATACAGTTTGTCCGGCACCATATTGCCAGCAAAATATAAGTCAGACAAACCATCATTGTTGATATCTCCTGCTGCTACACCTCCGCCATTGTAGAGAAAATGCCATGTGAAGATGTTTATCATGCCTTCTTCTTTGATGGTGTTGGTGAAGGTGATGCCCGTTTCAGCGCTCGAAAGTGATTGGAGTTTAATAGATGCAGAAATGGCGGGAACGGACTGCTGATGCTGGCTTTCACGCTTATTTTTTTTACAGGCATTGCTGCTGAAGATGCCAAGGCTCAGCAGGACGAAGCATACATTTCTAAAATGAACGGATTTGATATTCATGACGTAAAGTTAGGGATTATTGATTGCTGAAAGGAGAATGATCAGGCATCTGAATCTTCGTTTATTTTTTTTTAAAAATAAACGTTTGGCGGAGGTTGTACCTCTGTCATGCAGGATCATCGGACAAGTCCTGTGTAAAAAGCACTGTATGACGTCTATGGACGTCATGGTTAAATCTTGGAATAATGGCATGGGTGACAGATTCTGAACATGGTTAGTTGATCCAGCTATGATACGTAGGGGTTCAATATTTTGAACCCCTACGTATCATAGCTGGATCACAGCGTTCTTACCCGCCTTTGAAAACGGCTACAATGGCTAGTGCCTGGAACATGTTTTTTTTGATTTTTCGTACTCGAGCTTAGGTGCAACCTAAGCTCAACGTATTTGGGTGGGCCGTAGGAAACGGCTACATTGGTTAGTGACTGGAACAAGTTTTTTTGATTTTTCGTAAGCGAGCTTAGGTGCAACCTAAGCTCAACGTCTTTGGGGAAGCGTAGGGTTTCAATATTTTGAGCCCCTACCCGAGATTTTTTAATGATGATGCCCTGCTTCCTTCTTAAACGGTGTCATGGTATATTCCACCAACTCAGGCTCTCCACCTTCTTTAATACGATAGGCCTTGTCAAGACTGAGGCCGCTAACATCCTGAACAGTCCGTTTTTTATTTGGCCAATAGATTTTAGCAGATTGAATGGATTCCGCTTTTCCAAGTCCTATCTCCAATTGCAAACTATTGCCCCCAAAACTGGAACCGGGCGAAACCATCTCATAAATCTTCCGTGTATTACCTGATTCTGTGATTTCAATTTCAACACGCGCCCCTATCGCCAATCGATTTGATAGCACGCCCTCCAACCGAAGCACGATCCAACGATTTTCATGTGGCATTGGATTTTCAAAGAAGATACTTTGGTACACATCACCTTCAAAGCTGCCGCCCATCCGCACATAAAAATCCTGATCCCCATCCTGATCCATATCCCCAAAACCAACACCATGTCCTTTCTGAATATTTCCAAAACCACCGGCATAGGTAATATCGGCGTATGATTTACCTTCACGATTCCAATACATTTTATTGGGTACGATGGATTTGAGGTTAGGCTCACCCGTGCCCAGATAAAAATCCGGATACCCATCATTATCAAGATCACCATAATTGGAGCCCATCGAAAACACAGGTTCCGTCAGACCCATTTCAATACTCATGTCCGTAAACGTATAGTTCCCATTGTTTCGGTAGAGTCTTGGACGAAATGGATCATTCTTTTTTCCGTAGGCACGCAACACTTTACCGGGAAGATCTTCTGAGCCATCCGAATAGGCAGAAACAAAGATGTCCAGCCAGCCGTCATTGTTGTAATCAAACATCCATGTCGGAAAGGATACATAAGGCTCACCAACATTTGCTGTAGCGGATATGTCTCTAAATTTTATCCCGGAATCATCCGATTCGTTGAGGAATAATCTATTGTTACCATTCAATACGGAAATATAGAGGTCAGGGAAGCCATCATTGTTGATATCACCGCCTGTGCTCCCTTTGACAAAAGCATTGATTTGCAGATTGGCTGCTGCTGATACTTCTTTAAAGGTTCCATCGCGTTGATTGTGATAGAGCTCTGAGGGGAAATAGAATGCACTTCCACCTTCTGGTACCGCTTCATTGCCAATAAAGAGATCAAGCCATCCATCAAGATCAAAGTCTGCCCATACTGCATTTTGTGTTGGTCGTTTGGTGTAAATACCTGCTGTGACGGTGACATCTGTAAAGGTGCCGTCACCGTTATTTTTCAATAGCGAGTTTGGGATCCTTCCTTGATCTCTGAACCAGGCACCGCGCATGACCAGAACATCTGCAAATCCATCATTATTGTAATCAGTCTGTCGGATGTTTAAGCCGCCGGTGATGCCTTGTAATCCTGATTTCAGCGTCACATCTTCAAAACTGCCATCACCTTTGTTCTGATACAAATGGATCTGATCATGAAATCCCCAATTGGAAGACATGATATCCAGATGACCATCATTATTGAAATCTTCTACCGCGACACCACCTGCCAATCCACGCGTATCCAGACCCAGATTAAAGGCGATATCTGTAAAGCGTGGAAAATCGACTTTGGAAGTGTAATACTCTTTCGGTAATCGGAACCGAGCCGGAACACCCTCGGGAAATTTACCCAGGGTCATCGCAGCGACATTAAAAAGATAACGTGATGTGAGGTCGTCTGGTGTTTGACGCAATATGTCCTGATAGATTTCCATCGCGAGCGTGGATCCTTCTTTTTTGGAATGCTGGCCAGCCGGAGCAATGGGTATAATACAGGAAGCAGTCGTATGATTGATGATGCAGTTTTGTTGTTCACCCAGTCTGAGCGCACCTAGGGCCAGCAGTTTTTTCATTTCCAGTACAGTTTGTTCTTTGCCGGGAATCTGCATAGGCTCGACCATCTTCAGTACATTCTGAAAAATGGTGATGGCCGATTCAGTATTGCCTGCCTTAAGTTCTTCAAAGCCCCACATGACCATAAAGTTGACTTTATCCAGCCCATTGGTGGATTCTACTCTTTTTTGAAGCAGTTTCGCTCGTTCACCAGACATGAACACTGTCACTTTCATAGGATCAACTGAGGCCTGAGCTTTCTGGACACTATCGATCATGGCAATTGTTTCTGCATTTACCGCGCCTGAAGCTGAATCATGATCTGTATGTTGATGGTGAATGTGCGTTTCGTCGGGTTTGCATCCGATCACCATCAAAATGAAAATGGGCAGCAAAACACCTAAGAAATGATTTAAAGCGGAATTTCCTGTCCTGTAATAGGATTCGGGTTGAAAAAGTCTATGATTTTTGAAAATGGACATGTTATAATAACACTTATGACTATATGATGGCCTGAATACTCCTTCTGGTAAAGGTAGTTCGCAGAACAGAAATTGGATGGAGAATGCCATATGGAAGGATAGAATAATTCAAAAAGGTGGGAATTATATAAAATAAAGATGGAATTATGTAAAGTATTGATATTCAGTCACTAATAAACGAAAATTTGAAACTTAAGCGACATTATAAATGTTATTCTGAAAATCAATACGATTTCTAATCAACCTAAAAATTCTATCATGCGTATTCAAAAAGTATTATTTACCCTGAGTTTGGTTCTCATTGGAATCAGTGCGGCAAATGCACAAGTCGGGGATCAAACGTCAATTGGCCCGCGTGTCGGGGTCAATTTTTCAAATGTAAGTAATGTGGATGGTTCTGAAGCATTGACTGGTCTGGCGATTGGTCTTACATCTACCTACAGTATCAGTGAAAAAACCGGATTGACGATAGACCTCTTGTATTCAGGGGAGGGTTACAAGCTCAATTCAAATGAATTAAGGCTGAGTTATCTGCAGCTTCCTATCTATTTCGACTTATTCTTTGGTGAGCTGGGCGAAAAGTTTAGACCTAAAGTCTATGCAGGGGTTGTACCTGGATTTTTACTGGATGCCAAAAATAACGGCAATGATATAGTGGATGTTTTTAACAATTTCAACCTCTCTGTATCTGGAGGCCTTGGCTTTAACTACAGAGTCGGCAACCGGATCTGGTTAAATACGGATTTGAGAGCTTTCCTGGGACTGTCTGACATCAGAGAAGATGCTATCGGAGACAAGGTGGCTAATAATAACATACAATTGAGCCTTGGACTTGCCTATGGCTTGTCAAAAATTTAGATTGTAAAGAAAACAATTACTGGAAGGTATTTTGTTCGTAGCCATTCCCAACCAGGAATGGCTTTTTTATTTAAGCCGTTTATTTTCAGATATATATGCTAAACACATCCAATACTCTGAAGATGGCGGGTCTTACTCCGAAAACCCATCCGGAAGTCGCGAAGCTAGTAAATCCGAGGATTTCGAATTTTAATAATAAAAATCGGGAAAATCGACTTAACTCATAAAATGGGGCAAAATCACCATATCGTATGATTTTAATCATAAAAAGATGCTTTTGTCCGAGATAAATTTGTCTAAAATTTAGAAAAATGAAAAAACTGTTTATCCTTCTCTCCTTCATTTCCCTGATAGCGGCATGTGGAGGGGGCAAATCCCCGGAAGCGGTTACCGGGGCTAATCCTTACTCCACTGGTGAACCTGCAGGCGGTAAACCTGAATATGATCCAAACCGCGGATTAGGAAAGTGGACTGCTGAAAATGTAAATGTTGGCTCTACTCTGGATGCCACCATGGCAGCAGCAGGAGAGAAAATTCAAGCCGTCAAATGTATGTCTTGTCATAAGCTCACAGAAGAAAAATTGGTTGGACCGGGTTGGAAAGGGGTGACACAACGCAGGAAAGCTGAGTGGATCATGAATTTTATTACCAACCCTGATCCAATGATCGATAAAGATCCAGCTGTCCAGGCTCAGCTTGAATTATGCCTGGTTCGCATGCCTAATCAAAATCTGGTAGATACCGAAGCCCGCGAAATACTCGAGTATATGCGTAAAAATGACGGAGTTAAATAACCAACTATATATTTATGAAAAAGTATCTCTTTAATATAGTAATCGCAGTAGCTGCAGTTACTCTTAGTTTTATGGCCTGCAAACCGAAAAACGTCAATACGGCAGTTTCAGGCGATGCCGCGGAAAAGGCATATGTAGCTCCTGGCCAGTATGATGAATTTTACAATTTTGTTAGTGGTGGTTTTAGCGGACAGTTGTCTGTCTATGGATTGCCCAGTGGAAGATTGTTAAGGGTGATTCCTGTTTTCTCCGTCGATCCTGAAAAGAGCTGGGGGTACAGTGAAGAAACAAAGCCAATGTTAAATACATCACATGGATTTATACCATGGGATGATTTGCATCACACGGAAATGTCCCAGACCAATGGGGAGGTGGATGGCCGTTGGGTTTTTGGAAATGCCAACAACACGCCTCGCGTTGCTCGCATTGACCTGAAAACTTTCCGTACCGCTGAGATTATTGAGTTGCCAAATAGTGCCGGTAACCACTCCTCTCCATTCATTACCGAAAATACGGAATATGTAATTGCCGGTACCCGGTTCAGCGTACCTGCAGACAATTCAAACGGAGATGTGCCGATCAATACCTATAAAGAAAATTTTAAAGGCCATATCAGCTTTATCCGTGTGGATAAAGAAACCGGCGGTATGGAAATTGCTTTTCAGATTCAATGCCCGGGTGTCAACTTTGACCTGAGCCACGCAGGCAAAGGTCCGTCACATGGCTGGTTTTTCTTCTCCTGCTATAACACCGAACAGGCGAATACCTTACTGGAAGTAAATGCATCCCAAAAGGATAAGGACTTTATCATGGCGGTCAACTGGAAGAAAGCCGAAGAATATATCAAAGCAGGAAAGGGAAAGACCGTACCTGCGAAGTACGCGCACAATGTATGGGATGAAAAAACACATACAGGCAAATCTGAAATCATGAAGGAAGTAACCATCCTGGATTCGAAAGAATTTCAGGATCTGTGCTACATGATTCCGTGTCCGAAATCACCACATGGATGTGACGTGGATCCTACCGGTGAGTATATAGTGGGCAGTGGAAAATTGGCTGCTTTAATACCTGTGTTCAGTTTTACTAAACTGCAAAGTGCGATAGCCAATAAGGAATTTGACGGCGTGTACGAAGGCATTAATGTCATCAAATATGAATCTGCTTTATATGGTGAAGTGCCAAAGCCAGGCTTAGGCCCGTTGCATACAGAGTTTGATGGCAATGGAAATGCATATACTTCTTTCTTTGTTTCTTCTGAAGTCGTAAAATGGAATATCAAAGATCTGAAGGTATTGGATCGTGTACCGACCTATTATTCTGTTGGCCACTTATGTGTACCCGGAGGTGATAGTAAAAAACCATTTGGCAAATACATGATCGCGTATAATAAAATCACCAAGGATCGGTATCTGCCAACAGGGCCTGAATTGGCACAAAGTGCTCAGCTGTTCGATATTAGCGGAGACAAAATGCAGTTGATTCTTGACTTTCCTACGATTGGTGAGCCGCATTATGCCCAGGCAGCACCTGCAGGACTCATCACCCCTAATCAGGTGAAGATTTTCAAGATCGAAGAAAACTTCCATCCCTATGTTGCTAAAGGCGAGAAAGAATCAAAAGTCGTCCGGGAAGGAAACAAAGTCCATGTGTATATGACCTCTATCCGCTCCCATTTTTCGCCAGATAACATTGAAGGTGTAAAAATTGGTGATGAGGTTTATTTTCATGTCACCAATCTGGAGCAGGACTGGGATGTTCCTCATGGATTTGCTGTCAAGGGTGCAGCCAATGCCGAATTGCTCATCATGCCAGGAGAGACTTCCACGCTGAAATGGGTGCCGGACAGAGTAGGAATGTTTCCTATGTATTGTACAGACTTCTGCAGCGCCCTCCATCAAGAGATGCAGGGATATGTGAGGGTTTCACCAGCAAACAGTTCTGTGCCTCTTAAATTTAGCCTGGGTGATACAGCGCCGGCAGGTGACAAATAGTATGTGTGACTGACTCTCGTGTATAGCAAGGGTACAAATGGACTACTACACATTTGTACCTTTTTTTTTAAAAAAATTTATTATTTATGAATCCTAAGAGCAGAATATCAAACCTATCCAAAATCTTGCTGGTTCTAGCCGCTATCTGCCTTGCCGCCAATTTATTCTTGCCTATCTGGAAAATTGATTTGTTTGCACCGCAGTATCCGGAAGGATTGGTATTGTTGATTTATGCGGACAAACTGGGAGGAAATGTTGAAATCATCAATGGCCTCAATCATTATATAGGTATGCAGACCTTGCACGCTGAAAATTTTATTGAATTCACAGTGTTGAAATACATCCTTGTTTTTTTTGTTATCTGCATATTGGCGGTGGCCATCATCGGACGGAAAACGCCGGTCTATACTGTTTTTGTCGCTTTTGCCTTATTCAGTGTTCTTGCCATGGTGGATTTTTATAGATGGAATTATAATTATGGGCACAACCTGGATCCGAATGCTGCAATCAAAGTTCCTGGTATGTCTTATCAGCCTCCGTTGATCGGATACAAGCAACTCTTAAACTTTGGAGCATACTCCATGCCCGACACCGGTGGTATACTGTTTATCGCCACAGGCATTTTGCTTTTATTGGTTGTCCTGATGGAGCGCCATGTATTTGTAAGGTGGTTTAAGAGGAAAACGTCGACAACGGTAGCCGTTTTAGCTATCGGTTTATTTTCATTGTCCTCCTGTAGCAATCCTGGCCCCAAGGCGGTAAAAATGAATGAGGACGTATGTGCCTTTTGTAAAATGACGGTCACAGATCCACTTTTTGTATCCCAGTTGACCACACGCAAAGGCAGACAATATGTGTTTGATGACCTGAGCTGCATGACGGCGTATACAAAGGATAATACAAACGTGGAGTACGACCGTTTTTATGTAGCTGACTTTTGCAGCCCTCCCACTTTTATCGATCTTGAAAAAGCTATGCTATTGCGTAGTGACAGTCTGCGAAGTCCGATGGGAGGCAATGTTGCTGCTTTCGCCATTCAGGACAGTGCAATGCATTATAAAGCCCGCTATGGCGCAAGCGAGGTTTCATGGGCTGATTTAATGAGGTAAATTTGCTCATGCGCACTAGGTGTCCCCAATGGATTAAGATCGTTTTAGGTACGCTCATGACAGGGCTTCTTTTGCCTGTTGGCCTATCACGCTCCATTCATGTCGGAAGCGGTCACCCATTTGTGGCTGTTAAAGAAGCTCTTTCCGCAGCAAACCAGGGTGATACCGTGATCGTGCATGGTGGCACCTATAAGGAAGGCAATATCATTGTGGACAAGTCCATCACCCTGATGGGCTTAGATTGGCCTATATTGGATGGGCAGTTGAAATATGAGGTCCTCTCTGTGAAGGCCAGTCATGTGTTGGTTACCGGTTTTGTTATTCAAAATTCCGGCCATGCATCTCTTGATGATCCGGGAGGTATTAAAGTATATGATAGCCGGTACGTCTATATCATCGGTAATCGGTTAAAGGATAATTTCTTTGGTATTTATCTTCAATATAGCAGGCATTGTATCATCAGGGATAATGTCGTCAAATCATCCGGAACGGAAGAGCAGCAGATAGGAAATGGCATTCATTGCTGGAAAAGTGATAGCCTGCAGATCGTAGCGAATACGATCTCCGGTCACCGCGATGGCATTTATTTTGAATTTGTGACCGGATCTGTCATCTGGAGGAATATTGCTTTCGACAATATCCGCTACGGACTTCATTTTATGTTTTCGAATGACGATGCTTATATCACTAATTTATTTCGTAACAACGGAGCAGGGGTGGCTGTGATGTTTACGAAGAATGTCAAGATGTTCAACAATACCTTTGAAGATAACTGGGGAGACGCATCGCATGGGTTACTGCTCAAGGAAATCTCTGACAGCTACATTTTCAACAACCGATTTGTCCGGAACACATCGGGGATATACATGGAAGGCACTAACCGTATTGTCGTCGAGAAAAATATTTTTAAAAGCAACGGGTGGGGAATGAAAATACAGGCAAGCTGTATGGACAATGTCATCCGTCATAATAATTTTATGCAGAACACCTTTGATATCAGCACCAATGGTTCGCTTGTACTCAATACGTTTGATGGCAATTACTGGGATAAATATGAGGGCTATGATCTGAACAAGGACAATATCGGGGACGTCCCTTACAGGCCATTAAGTCTTTTTTCAGTAATCGTCGAGCAGAATCCACCGGCGATGCTGCTATACAGGAGCTTTATTGTAAGCTTGCTAGACAGGTCCGAAAAAATCATCCCAACCCTTACGCCGGATAATTTTATAGATCAGGTACCTTTAATGCATGTATTACCGCTATGATTGAAATTCAGCATCTTTCAAAAAGGTTTGGGAAGTTCCAGGTGCTCAGAGATGTGAGTCTTTCCTGTGCACCGGGGCAATGCATAGCCTTGATCGGCCCAAATGGTTGCGGCAAAACGACACTTATAAAAAGCATTCTTGGAATGGTTCTTCCCACTTCAGGTTCGATTCTATTTAAAGGAAAGGTTATCGCAAAGGATTTTCACTACAGACACCATATCGGGTATATGCCCCAGAAAGGCCGGTATCCGGACAATATGACCATCGGCCAGGTCATAGAAATGATCAAGGATATCCGCGGCTCAAAAGAAAAACTTGATGAACAGTTGATTGATGAATTCGGACTCCATGACATCCTGGAGAAACGAATGCGGACGCTGTCGGGAGGGACAACACAGAAAGTGAGTGCATCCCTGGCTTTCCTCTTCAATCCTGATGTCCTGATACTGGACGAACCTACGGCCGGACTTGATCCCTTGGCTGCTGAAATCTTAAAGGAGAAGATCATATCGGAACATCAAAAAGGTAAGCTGGTCTTCATCACCTCCCATTTGTTAAGTGAACTGGATGACCTGGTCACCCATGTGGTGATGATGCAAGAAGGAGAGATCCGGTTTCATATGCCAACCGATGCTTTGAAAGCAAGTACCAATACCTCTAGTCTGGCTAAAGCAATCACACACTTACTAAAGCAGGACCATGTTCAATAAGATCCACCGATTCATTGTGGCTGATATATTAAAAAACAGGATTGTCCTGGTCTACACGCTATTACTAGCGGTACTGGCATGGAGTGTATTCAGTCTGGAGGATGACAGTCATAAAGGGGTGCTCACCCTGTTGAATATTGTACTCCTGACAACTCCCCTGGTGAGTATCATCTTCACGACCATTTACCTCTATAATAGCGCTGAGTTTATCGAATTGTTGCTCAGCCAACCTATCCGGAGGGCAAGGATTTGGACGGGCCTTTTTTTTGGCTTATTCTTTTCACTTGCTTTAGCGTTCATTATAGGAGCTGGGGTTCCGATTTTACTATTTGTTACTGGTGCAAAAGCTACTATCCTTTTAGTGATGGGTATTTTGATTACGGCCGTTTTTGTTGCGCTCGGATTTTTATGCGCGATCATATCCAGGGATAAAGCCAGGGGCATCGGGATAGCCATCCTGTTATGGCTCTTCTTTAGCTTGTTATTTGATGGGTTGGTTTTGTTCCTGCTCTTTCAGCTTTCTGATTATCCAATCGAAAAGGCCATGGTAGGTGTGTCTGCTCTAAACCCCATTGATCTTGCCAGGATTTTCATTATTCTTCAACTGGATGTATCCGCAATGCTGGGATATACCGGGGCCATATTTAAGGATTTTTTCGGCACTGGTCTGGGGACCGCCATAGGGTTTGGTCTTTTATGTATCTGGGTCATTGTGCCTTATCTGATTTCGCTCCGGATGTTTGTCCGAAAAGATCTTTGAACCATGTACTTTTTCCAAATGGATACAGTAATGATATATATTCAGGGTTCCTGTTGATAACCTATTTATTTTTTAAACGGATCATATAATTTCCTGCTTCTTCTATGAAGACAAGCATTGTTAAAAGAGATATTACTAAACCGAAGGATATCCATCGGATCGTGGATGGTTTTTTCAAAAAGGTACGGAAGGACATTTTACTTGCCCCTTACTTTGCTGACAAGTCCCAGGATGAATGGGATCCGTTTTTACCTGTGATGTATAGTTTCTGGGAAAATGTATTGTTTTATTCAGGCGGCTATACCGGCAATCCAATGCAGCGTCACAAGGAGATGAACGATATGAAGTCGTTTACGCAGGAGCATTTCACACAATGGTTGATCCTGATGAGTGAGGTGGTGGATAAATGGTATGCCGGAGAGAAAGCCGAAATGATGAAGGAACGGGCACGAAGCATAGCTACCATCATGCAGGTTAAGATAAATGCATAAAAAAACCGGGTTAGAAACCCGGTCACAAACAACTTTAGTAAACTGAATTGCAATCCGTCCCGAAGGAAAGTCACCTGCAGGGCGTCTATTCATCCAGAACTCATGATGTACGTTTTAATTTATTGAGGAGGCAGCAACACCTCATCGATCACATGGATGATGCCATTTGAAGCAGGAACAGAGGCGACAATAGTCGCTTTATCATTGATCATGTATTTTCCATCTTTTACACTCACGGTGATGTTCTTACCATTGACCTGTCCGAGTATCTGACCATCCCGCATGGCTTCTGTCTTGATGACCCCAACGTAAACATGGTACTCAAGGATGTTTGAAAGAGCATCCTTCTGGTCTGGTTTTAACAGACCCTCTACCGTGCCTGCCGGTAATTTGTCAAATGCAGCATTGGTAGGAGCAAACACCGTAAATGGGCCGGCATTGCTCAGGACATCAACCAGGGCGGCAGCTTTGACTGCGGTGACTAGGGTGGTATGATCCGTACTTCCAACAGCTACCTGGACAACATTTGGTGTCGAAACATCATCCTTGACACCCGATTGTCCAACCGTCGGTCCGGTGGTTCCGGCATCTGCTGCGGCCGGCGTCTGATTTTGAGCAGATGGATTACATCCTGCAACCAGTAAGAGCAGGAATATCCCAAAGGAGAAAGCTAGTTTTTGCATATTCAAATGATTTGATGCCAAAGAACCTAGATTTAGTTTTCAATTTTTATGATTCAAATCATACATAAATGTGATTTTAATCATGTTTATCCGAACTCATCTGAAAAGCAGCCAATAGCATCACACTGGTCAGCATCAGCAAAGCGATACCAAAAAGGGCTTCATTTGCATATGGGATTACAGTATAACTGAACGAACAGATCCCCTGGACTGCGAGAACTGCTTCGTTCAAGATGACACCTATGACGAAGGTCAGAAGGGCAATCCTGGTAGGTTTGTGCTGTCGGATCAAGCCTTTTCCGTACATGAAAATCACCAGGAAAACTGAAACAATGAGGAGAAGCACGAGATGAAGGTAGGCGATCACAATCGGTCGGAAACTATAGGCCAGTTTGGCGATCGCAGGCACAGTAGAACCCAGCTGAAGAAACAGTTTTAGCGTGAGAGCAAGACCAACCACCAGGAACACGAGGAGAACCAGTCTGCTAAATAAAGCCCTAAGCGGAACAAGGTTTTCGTTGATCAGCCTGATAAAGTAATACCAGCCTGCTATCTGAAGTAATGCTGCGATGACTACAATGCTGTACAGCCATACTGGGATATTGGCCCACAAGGTTGATAAGAAGTATGCGGGTATAGCGGCAATGACAAAAAAGAAAAAAGAGTTACGGACTAAACGGGCTCTCAAATTGAAATGTCGGATACTGTCCAGGAATATACCGAAGCAGGCAAAGAGAAACCAACCATTGTACTGGAAGTGAAGATAGAAATAGACAGAGCCGAGGTACGTTTCCTGATCATACTGCCGTGTAGCCATCATCCACGAAAGAACCATTGTGCCAAGCGTAGAGAGTACACTAAACCAAAGCGCAGCCTTGACCCAGTTTTTACCTGGATGACTAGCAGGCAAGCGACTGGCATCTTTCAACGCTCTCCACGCAAATAGGTATCCGATAATAATAGAGAGCGAAGCAAAAGTAATGGAGACAGGTCCGTATCCCTGGAAAGCAAATGAAATCAGCATACCATAGGCTGTCAATAGGTTGCCTAGGATCAGCAGTCTGTAAGCTTTTTCATGGATGGAGGGCAGGCTGGAACGGAAGATATTCACCAGCAGAAAAAATAGGGTATGCGTGATCCATCCTGTAAACGCGAAATGGGAATGAGATTCCTGCAAAAACTTCTGATCCAGGAAGGGAAGTGCAAACCCGATTTTGTAACGCATGACGGCGCCAAGTAGAGCCACAATCGTTAGATTGATCATCGCTATCTGTACCCAGGTATTTTTTCCGATCACCATGCTTCAATAATAGACCTTATGATTGATGATATCAACTTTGTTCGTTTCGCTTAATTTTCGAAGGGTTCTGATCACGGTTTCGATCCTGAGTCCGGTCAGATTTGCCAGTTCCTGTCGGGTATATGGGATCAGTATTTTATCCTCGGAAGAGGATGATTTCTTTTTGAAATAACCCAGAAAATCCAGGATCCTCTGCTCAGGAGTCTGGTTGTTTAACATTCTGGAGGATACTGATTTATCGTAAAGATTTTGAGCGAAGGTGCAAAGCAACGATTTCTGAATCTCAGGATTTTCTTCAAGGATCTGGAGGAAAATAGTTCTGGACAACTTGATAATGACGGAGTCTCTCGTGGTGACCGCATTAGAGGAATAGGGTTCCTGGATAAAAAGGGGCGGTTCACCGAAACTGTCCCCAACATTAAAAATGCCGTGTACGAATTCCTTAAAGTTGGAGTTCAGATTAAAGGTCTTTACCTGGCCATCCAGAATCTGGTAATAAAATTTTGCCTTATCATCTTGCTGAAAGATGATTGTATTCTTTTTATACCTGTTGACAGAAGCGCCGTAGGTGATCAGGATATTTGCATCAATGGGCATAACGTAAGCCGGATCCGGGTTTCTGAATCGACATCAAGATACTATAGATATTGATGAAAGACAGATTTTCTCTCGGCCGCCAGGGAGGTGTGAACTTTTCAAATGTTACCAATATAGATGAATCCGAATCACCTGGTTTACAGTTTGCATGGGATTGCACTTACAGCTTTATGCCACAACCATCCATCGGCACGGTCTTTTTCTTTCGTTCTGAATTCCGGTTAGTCCTTCACCAAAACAGATTTTGTTAAATACCCTTCGGCAGCTCTTTGTCTTCCTACTATTTCATAAAATCCCGGATCATAAGGCGTAGTGGCTCCCAGCCCATCAACATATCGGTTAAACATACAGAAAGTCGCTGCGATCAACACGGTATCATGAATGTCCAGATCACTTCCACCTTTTTCTTTTGCTGCTGTTATGTCCGCTTGTGTGACATGTAGTCCGCCTTTTGCTACTTTCTCAGCGATTTGAAGCAGCGCTTTCAACTTATCATCAATAGGTGCAGTTTTATAATCCTTCCAGATGGCTTCAACCAACTCCTGGTTTCCGCCCGGCAAATGTGCAGCAATGGCTCCATGGGAAGTCATACAAAATGTGCAGGCGTTACGGGAGGAAACAAAAGAAGCGATTAGTTCCCTGTCCCGTTTAGATAATGATGCTTCTTCCGCCAATAAAACCTGGGCAAGTTGATTTAATGCAATGCCTACATCAGGCCTGAATTGCATTAAACCCCTGATGCCGGCAATGTCATTGTTTGTATCTATGTATGGCATGGACTACTAAATTATATTCGGTTTGTAATTCGTCGCATCATATCCATCCTCTGGCATCAGATATCCTCTGGTCGTAATCCGCTTACCAAGGGTAGTATAAAATTCAGGATCCGATGGGGTTAGTGTCGCTAATCCATCGACATATCTGTTGTACAGACAGAATAAGGATGCAATCAAAACAGTGTCATGTATCTCCAGGTCAGTTGCCCCTGATGCTCGTGCCACATCAATATCATGCTGAGTCACCTGGTTTCCATTTTTTTGCACCTTAGTTGCTATAGATAACAAGCCCTTCATTTTATCACTGATATGGAGAGCCTGCAAGTCAGTTTGCATAGGCTCAATTCCACTTTCCTTTCCGCCGGGCAGTAAACAAGTTGCTGCGGTATGTGCCGAAGAACAAAAAGTGCACGCATTGAGTGATGAAACGTGTGCAGCAATCATTTCCCGTTCCGCTTCAGTCATGGTGGATTCGCCTCGTAGGAGCAACTGGGTCAACCTGCACAAAGGCGCGGCAATCTCAGGACGAAAATCCAGAAGACTAGTAATGCCATAGAGATCTGGATGTAGGGCGATATGAGGCATGGTGAAAATGAAATATGCTAGGTAAATGTGTAATTCTAAAAGGTTAAAAGGTTAAAGGCTTAGAGGGTTAAAAGACTATGGGTTAGCTAAATGTTTTTTTATTTTTCATACTTCGACTCCGCTAAGCCCATCGCATTTTATTTTTCACTTTTCACTTTATTATCCTTCCATCTTCCATTTCTATAACATGGTCAGTCGCTTGAGCAAACTCCATGTCATGGGTCACAATGAGCAGAGTTTGCTGGTATTCTCTGGCTAACTTCTGAAAGAGATCAAAAACGATTTCGCTGTTTTTCTTATCGAGATTGCCGGTGGGCTCGTCGCCCATGATGATGAGGGGGTCATTGATCAGTGCACGGGCGATGGCTACCCGTTGTTTTTGTCCACCGGACAATTGATTGGGCATTTTCCGGGCCTGGTCGTCGATGCCAAATATTTTAAGTTTTTCCATCGCCCTTTCTTCCAGTTCTTTCTCGGAATACTTACCCAGTTTCAACCCGGGGATCATGACATTACGTACGACGGAAAACTCATTGAGTAAATAATGAAACTGAAACACAAAGCCAATTTTTTCATTGCGCACTCGGGCCAGCTCAGCTTCCGATTTTAAGCGCATAGGTTGATGATCAATGATGAGATCACCTTCATAGTCAGTATCCATGGTAGAGAGGATATACAGTAAGGTGGATTTGCCGCATCCGGATTTTCCGACGATGGAGGCAAAGTCTCCTTTGTCGATGGAAAAACTCACATCCTTGAGTACCTGCTGCACCTGAGCACCATCAAAGTGCTTATTGATTTTTATAGCTTCCAGTACTTTAGTTGACATACTATTTGCCTCTGATGATGACTACAGGATCCACCTTACTTGCTTTCCTGGAGGGAAGATATCCAGCCAGATAGGTGGTGAAGATCCCAAAAGTGGCGCCGATGATATAGAACTTAAGACTGTAGTTGATCGGGAATGTTTTAATTCGTGGTAAAGCAGGTGTGTCAAATGGTATCTGATCAATCAAAGACGACATCAGGAAGCCGAAGATCAATCCGAACATCACCCCGATCACCCCGATACTCAACGCGATCATTATAAAAATTCGTTTGACGTCTTTTCCGGAAAAACCGGTTGCCTTGAGAATCGCAATGGAATCCATTTTCTCATAGATCATCATATTCAGGATATTATAAATCCCAAAGCCAGCTACGATCAGCAGTGTGATCCCAACTGCATAGGAGATTGTTGATCGCACGGAGCTTCCCGTCTCAAACTGGGAGTTAGCTGTCTGGATATCTTCGGCATCGATACCAAACAGGGCGCTGTATTCTTTCGCCATAGCAGGAGCAAGTTCTATGTCCTTGAGCTTCACTTGCAGATCCGTGATATAGTTCCTGGATTCACCGAGTAGTTTTTGGGCAGTATTCAGGGAAGTATAACTCTGGACTTTATCAAGATCATTGAGGCCGGATTGAAAGTATCCGACCACCTTCAATTGCTGCTGTTCACCGGTGACGGTCGTCACTTGGATGACATCACCGATTTTTGCCAGCATTTTATCTGCAGCCGCTTTGCCCAGGATAATTGTATTCGGAATATTTTTAAGGTCGATGTAGTCTCCGGTTGTAACATATGTACTGAAGAAGAACAAGTTGTTTTCTGCTTCTACATCCACACCATTGATGACACCTGCTACATCCACTGCACCAACAGTATAAAAGACCTGCGTTGAAATTTTCGGCGCAATGCCAAGAACCCTTTCATCTTTAGCCACGGCATCCATGATCGGATTGACATTATAGATTTCAAGCCTTCCCCCATAGGGTTTTACGGAGCGGATAAAATGGTAATGGCCCTTAAAAGCGGATGCTAACTGTACCGGCTGTACCAGAGAAGGTTTTAATTCATTATAGAGTTTGATATGCGGGGTCCTGTTGAGGATAAGGCCATCGAGCATATCGTTTAGTCCGTTCATGAAACCCAGTAGGGTGATGAACATAGTGATACTGAAGGTGACGCCGACTGCCGCCACCAACGTTTGCTTCCATCGTGCCATGGAGAGCGCTATCGCAATATTCACCAGTAGTTTATACCTCATAAATTGGGTAGAATGAGCATGTCTTTTTCGCTGATGCCGTCCAGGATTTCAGCTTTCAGATAGTCCTTGATACCAGTCTTGATCGATAAGGTATCGCCTGCCGCTGTGATCACAAACTGATCTTTATAAATATACTGACGGGGTAGGGTCAGTACATTCTCTTTTACCTCCAGGATGATATTCGCTTCCAGGGTCAGGTTTGGATACAGGGAGGGTGGTTGCTTTAAAAAAATCGCTTCGACCAGAGCTGTTTTCGATCGCTCATTCAGGATTGGGTTGACCTTCGTTACAACTGCGTCAAAAACCTGGCCTTTATAGCTGTCCATAGTAACTTTTACTTCCTGTCCCGCTTGTATGGCTGTGATATCATATTCATCTACCTGCAATTCCAGGATGAAATCCGTGGCATCACCGATGACCGCCAGCGGTGATTGTGTATTGACCATTTCGCCCTGTTCCTTCAGGAGTGAATAGACTCTTCCGCTGATATTACTCGAAATACTGAAATCCCCTTCATTTTTTAAGGAGATCTGAAGGTTCTTTTGGGCTTGTTTGGAAAGAATATCCAGTCTCCTTTTTTCATCCGCGTATCTCAGTCGTGCAGAGGAATGAGCAGTTTTGGCATTTTTAAAATTGAGTTCAGCTCTTTCGACTTCAATCTTGGAACCAAGGTTCTGTGACCATAAGTTTTGCTGCCGTACCATCAATAACGAATCATTCAGCAATTTGCTTTTGGCCAGATCAATATTGAGCTGGAGTTCTTCAAGTTTGTTCTGGTTTGACCTGAAGTCCGCAAGGTTTGCGGCGAGTTGTGCATTTTCGCGGTTCAGCGTAGAGGTCTCATTGAGAATGGAGAAAAGAGGTGTCCCTTTTTTCACTGTATCACCTTCGTCTACCAAAATTTTTTGCAATAAACCATTGACTGTCGAAAATACCTGGTATTGGTTTTTGCTTTTAAGTATTCCTGAAGCATATACGGATTCAGTGATACTTTCCCTGACCGGAGAGGTCGTTTCAACTTTATCCTTGCAGGCCGCTAATATGATCAACGGAATCCAGAGGATGAGGCTTGTTTTCATAGTCCACAAGATAAAGGGAATATAAGTAGGAATGGTGTATTGAATCCCTCAATTTATTCCTCATTTATCCTGCGGAAACCCCGGGTTACTCTTTCCTGAATTGTAGTTCGATCTTTACTGCATTGATAGTACCAGTCAGGGTCAGCTCATCCCCTGTAACCTTAAATCCATAAGTTGCAGGAGCCTCCGCTTTAGGGGTGATCGTGACCTCATCACATGATTCATTGACCACGTAAGCGCCGATAATCATCTCAGTACCTCCGATTAGGTAACTGATGTTCCATTCATAGTCCCCCTGATCACCATCCAGTTTTTTAAAGGTGAGTTCAGCACTGGTAATGAAGATGGTTTCTCCGAAAAATTCTTCTCCGTCTTCTTTCCAGGATTCACATTGCCAAACGCCCTCCAGTTTTAGGCAATCAGACACCTCATCATCTTTTTTACAGGCAAAAGACAGGACAAGCCAAAGGCACACGCCAACAATTTTCATTGTTCTCATTATTGAGATTTAAATTGGTTGAAAATGAAAAAGGGGTGAGAGACTAAGAGGTGGGCAGAACGAATATAGTGAAAGTTTATATATAGGTGGAATTATTTATTTATAGGCTTATAAGCTTATAGGGTTATGGGTTGATGTGTTTATAAGTTTATAAGTTTATAAGTTTATAGGTTTATAGGTTTAAGAAGAAGCTGCCGCTGGATGGAGTTATCTACGACAGCATAGATTGGCTTATAAGCTTATAGGGTTATGAGTTGATGTGTT
>JAWXAW010000007.1:0-13605 GCA_034439675.1 Saprospiraceae bacterium | reverse complement strand
TGAGATGAAAACCATTTTTATTTGAATAGCTTTTACTTCCACTACTTAAAAGTCCACTACTTAAAAGTAGTGGTAATTCAATTTGATTTTTCTAAGGCGCCAGTACTTGAAAGTAGTGGTAATTCAATAAATATTTCTTTAGGTTATTTGTGCTTGGGGGTAAAGGCTATTGAATTGCCACCATTTTAAAATGGTGGAGAGGAGGATTATTTAAGAAGTTGAAAACCATTTTTGTTTAAATAGTCGTTGAATTCTTCATTGAATGTCTGGATTTTATGATGGGCTTCCTGATGTTTGATATACTCTCTGACTGTGTCCACATCATTAGGACTAACCGAAACACCATAATATTCATCTTGCCATTCAAACCAGGAATAGTCAGTTTCTTTTAAGAGATTGCTGCAATTGATCCATCGAGATGATTCTCCTTTAATCAATTGAATTATGTCTTCAATTTTTTGTGTCGATTTAAGAGAAATCAGACAATGGCAGTGATCACTATAACCATTGATAAAATCAACGTAGATCCCTTTAGTTGCTGCATATTTCAAAATGTGCCACCAGACTTTGAGTCTTAAAGCTGGTGTAGAAAGATAAGGCGATCGGTTTTTAGTAGTCCAGACAAAGTGGATATACACTTTTAAATATGGCATGCTGTTTTCGATTCAGTTCCGGTGAAGGATCATTCGCATTGAAAACTAAGGGGAATTTATTAAAGATGCAATATGAAAGGAAAATATTTGCAGATGGAACAGATACTTGAAAGCTTCGCCCCTACTTGAAAGTAGTGGTAATTCAATTTGATTTTTCTGGGGTGTTGCTGCTTGCCGCTACTTTGCCACTACTTGAAAGTAGTGGTAATTCAATTTGATTTTTCTGGGGTGTTGCTGCTTGCCGCTACTTTGCTACTACTTGAAAGTAGTGGTAATTCAATTTGATTATACTGAGGTGTTGCTACTTGCCACTACTTCACCACTACTTGAAAGTAGTGGTAATACAATTAACAATAATTGGGATATGTAGGCTTCCAGGGCAAGGCTATTGAATTTCCACCATTTTCAAATGATGGAAAGAGGGATTATTTGATTAGTTGAAATCCATTTTTGTTTAAATAGTCGTTTAATTCTTCATAGGTTATTGGAATTGAAAATTAGGGCTTGCATGAAATACTTGCAAGGATAAGTGGTAAAAAATGATAAACAGGAGAAATTTAAACTATGTTTTAATCATTCAGCAACTTGTGTAATGTCGCAATGACGTAGTCGATTTCATCCGGGGTATTATACACCGCAATCCCCATCCTGGTCACACCTCCCTGGCTAATGAGTCCCATAGCCTCTACAGCTCTGATGGCATAAAAGTTTCCATCCCAGGCACAGATGCTCTTATCCGCCAGATATTTGCATATTTCTTCCGGTCTTTTGTTTTCGACAGTAAATGATAATGTAGGAGCTCGTTGAGTTTCTTTCAATGGAGGTCCATAAATATCTACGCCATCCAGATCTCTAAGTCCCAGATATAATTGTTGTGCAAGGCTGCGTTCATATTTCTGGATATTGGCCATAGCAGTCACAATCTTTTCGCGCAGTGTCGTGCCTTCACCAAAAGAGGCTATGAAATCAACAGCTGCAGACGTGCCGGCAAGAGCCGCATGATTGAGTGTGCCGCGCTCTATGCGATAAGGTGCATGCTGCGTTTGCACTCTCAACCTATCTGTATCTAATCGATCCAATGCTCCCGGACGGGAATAAAGAATACCTACATGTGGGCCATAAAACTTGTATGCCGAACATAACATGAAATCACAATCAATGGCTTTCACATCGGTGAGCAGGTGAGGTACAAAGTGGACGCCATCAACTACTAATAAAGCTCCTACTTCATATGCAAGTTGGCGTACGCGATCAATCTCATTGACGGTGCCAAAAATATTTGAAGCGAGGCCTATGGCGATGACCCTTGTCTTTTCGTTTATCTTTTTTTCGAGGTCCGCATAATCGAGGCTTCCATCTTCTTCGAGCAATACTTCGCGAACCACGATGCCGTGTCTGCGCTGATGCAGCCAAGGGCCTCGATTGGCTTCATGATCAAGTTGTGTAATGAGGATTTCGTCACCTGGCTGAAGAGAGCGGGTAATGGCGTTGGCAAGTACAAAATTGAGGCTTGTCATATTGGCTCCGAAGGAGATCGTATGTCCTCCTTCTGCGCCAATCAGCGCTGCTACCTTTTCGCGTGTCTGCTCGACCAATACATCGGTTTCCTGTGAAGTGACAAATTGGCCATGGGAATTAGCATTGTAATAACTATATACATGGACCATCGCATCGATCACGGATTGAGGTACCTGGGTTCCGGCTGGGCCATCGAGGTGGACTATTGGTCGGCCATTGACTATCCGTTTTAAGGAGGGGAATTGACTCCGGACAGCGTCATTCATAGGTTTGGTTAGGTTGCTTAGGAGTGTAAGGTAAGAAAAAGGTGAAAAGGCATGGGGCATGGGGCAAGGAGCATGGAGCATGTTTTAGCGCAGCGAAGATCCTGCGGAAAAGGAAGAAGAGGCTTAAGAGGCTTAAGATGCTGAAGGGGCTAAAGAGGCTGAAGGGCGGAAGAGGCCAAAGGGGCTGAAGGGCTGAAGGGCGGAAGAGGCCAAAGGGGCTGAAGGGCTGAAGAGGCTAAGGCATTTGATATTCAGGCGATTTCAATGATGAGTCCGCAAAAGTCAGAAATACCTTTTGGTCAGGGGGTTTCAGGGGTGAGGCGCAGCCTTTTTGACAAAGTGGTTTCAGTGGAGAGGCGTTGCCCTTTTGACAAGGGGGGTTTCAGTGCTAAGGTGTTGCTTTTTTGACAAAGTGGTTTTAGTGTTAAGGCGTTGCCCTTTTTGACAAGGGGGTTTCAGGGGTGAGGCGTAGCCGAACCCATGAGAAACTCCCCCCTTCCGGCCATAGACCGCCTTCAGCGGTCTATGTGCTGGGAAACTTTACCTTTGCATCCCTTGTTAAAGGGCAAAAGATCATTGACATTAAGGGGCTGACAGGAATCGACAGTAAATGTATCGTGTCAGTAAGCATGCCGGGGAATGATAGTTCACCCCGTTACCAAATGATTATCGACCAACAATCGGCGATCGTTCTTTCGCTATGGCAGCCTAATTCTAGGTAGTTAGTTTGCCTTTGTGCAACGGTTTGATGTCTGCTACAAAACCTGCCGCACACCATAAAATGCAGAATACGCTGAGGGGATGTCCTGACCCAAGGCCGACAATCAAAGGGAATCGGATGGGATCGCGTTGTTGCAGTACCTGAAACCATCTTAAAACCAGATCTGCAAATAAGCATGTAGAAAACTGATGTGAGCTTTATCTGGACGGGGGTTCAATTCCCCCCAGCTCCACTATTGAAAAGTGAAGAGTGAAAAGTGAGGAGTTAGCAATCCACAATTGCAGTCCACAGTTAACAGTTTGAACAATCCTTTATCTTGCAGGACAATGAGCTCCGCTCCCAAAAGAATCTGCCTGATCAGTGTTGAGATATTTGCCTGGGGCAAATACGGTGGCTATGGTAAGTCCACCCGTATCATTGGAAGGGAACTGGTCAGGCGCGGTTATGAAGTCAGTGCGGTAGTTCCAAGGAGACAGGATCAGCAGCCAGAAGAATGGCTGGATGGAATCAAGGTATATGGTTTGACCCCGATGGAGATGCTTACCTCCTCCGCAATTTACAAAAAGATTAATGCTGATATTTTTCATTCGTGCGAGCCATCCATTGGTACATGGCTGGCTATGAAGGCAGTTCCTGATGCAGTCCATCTCGTGACTTGCCAGGATCCTAAGGGATATAAGGAATGGGTTCAGGAGTTTTCTTTCCCCAGTAAGAGCAGAGTGCAGGTGCTGGAAAACTATCTCTTTGAAGCAAATATACTCGTGCGGTCAGCGGTTCGCGCTGCTCATGGTGTTTTTGTACCGGCAAAGTATCAACGCGCAAAGGCAAAATCAATTTACAACCTCAAGGCTGATGTCGAATTTCTCCCGACGCCTGCTGAGATGCCCGGTACGATTGTAAAATCAGAAAGTCCTGTAGTACTATACATGGGCAGGCTGGATCAGCGTAAGCGTCCCGAACTAACCCTCCGGCTTGCAAAGGATTTCCCCGAGGTGCTTTTTAAAATCGCCGGCAAGTCTCGAACCCCTCCATTTGAAATGCAACTGAAAGAGCAGTTCGGACACAATCCGAATGTCGAGTTTCTTGGTTTCGTCGATCAGTTCAAGAGTGAGGTGCATCATCAGTTGTTTTCTCAGGCATGGATACACATCAATACTTCCGTGCGCGAAGGTCTCCCCAATTCTTTTATTGAAGCCGCCGGCCATCAGTGTGCGATCTTAAGCTATGTCAACCCGGATGACTTTGCTTCACGGTTTGGATACCATGCAGCAGCTAACGAATTTCATAAGGGCCTTGAGTACCTCCTGAGTGGTAACAAGTGGCGTGAATTAGGTAAGGATGGATATACCTATGTGGAGGGCAACTATAGCCTGCCGTATGCCATGGATGCGCATGAGGAGATTTATCAAAAGATATTCCGACAAAAGCGCACTGCACACTAACTTCAATCAACATGTTGTATATAGATGACCATGTATTAAAAACACTGCTGATCGTATGACGGAATTTAAGGTAGATTATATTGGCATCGGGGCAGCTAAAGCCGGTACCAGCTGGGTAAATAAAATGCTCTCGGCACACCCCGGCATTTGTACAGCGGAACCTAAGGAAGTTCATTTTTTCCATGATCAAGTTCATTTTACTGCTCCTGTTCATCAAGGCAATTTCAGCAAGGGTATCACCTGGTACAAACGGTTCTTTCAGCATTGCACGGAAGGTCAGATCAAAGGAGAGATCACCCCAAAGTATTTGATTGCCCCTGTAGTCCCGGAGCGAATTAAAGAGATGTTTCCTGAGGTGAAGTTGATCTTGTGTCTGCGGTCGCCGGTGGAGCGGGCAACCTCGCATTATTATTTTACAAAGTATTATTTGCAGACCGAAAAAAGACCTATCAGTCAGGCCATGCGAGAGGAAGCAGAATACATCAACAATGGTCTCTACTTCATGCACCTCCAGCGATATCTGGCTTTTTTTCCTACATCTTCGATTCACTTGATATGGTTTGATGACATTGCCCGGCAGCCTGAGAAAGTACTTGCGGATTTATACAGGTTTTTAGGCGTAGATATAGCCTTCAGGCCACCTGGTATGTATGATAAATCCAATGCTGCCAAAAAGGTAAAGTCCAGTCAGATCAGGGAATTTCTTGCATGGGGTGAAAGAAAGCTGACAGAGATGGGTGGGTCGGGATTGGTCAGATTGCTCAAACGGATGAAAATCAATAAAGCGATTGCCTATTTCAATGCGGATGATATCCGATATGAAAAGGTAAGCATGGAGGACAGAGCATGGCTAATTGAACAATTCAGGGCAGATATCCTCGGGCTACAGGCCTTCACAGGCAGGGATCTGAGTGCATGGTTAAAATAGCACGGCTCGTTCCCTTGCTGGAACGAAGGGAAAAAGTATTTTTACTATGTGACATCAAAGCAAAACAAGACGGGAAAGGGCATTTCTGTTCAAAAACCGAAAGTATATCCCCCAAAAGGGAATCAGTCAGTAAACATATTGACTCTTGCTGTGTATGGCTTGCTCGGAGGTCTTGTTTATTTTTTCTTACATCCCATCCTTGCATTTAAGCCTGTCAACTCAGAAAGTTTGCTGATGATACTGACTGCGCTTTCTGCTGGATTGGCGGCTTTTGGCACCACTAGTTTCTTCAAGCGGTATATAGACCGAATCATACTTGCCACCATCCCATTGACTATACTGCACGTATTGGCGAATGTCTTGTTAACGTATGACTGGCTTGAAGCTACAGGGAGTTTATTATTTCTCGCCAATGCATTTACTATTCCCCTGGCCATTCCAGTCTATTTTATATTGAAATACAAATCGGTATCGCCCGATCTTGAAAACACACCCCAGGTGTATGCTGTGTCTAAAGTTTTTGTTGACACCAGTACTAAAGTTGCAGCGATACTGATTCTGTTATTATCCGCATTCCTGATTTTCTACCGTCTGGGATATTATGATTTATGGGAGGATGAAAATCTGGTCATGAATGCGGCAATAGGGGTTTATGAGCAAGGATTCAGTTATCTGAAAGAAGGCTATGACCGGACCTGGGTACATACCGTAATTTGCACAGGTATATTTAAAATGTTTGGCATTTCAGAGTTTACCGGTCGGCTTCCATCTGCTGTTTTCGGGCTCTCCTTTGTGCTTATATGTTTTTATGTATTCGCCCGATGGTATCGTCTGGCGTGGTTGGCTTTACTGATCCCTTTGATTTGTCTGATGAATGATCGTTTTCTGATTCTTTTCAGGTATATGCGTATGTATGCATTATTGATTCCACTTTTCCTGGCATGTGTGTATCTCATCTCAAGGGCTATAAGCAAGGTGCAGCAAAGATCGGAAGGAGAACTCCAGCAACGCATGATCAGACGTAACTGGATCTATGTCGCTGCTGCAGTGTTATGCTTGCCTTTGCTGGGGCATGTTCACAAGCTCGCCATGATTGTGGTGCCGACCTTTGGTTTACTCATCCTCTATTTAGTTATTCTTCAGCGCACCAAGGCTCAGGTCAGGATGTTGTGGGCTGTGGTGGCAGGCACAGGTATCATTTTGATTTTAGCATTTGTTGTCCAGTTGGATTCATTGAGAATGTTCAGGCAGGTGGCGGCCAGGATATTCTCTCCGCATACCCCCTTGAAAGCCTATTTTGAATATATGTTTGAAAACGGGTTGCCGCTCAACAGCACGGTTATGTTTCTGATCTCAGGTCTTGGGTTGCTCAGTTCAAAAGTTTCACGACAACTGAAGACATTGCTCATCCTGAATTACTTGTTCATCATCATTGCGGTTGTCGCCATGGTATACCTTATCGGCAATGAGGGACGGGATTACCGCTATATTGCTCATATCGTTCCCTTCGTGGTATGTACATTGCTAATCTCGGTCCATTATTTCAGCAAAGCTTTATGGAAGGGAAGTTATCCGTGGGCCATGATCGTAGTGTTTTTGATTTCGACCTTGCAACTGGTGCAAGGCTATGGACGTGTCTATGAGCGGCATCCCTGGGCGCCTCGTTATTCAACGGTATATGCGACACTGAAGGACCAATATAAGCCGGGCGACGCTTTGTTTGCCACCAATATTAAGTCCTATTACCTGGATCCGGTTGCCCTCGCGGGAACGCACTACCATAAAGTGCCCAAGAAAAAAAGTTACACACTCGATCAACTAAAAGCCGATGTCCGTTTAGAAGGTCATGGTTGGTTTTTGTGGGAATGGCATAAAGCACATCAGATCCGTGAGGAGGTCGTTCAATATATTTATCGGAATTTCAAACCTGTACATAATAGTAGATTAGATGATCTTGGTGTGGAATTGTTTTACTTTGATGAGACAATGATCCGGTAAGTTCAAGACGTGAATAGTAAATGGCTAAATCAAAAAGTAAAAATATACCCGTAAAGCAGCAGTCGCAGAAGAGAACACTGCCGGTCTGGCCATGGAATGAAAATCGGACCTTTCTCCTGTATGTTGTTATCTCCGCGGTCATCACGTTGGTCTTGTTTTCAAAATATCTCTTTGGCCCGAACCTCTTTTTGTTTGACGATGTAGGCTCTGATACCCTCACTGTGTTTTACCCTAACCTGGTGCAGAGTGCACGATACTTCCAGGAAGTGGGGTGGCCTGGCTGGTCGTTTTATATAGGGATGGGATCCAACTTTTATCCCGGGTATATCCTCAATCCTTTCCATTGGTTGTTCCTTTCGATGGGGCCTGAAACAATAGCCTATAGCATCGCCTGGATGCAGGCCGCTGTGCTCTTTATCACTGGGCTTGTCTTCTACAGGTTTTTGAGGGTGGCTCAGTTTTCCTTGCCGGTTGCGTTTATAGGTTCGTTGGCTTATGGATTCGGAGGTTATCTCGTGCTGGGGAATACATGGTATGGACACGCGTATGCCGTATTTTGGATGACGTTGGCTTTTCTTGGATTTGAACTCCTGTTGCGAAGAAAGATCTGGTGGCTATTTCCCATTCCCTTCATTTTTATATTGGGGGCACGTGGTTATTTCCTGATCTTGTTTATGGCCTTGTATGGTCTTGTACGTATGCTTGATGTGTATGGCGGCGCCTGGAAGGAAATCCTGATGGGATACAAACGAATGATCATCTGTGGCTTACTGGCTATGCTGTTTGCCTTTCCATTTATCGGGGGGCAGTTGCACAAATATGCCAATAGCCCAAGGGTGACGGGCAATGTGTCCTATAGTGAGAAGCTGTCTGATCAACCTGTCTTTGGCCTCTCAGTCGCCAAGCATAATGTCAGTGCCATCATGCGTACTTTTTCAAATGATATGTTGGGGGCAGGTAGTAATTATAAAGGGTGGCGTAACTATCTCGAATCACCTGCTTTCTATATTGGTCTAATTACTTTGTTTTTTGTCTTTCAGTTTTTTGCTTTGGCAAGCCGCCGTCATAAATGGATTTATGGAGGCTTCCTCCTCTTCTGGTTATTCCTCATCCTGTTTCCCTGGTTCAGGTATGCCTTTTATGGGTTTGCGGGCAATTATTACAAAGGGGCCTTGTCGTTGTTTATTCCATTCAGTTTTTTATTTGTGGGGTTACTTGGATTTCAGGAAATCATGTCAGGAAAAGCGTTGAGTAAATGGGTCTTGTTTTCCTCTGCCCTCCTTTTGTTGTGTTTACTCTGGTTCCCATATAATGTGCAGGATGTCAATATCTCAACGGATATGCAGGTCAGGGTTTCTGCTTTTCTCCTTGGATATACTGCACTTCTCTGGATGTATTCGGAAGGGATGTTGAAGAAAGTGTTGTTTCCTGCCCTGGTGTCATTGGTCAGCATTGAAGCATTGCTGTTTGCATGGCCCACCGTCAATGACCGTACATCTATCCCGAAGTCGTCAATCGTTGGTAAGCAAAACCATTTTGATGATTCAGGTGAAGCGGTACGAAAGATAAAGGAATCAGATAAAGACCTGTTTTACCGGATCGATAAAGTCTATGGATCTGTAAAGAAGGGATACAATGATGGAATGGTGCAGGGCTTTTTTGGGTCAAAGTCTTACCAATCCCACAATCACAAATATTATGTGGAGTTCCTCGATAAGGCTGGTGTGATAGATGGTACGAAAGAAGCGAATACCAGATGGCTTGTCGGAGTTTCTACTACCAATATTCTGCATGGATTGTTTTCTATTAAATACCTTCTGTCAAATGAGGACACCAGGGATAAGGTGGATTCTGCCATTTACACACCAATCGACACGACGGGTGCTACGGTTACTTCCCGCAACAATTATTACATCCCTTTTGGTATTCCGTTTGAAAAGGTTTACGCCGCGAGCGCTTTTGATCAGATGCCTGCAAATCAGAAAAAGCGGATATTTTATTTCTGCGTCGTTGCGGATGATGGTGCAACGTGGAAAAATGCGTTGCAACCTTTAATCGCAGAAGAAACTGCTTTCTTTGGGACAGCGACCCGTGACCGGACACAAGAGCTGGCATCAAAGGCGATGACGATGGATTATTTTTCTCAAAACCAAATCAAAGGCCATATAACGCTCGATACCACAGCCATGCTGTTCTTTTCTATCCCCTACGACCGGGTGTGGAAAGCTACAGTCAATGGAAAGCCTGTTCCTCTGGAGAAAATCAATTTTGGTTTCACTGGTTTATTACTAGATCCAGGAAAACATGCTATTGAACTTACCTATGAACCACCACTATCAAAATGGGGATGGCTTGGGGTGATAGGTGCAGCCATAGGAGCGTTGATACTGACCAGGTTGAAAAAATATTTCTAAAGCAGTCATCTGAAAATGATGTACTAAGGTTGAATGTCTTGATTTTTTAACTTCCCGGACAGCAACCATGTCAGATCTGATTTCTTCAAAAGGAGGATGTTTATTAAACCGAATCCAAGTTTTTTTTGTGCCATATGTACAAGGTATAGGGAGGTGGTAGCATAGGCGATGGTGGTGGCCCATGCGGCACCAATAATTCCAAATTCAGGAATCAGCACAATATCCAGACCAACGGTCATCACTACGCCAGTCCATGAGGCTTGCATCGGAAATTGCATCAGATTGATTGCTTTGAAATAGCCTGTGAATACCAGGCGCTGACTTACAAAAATGATTCCAATAGCGAGGATTTGTGTTGCCGGTATGGCTTGCTTGAACTCATTTCCAAACAGTAGAGGTATGAACATCCACGAGGTACTAATGATCAACACGGCTGCAATGATGGCAATCGACATATTTAGTCGGGCCGTTCTGGATACAATTTCCATATGAGACTCCGGTGATGCTTCTGCGATATATGGGATCAAGACCTGATTAAAGGGAGTCATCGCGTCACTGATAAAATTGGTGACCTGGGTGGCGAGTCCATACTGGCCGAGCATAGCGGTACCCTTGTAGAATTGAACAAACCATACATCCAACCGCTTGTTGAGGAAGTGTCCCGAAGCGCTGAGCAGACTTTTGAAAGAAAGGGAGCTTATTGGTTTCAAATAGCCTGAATAGCTGTATGAAAATGAAAGTATTTTCTTTCGCCAAAAGAATAGCAGCCCAGCCAAAACAAGCGAAGTTTCAATTAAAAGTATAGCCTTGAAACATTGCTGCAGGGAAATGCTTTGCTCTCCGCTTACAGTCAACCATAATAAAACACCATAAACTACTGCGGGGAGGCTTTGATTGAGAATCATGAAGGCATTGAAAGCTTGAAAGCGGAACAACCCACGCAATACTGACAGCATCAGCGTTGAAACTCGACGCAAGCCAAAAGCAATAAGTAAAAAGAGAAAGAAAAACATTACGGGTTGATCACGTGGGATTACCCATTGTTCACCGCCCGGGACGAGGAAAACTATAATGCTGAGCGTTACCGCAAAGGCAATAAAAGACAGGAAGGCAAGGAGGCCAATTGCACTGAATATACCAGGTGTATTTTCCTTGTCCCTGGCCAGGAAAACAGGAAGGGTACCTTCGAGTTGAAAACCAATCACTGTAAAAAATAAATTGAGTACGGCAAAGGTGAAGGTATATACCCCATTACCTTCAGGCCCCAGCAGACGCATGAGAAAGACCACAGAAAGAAAACTCAGTAACATCACCGGTATACGGCTCAGCAACGTGATCTGAACATCCTTCTTGAGTTGGCTCATGGTTTAAGGAGCTTTTCAAAAAGCGCGAGATAGCCCCGGGTGATAGACGGCCAAGAAAATTCGCGGATGGCCCTTGCCCTTCCCGCATGCATTAGACTAACCATGAGGTCAGGGTCATTCATGAGTGCTTTGAGCTTGTCCTTAAGTGCCCTTGCGTCTGCAGGAGGTATGCAAATGCCTGCATCACCTACACTTTCAGGGCAACCGGAAACATCGGAGGTAATCACAGCGCAACCCGCTGAAAGTGCTTCCATAAGGGACGTGCTTGCGTTTTCTTTGGCTGACACAAGAGAGAATATCATTGCCTCTGACAGCAACACTTTGTACGCCTCGCTTTTATTGTCAAGCCAGCCGTGGAAGAAAACCGGCGTGGCACTTTGTTTTGCTTTTTCCTTCAGATCATTCATCATAGGGCCATCCCCACAGATATGCACTTCAAACGGAAAGACTTCATCCGCGACAGCTTCGATAAGGTATTGAAACCCCTTTCGTGGCAGCAGTCTGCCGGTCGAAAGCACAATCGGTTTCTTTGGTCCCGGCATGTAATAATCCGTATCGATTCCACTGGGTATCTGAAAGACTTTGGCATGGTCGGCAGGCGAGACTTTGATAATCAGTGAGCGCAGGTACTGCGATGGAGCGACTACGCATGCACTCTCCCGGATCACAGACCTGATCAGAGGCGGCGTCAACTTATGTAAAAAATGAAAACGGTCAGGATTGTATCCGGGCACATCACTGCCTTGTGAAGTAATGATATAGGGTATGTGATATTTTCGTTTGACCCATCTCGCGAGCAGGCCGGTAGGTACGAGGAAATGTGTATGACAGACATCAAAGGTCTGGTGCTTCAGCATTTTTTTTAAATACACCCTGGCAGCATAAATGTAGGCGAGATGCTCATGGAAATGGGAGATATGTGTTTGTGCGCGATAGGAATGTACCCTATGCACGTCCACTCCTTCGACATTTTCATGCAGCGGAAGCTGGCCATGTGCCATTGTAATGACGGTGACCTCGTGGCCGAACTTCACATACTGCTTGCTGATCTCATGGATCATCGGAGAAGCGCCGCCACCAAGCGGAGGATATTCGATAGACAGGATCAGGATGCGCATGCTTCGATTAGCTTAGCCATGAAAGTATTTTCTTTTGTGTCCCGGACAAAATGGGCTGCCATTGATCATCCTTGTGCAGGCCTGTAAATTGGTTAGCAAAAGCCTGCCTGGTTTTTGCGTTTCCGGCAATGACATGATGATTTCGATTCAAATCATTCGTAACAGGGAGTTCCAATCCCAGGAATGTGGATATCCGCTGTGCTTCATCCGGATAGGCATCATAGAACCGGTCATAATTGCCCTCCAGGTAATGGTGATGGGTGGTTCCTAAAAAATGCTTTTTGATCAGGTTATTGACGATTATCGTCAACAGCGACTTCAAAAAGGGAGATCCTCTTTTTATAAAGGAAGCACCATTAGCCTTCGTCTGCCTTCTGAGCCAGATGATCTTTACCATTTCCGGTGGAAGCGTTTGAATCCATGCATTGAGGAGCCAGATACGTTTGGAGCTGTCGGCAATATATTGGGTATCAGGGTATAAATCAGTTACTCTTCCACACACAGATTGATAAAATGTTTGGAGATTGTCTGTTGTGACCTTGGATGGTTTTATTTTCTTTTGAAAAAGGAACTGTATCGGATTGACTGATCGTATCGATTGCATCGCAGGCTCCTTGAGGGCATTGAAAGTGGAAAAAAAGGCTCCATAAAAAGGACAGGTATTCACCGGATGTCCGCAAGAGCTTGTCCTGACTTTCAGCCATGTTTTGGATTTTAACTCTCCGAGGTTGATAATGTCAGCATGGAAGGTCAGTAGGAAGGATAGCAGGGTAGAGCCGGAATGGCTGTTTCCGAGGATATAGATCAGAGGAACCTGGCGATGAACTTCCTTTTCCTGTGGTTGAACTGAGGGCTCTTTAAGCATAAACACGAAACACTCTGGCCCCAAGATACGAAAGCTGAATTTTGTACCTTTCAAAATGAATTTGGAGGTTGTGCAATTATACTGAAGTGAAGCAAATGAGGAAAAGTGTTTTTATAGGCGGAGCGTCCCGAAGCGGCACCACGATGTTGGGTGCCATGCTGGGCAGCCATAATTTGATGTTTGCTACACCGGAGAGCCAGTTTAAGTTTGATGTTGCAGCACAGTTTGATGCCTCTGCTTTCACGCCCAAGGAAATCATCAGGTATATTAAAGATCATCCCCGTTTCAGGTTATGGAATTTTGAAGTTGATGAGCCCT
>JAWXAW010000006.1:0-5708 GCA_034439675.1 Saprospiraceae bacterium | reverse complement strand
TTACCGACATTTTGCCCCTACGGGGCAGGATTTATATGGGCTTGTTTTTTTACCGACCTTTTGCCCCTACGGGGCAGGATTAGCATAGTCTTTTTTTTACCGATTTGTTGCCCATACCGGGAAGTATATGTGAAGACTTCTTTTTTTCATTTTTCATATTTCGACTTCGCTTAGCACATCGCTTTTCATTTTTCGCTTTTCACTTTTCACTTTTTTCTTCCCTGGGCTCAACGTGCATCAGCACATCAGCCACCTCCGGCAGTTCATCCATTAATTTGGCTTTTAGGACATGCGCGATATCATGTCCATGCCTGACAGTGATATCAGCATCGACTTCGATGTGCAGGTCAATGAAATAGCGCATGCCTACTTTGCGCACAACGCATTTTTCAGTACCGATGACGCCATCTACGTTTAAGGCGATGAAACGGATCTGTTCGATCAGCTCGTCATAGATATGTTCGTCCATGATTTCACCAAGTGCGGGTCGGAATATGCGGTAGCAATTGTAAAGGATAAATGCAGACGCTGCCAGTGCGGCCCAATCATCCGCAGACTCATATCCTTTTCCCATGATAAGGGCTATGGAAATACCTATAAAGGCGGTGACGGAGGTGATCGCATCACTTCGATGATGCCATGCATCAGCTTTTAAAAGAGTGCTTTTGGTTTCCCGACTTTTGCGAATGACTTTTTGATACGATATTTCTTTCCACAGAATGATCGCCCCAAGGATCCATAAGGTAAAACCTTTCGGCCCTTCATGCGGAGTCTTGATATGCTGGATGCTTTCATGCGCAATGATCAATGCCGAAGTGATGAGAAAGCCTACCACCATAAACGTGATCAGCGGTTCTGCCTTACCGTGTCCATAGGGATGATTTTTGTCAGCTGGCCTGCTGGCATATTTAAGCCCCAGCAGGACGAGAAAAGAAGAGACTAAATCTGTGGTCGATTCAATCGCATCTGCTATGAGTGCATACGAATTACCGAAATAGCCTGCAATCCACTTAACGATGGCCAGTAGCGCATTACTCGCTATACTAAACCAGGTGGTGCGGATTGCTTTCTCTTCGTTTGTCATGGAAGGTCAAAAATTGCGAATTATTTCCGACTATGACTCGTTTTGAGAGAAGAGAATTAAAATAGCCGGGATATGAATGTTGATCCATACCCCGCTTTACAACCTATGAGACAGGCAAATTCGTACACACCTTCAGCATTTATTTTTCTCCTCTACTTCATTATCGCCTGGCTCTTATTTATGGTAATACCAGCCTTCAAATATATGCTGAAGCAGCCAAAGGGAAACAGATAATAACGTTAGGCAGCCAGATATTATTATTTTTTAAAAACTTTAAGAAAGATTATCCGACCAACTGTAAAATTCAATGGAAATGGGTTCGTTATTGACTAGATTTATGTTATTAATGCTCAACCCCTTTTTCCATGAAGCCATAACTCTACCTATGTGCTGTTACACTATCCTTAATTTTCGCCTGAAGTAAGGATACGGAAATTGTCCACCCGGACCCTTTTTATCCAAACCAGGCCGTTTTCAAATCTCCACTGCTTATTGAGGTCTTTACAGTTGATGGAGTGCGTGTTAGCAATGCTAAGATTGAGCTTGGTTCAACGGAAGGTCATACGGATGCAAGTGGATTATTGTATTTGCCGGCAGCAATGGTTGGTGAATCTGCTTATTTGACCGTTGAAAAGGATGGTTTTTTTGAGGCTTCAAGACGCTTCTACCCTTCACCTGGCATTGCCCAATATCTCAGGATTATTTTATTGTCTGATTCCCGAATCGCTTTTTTCAATGCACAGGATGGCGCTGCATTACCTGTTGAGGATAAGGCTACGATTCATTTTCCACCGAATGGATATGTGCTGGAAAATGGAGAGATGTATGAAGGCATCATAGTTGTATCTGCTAAGGTTATTGCTCCTGATGATCCTGATTTGTCTTTTAAAATGCCGGGCGACCTTGTAGGTGTTAATACGAATGGATCATTCGGAGCTCTGGGCAGTATGGGAATGATTGCAGTGGAGATGAATACACCATCCGGTGAAAAACTAAATTTAGCCGGGGGCATTGAAGCAACGTTGGAAATGAAAATACCTTTGGCCATGACAGATAAAGCACCTGCATCGATACCCTTGTGGTCTTTTGATGAAGTTGACGGTGTATGGAGAGAAGAAGGAGTGGCTTACCGGACAGGAGATAGATTTGTCGGGAAGGTCAGTCACTTTAGTTTCTGGAATTGCGATGCATGGTTTCCAACAGTGGCATGGGGTGCATTCTTTGTCTATGAAGACGGATCACCGGCCAGCCAGGTAAAGGTTTGTATTACGATTGACGATCTAGGCACCTCCAATTGTGCATATACGGATACAGATGGAGTAGTTAAAGGTATGGTCGCCGCGAAAGAAGGATTACATCTGGGAATATATGGCAAATGTGGTCAGGAAATCTTTGCTTCGGACATTGGACCATATGACAACGCCTCTTATTATGGACCAATATCTGTTAGTGATCCTTCGGCACAAAGTCATGTTTCAGGATATGCTGTTGACTGCGAATTTAAGCCACTGGTTAATGGGTATGTGAAAATTTCGACCGGGCACGAAAGTTATTATGCAGTTCCGGATGGACAAACCGGTGCGTTCGGGGCAAAGGTGAGCGGCTGTGTTGGAGGGCATATTTCTGTTTTTGCATTCAATCCGGATAAAACGAGTTATTCCAAAACATTCTCTGCACCTTTTTCATCTAAAGTTGAGGTTGATACGCTGTACACTTGTATCCAGAATGAAGAATTTGCGGAGTTCCAGATAGATGGATTTTCTAATCCTGTTTATTTTGATTCCCTTGAATTTGTCAGAGATGTTGATTATACCAGCATTCGGGCTGTGGATGTCAATGGGAATGTTTTTGGAGTTTGGTTCCGGGGAATTTCTGTTGGATCCTTTTATGCGACGGATGGCACTGGTATTACGGGTCATGTTGACTCAATACATTATAAGAGTGAAGGCCCATTGTTGATAATCATTGACTCGTTTGGGGAAATTGGAGAGTTCGTTACAGGCAGGATTGAAGGTAAAGTGACAACATCCGAGTTTAATTATGTTCCGGAATATTTGTTGACAGGGAGTTTTTCGGTGAGGAGGGAATAATGGATTATTGGCTGTCGGCTCATCGAGCCCCTTCTGCCTCTTTATTTCTATTTACAATGGAAAGCAGAACATTAGCTATTTTGCATATCAGAAAAAACCAGGTATGCTCTTCGATCCCTTTCAGATAAAAAATCTGCACTTTAAGAATCGTATCATTCGATCATCTATTGGCGGACGTACCTCCTTTTATGATGGTACCGTGACATCGGCATTTAAAAATTTTGAAAAGCGATTTGCTGAACATGATGTCGCAGGGATTATTTCTGCTACTATCAGTGTCAACCACCACCGGACATCGCCGATGGAATATCCAAAACTGAGTGATGATCGTTACATCAAGCCACTCGCAGAGGCCATCAAGGCTGTTCACCAATATGATTGCCGGTACATCATTCAGATCGGTGATACGGGTGGCGCCACCCATACGAGTATGTTTGCACAGCAGAGCGATGCTAAATCCTCCTCCACCTTGTTTGATCTTTTTTATGGCTATACCAATCGCCATAAAGCAATGAGCCTTGATGATATTGATACAACAATACGTGAATTTGCCGAAGCTGCCAGTCGTGTAAGGGACACTGGAGCGGATGGACTTGAAATCACCGCCAGCAAAGGGTATATCATCCAACAGTTTCTCAATCCAGGCATCAATCGCCGAAAGGATCAATACGGAGGTTCACTCGATAATCGATTTCGATTGCTGGAAGAAATAATTTTGGCGACACGTAAAAAAGTTGGTGAAGATTTTCCGATAGGGATCAGACTTTCTGCTGCGGATTATAATTATCAGCCGGTCAATCTACGTCTGCCAGTGAGATTTCCACTAAGGGATTGGTACCTCGGCAATACGATTGAAGAGAATCTATACTACGCAAAGAAATTGAAAGCGCTGGGTATAGATTATCTCCATATCGATAAGGGGTATGGTTTTCCAAACCCAAAAGGAACACCCGGTACCTTTCCGGTCCATGAGATGAAGATGTTTTATAATGCCAACCGACACTTGTCTGCCAAGGCATGGTGGCGAGCTTTTCTGTTCAATTCGGTTCCGGAATTTATCTTGAGCCCTGTGGCTAATATCGGATGGGGGTTTGTGCCGGCAGTCTCCGCAGATGATGCTAAACGGTTTAAGGTCGAAATTGGTTTGCCTGTCATATCTAATGGGGGCTATCAGGAGATGGATATCATGGAAAGCACGTTGCAACAAGGCAAGGCAGATATGCTCGCTATGGCTCGTCCATTGCTGGCAAATGTAAATCTGTTACAGCTTTTTAAGTCAGGTATAAATGCACCGGATAAACCCTGCTCGCATTGTAACAGGTGCATTGTGCGCACTGCAAATTTTCCATTAGGGTGTTATGATCTTTCTCGCTTTAGATCTGTCGAAGAAATGGAAGAACAGATTATGGAATGGAGCTCAAAAAGTGATTAGTAATCAGTCAACAGTCAACAGTCAACAGTAATTGATCAGTGAAATCCCTTTAGTGGATTTAGGGGCAAAACGGGATTATTACATGCCGTTAAAAACGGCTGTACAGATCTATGCCCAATGCATTTTATTTTTTGATTTGTCGTACGCGATCTTAGGTCAACCTAAGCTCAACTTTGTTTTTTTTTGTTAAAAACGGCTGTACAGATCTATGCTCAATGCATTTTATTTTTTGATTTGTCGTACCCGATCTTAGGTCAACCTAAGCTCAACTTTGGTTTATTTAAATGCGATAAAGTCTCCTTCGGGGGATTTATGGGCAACTCATTACTCCCTATGTACATCCAATTCGTTGATTTGAGTTCGGTATGATGACGGGAAAAGGATGATTTTGAGCAGCCAATCCATTTTTACTAGTTTACTGATTTTATACATCGGCAGGGCAGGCGTAAGCATGGAAAAATCACCAAACTTCAACAACTCCTTTACACGATCAGGCACTACTAATTTCTGACCTTCGGTCAATAGCGTGAACCGCATGGCGCCAAGGTGTTTTTTGTATTGAAGGAAAAGATCAACAGTGTAGTGGCTCTTTTCAAGGTCGGCCTTCAAATGTGCATTTCTGACCGGTAGCCATTCGGTATAGGTAACAGGTAGTGCCTTCAAGCCCATGCTGGTCCCAACACGATAGAACACATTATAGACTTCTTCCTTTTCTGCATCACTTAATTTTCTTTCGAGTAGCTCGTACGATGCGATGGAATAATGGATCAACATAAACAGCACATCACGATATGCCCAGTCAGGAATGGCGTAGCCACGGTTTTGTTCTACCGCCCCATGTATATGGCGGAGAGCGTCAAGTGCTTTATGAGCCTCCTCCATGGGTGCAAAAACAATCTTCCTTGCATAGCTTACCGTTGAGAACAACCTCCCCAATGGATCAGCAGGCAGCTTGCCGGTGTAGTAGAGCCAGTCTACCGCTTTATTAAGGGCAAATTCCGCAGAGGCACCTGCAAAAATAAACAGTACCGTGTCGCTCTTTCCCCAGATCTCTCTGACGACTGAATTTTTTTCAACAAAGAATTCCATACGGTGATATTGC
>JAWXAW010000005.1:0-26538 GCA_034439675.1 Saprospiraceae bacterium | reverse complement strand
TCTTCATACTTCGGCTTCGCTCAGTACATCGCTTTTCAATCTTCATACTTCAACTTCAGCTCAGCACATCGCTTTTCACTCTTCATACTTCGGCTTCGCTCAGCACATCGCTTTTCACTCTTCACTTAACAGCATTCCCGGCTTTGCCTTGGAGTACTTGCTGCCATTAAACACGCGCTGCCTTCGTAGTATCCTCCGCTCTTCTTTTGAAAGCGAACTGAAATCACTGCATTCTATCGAACAGCAGCCGTGGTATTTTTCTTTGCACGCAGCGCATTGAATGAAGAGTATATGGCATGCATCATTAGCACAATTGGCATGATCATCAGATGGATTTCCACATTGATGACAGGTGGCTACTACATCATCCGAAATGCGTTCACCTAGACGCTCATCGAACACAAAGTTTTTGCCCAGAAACTTATTGGTTAATCCCATTTTTTCTACTTGCCTCGCGTATTCGATGATGCCCCCATCCAGTTGATACACATTTTTATATCCCCTGTATTTCATATAGGCAGAGGCTTTTTCACAACGAATGCCTCCGGTGCAATACATGACGACATGCTTGTCCCTGGCATCGCTGAGCATCTCTGCCGCCATAGGTAGTCCGTCACGAAAGGTCTCCATAGGAGGTAGTATTGCTTTTTCGAAATGTCCAACTTCACTTTCGTAATAGTTACGCATATCCACAACGATCGTATCCGGATCACCGGTGAGTTGATTGAATGCGGCCGCGGAGAGATGTGTTCCCCGATTTGTCACATCAAACTCCTCATCGTTTAATCCATCGGCCACTATTTTTTCCCTGACTTTGATCGCGAGGGTGAAAAATGATTTGCCATCATCTTCGACCGCAATATTCAGCCGGATATCCCGAAGGAAAGGTATTGTATCCAAATAGGCCCTAAAGGCTTCAAGGTGATCAGAGGGAATCGAAATCTGCGCATTGACGCCCTCGCTGGCCACATATATTCGGCCCATAACACCCAAAGTTTCGAAATCAGCATAGAGGTTATCTCGAAATTGATGTGGGTCCGCAAGTTTAGTATAGGCGTAAAAGGATAGTGTAGTGCGCTTTGTTTCCTCTTGTCTGACTAACTGCCTGAGTTCATCACGGTTAACACGGTTATGTAATAGCTTTCCCATCGCAGTCTATAATTGTGGACGCAAAGATACAGAATGATCAAAACGCCAGGCAAATCAAAACCTAAGATGAACAGGATGCAATTGGGTGAAAATGGCCGCGTAAAGCTTTGTTAGGAGAATCTGCGAGTTGAAGGCAACAGGATTTGCTTCGGGCACTCCAGAGCCGGGAAATGGTGGTCAAATACACCGAGAAATGGTATTTAACAATAGATTAAGAGGAAGGGAAAAATTGATTTATATATAGTTTTAAAAATTAATTTATAAATGGCTAAAAAACAATTGTATAGAACAGATTATGGGCTATGTTTGTAAAAATTGAGGCAAGGTAAAGTGCAAATCTAGGGTGAATAATATCGTCATTTGCACATATGTCTATTAATCAGTGATTTACAGTGTGTATTATATTTAATATATAAGCTACTAACATGCAATATTTTAATTTTGGTTTTTGGTTTTTCGAGCTAATAAAAATTGGCATTTAGAACTATTTGGCATATAATTTCATTTTTAGAAGGCAAAAACAAGGTTATTATTAAAGGTATAGCAAGTATTAGGTTCATTCATGTAAATTTGCGGCGTTTTTAAGCGTTGGGTCTGGACATCTGGATCACAGCCTTGGACAAAGCTCTGAAACTCCACAATTTAATATTTTAAAACAGAGAGGTTATGGCCACTCAGAAAAGTACCAAATCAGCCAAGCCGGCACCGGCCAAAGCTAAGCCGTCCAAAGGTGCTGCCCTTAAGAAAGCAGTTCCAAAGGCTCCCGTAAAGGCTAAAGCCAAGGTCAAACCAGCTCCGGCTGAAAAAGCCAAGGTCAAACCAGCTCCGGCTCCAAAGAAAGCATTACCCTTAAAATCTATGGTTGTGGCTAAGCCAAAAGTCGTAGCTAAGGCCAAACCTATTCAAAAGCCTAAACCAGCAGCCCCAAAAGCTAAAGCTCCTGCAAAGCCAATTGCAAAAGCTAAAGCACTCGTTAAGAAGGTAGTAAAACCGGATCCAAAACCAATACCTAAAAAAGTTGTAGCCAAAAAACAGGCTCCAGAACCTCCGGTCAAGCCCGCTGTACATCCAAAGGGCAAAGTTTCGGCAGCAGCCCCCGTTTCCAAACCCAAAGCCGTGGTTCTACAAAAAGCACCAAAATCAACTGCGGTAGCTACAGCTGGATCACCTTCCAAGAAGCAGGTGATGCCAAAAGCTGTACCACAGATTAAAGCAAAAACACAACCTAAAGCACCAATCGTTGCCCCGGTGGTCAAACCACTAGCACAAGCCACTAAAAAGATCGAATCCAAGTCCGTAGTGACTAAACCCGCATTGGTTTCAAAGCCAGCTATTATAGTTCCTTCCTCGGGGTCAAAGGTGACAGATAAGACCGGAAAGCCATCAGTCACTATTAACGAACCAGCTGTAAAGCCGGTGGAACATAAGAAACCAGAAGAAAAAATACATAAGCCAATTGCTGCACCTGTAGTAAAGCAAACTGAAAAAATGTCAGAGAAAAAAGAAATCAGACCGGTGGGAGGAACCACAACCACAGAAGAACCACAGAAATCAAGATATAGCGACAAAGAACTTGGGGAGTTCGATCAGCTTATCGATCAGAAACTCATTGTGGCCAGGGAACAACTCGAGTTTTATCTCAAGCAATTGGAGGATATGGCCGAAAACCCTGATAACAAAATCAAGGGACTTGATGACGGCCTGAGTAGCCTGGAAAGTGAGCGCATCAGTTCTATGGCATCACGCCAACAGAAGCTGATCCAGCACCTGGAAAACGCTAAAATCAGGATTAAAAATAAGGTTTACGGCATCTGCAGGGAAACAGGCAAGCTCATTTCTAAAGAAAGACTGCGTGCTGTACCTCATGCTACCTTGTCCATTGAAGCCAAACAGGCCCAGAATTAATTTAACCAGGATCGATTTCCAGTTCGGACAACCCTCTAGGACTATTCCCTTAAAAGGAAAGGCCAGGAAGGAGTAAAGGATGGATATTGATGCTGCTAACCAATGTTTATGTCAAATCGTACACGTGCGGTTTTTATCATCGTATTTCTTGTTCTGCTCATTGACCAGACACTCAAGATTTGGGTCAAAACCAACATGGAATATGGACAGGAATTTGGTATCCTCGGGCTGAGTTGGGCCCGGATTCACTTTGTTGAAAATGAAGGTATGGCTTTTGGGCTTTCCTTGGGGGGTAACTGGGGCAAACTTGCCTTGAGCATATTCCGTCTGATTGCTGTCGGATTCCTGATGTATATCATCCATACCCTGATCAAGACTAAAGAGACGTTCGGTGTCATTCTTTCCTTTTCATTGATCCTTGCAGGGGCACTAGGCAATATTATCGATAGCGCTTTATATGGCCTGATATTCTCAAACACCCCATATCATGGTGGACTCGCAACCTTGTTTCCACAGGAAGGCGGTTATGCGCCATTTCTTTTTGGCAAAGTCGTAGACATGCTCTACTTCCCACTTATCGATACGACCCTGCCTCAGGGTTTTCCTATCTGGGGTGGTGACCGTTTTCAGTTTTTCAGGCCTGTGTTCAACATATCTGATTCTGCGATTTTTACAGGGGTGATCACATTACTGGTTTTCCACCGCCGGATTTTCAAATCAAAGCACGAGCAAGCACCTGATATGATACCGGTTGGCAGATCAGACAAACCTATAGTTTAGCAACTGGCGTTTTTCACGCTTACCGCAACATTAGGCACGCAAATGATCGGGGTAACAGGTTACTCCTTGTGTGATCGTGATATCCTGGCATGCAGAATGGGCCTATGATACAGATATTGGAAAACAATACGTCTTGAGGATTCGGACTAACGTCTAGCCCAGGGAAGGCCCTGAAGAGAAAAAATTTTGGGATGGGATTAGTGGTAATCGTTTTGCAGATAAACCCCGGTTTACTTACACATAAATCGGTTGATGGCTTTCACAGCATTACTTACTCTCTGATAGTCGATAGTATAGTGCATATACTTACCATCTTTGTCAGCTACCAATACACCAGCATTCTTCAGTATCCGAAGGTGCTGTGAAGCGATGGATTGCTCAATCTTGAGGGTGTTGTAAATCTGATTTACCTGGATGTTTTTGTTCTGATCCAGAAATTCCAGAATCTTTAAACGGAGTGGGTGAGCCAAGGCTCGCATAAGTTCCGTAGACACCGTGAGCTTTTCCTGCTGAAAGGTGACCTTAGTCCTTTTCATACATTTCCTTATTTTGAGTTAAACCTTAGCAACAAATTTGCAATTAAGATTTGACTCAACCAAATGATATTACAAAAAAAATACATTTGTAAACCAATGGCTGTCACCGGATGTATGCTAAATGCCTGATTTCTAATGAAATGTAAAAAAATGGGGGGACAAAATATTTTTTTAAACCTCACATTATCAGCCCCTTAAAAGGGCTACCTAAAGCAAAGATTTAGCCGGCCAACTCTTCGACCAGCTTGGATATCTGGTTGAGCCTATCTTTGTCAAGGGAATAGTAAATGAATTTACCCTGGCGTTCGGTGAGAACGACACCGGCACGGCGAAGAATGGCCAGGTGCTGGGAAGCAACGGACTGCTCAAGGCGCAGTTTAATGTAAATGTCAGTTACAGTCATCGTGGCATGTTCTTCGAGCAGATCAATCACACGTTGTCTTAGTTTGTGATTTACAGCACGAAGCACTAACACTGCTTTTCTGAGATCAGCATAGTTCAATTCTATTTCGCTGGTCCCTTTACGTAAGCTTACAATTTCAGTCTTCTTTTTCATCATGAGCGAGATTATTCGGATTCATGTATGAATTATCATAAACCGTACCATATTAATTTTAACAATAGTTAAGTACCTGATGTTCACAATAATATGTTATGCATTTGATTTATATACAAATGCTTTTTCATATTTAACCAATTCAGGTGCTAAGCCGGATGAGCCTTTTTTCCGGAAAATCAAACCTTTTTAGGTGCCGTGATATTGGGAGGCTTCAGATAATATGGGACGAAATGCAGCGGATTCTCGAAATTTCCTTTCAAATATCTCTCCACGGAAAGGGCAATCATATGCCTGGCACTGCATACTATAGTCGTATCTACCTTCAGATGCAGAGCCAGATCGGCCAGATCTCCGATTTTCAGGGATCCATCACCACAGCTTATTATACTACCGCTATCGGGTAAGGCATATTTAAAAAAACCCTCATCGAGGATCGCTGAAGAAACAGGCTGTACCTCATAATAAGTGCGGTCATATATAGCTGTGTATACTTCGCGTCGCCTGGCATCGAGCATAGGAAGGGCAAATGGAGCCTCAGGGTATAGATTAAAGGCTGCCTGCGCCAGGGCTTGTAAAGTTGGAATGGCAATCAATGGTTTCCCAAGACTATAGGCCATTGCTTTGGCAGTAGAGCTACCCACCCGCAACCCTGTGTATGATCCCGGGCCCGAACAAACAGCGATGGCATCGAGATCAGCAGGTCTGATAGAAGCCGATTGCAGGAGCCTTTCAATCGCAGGTGCCAACAAAGCTGCATGGTTCATGCCTTCCTCTATATCAAGATATTCCAGCATAGCGGATCCTTTGCTCAGTGCCACTGAGCAGATAATCGTGGAGGTCTCGATATGAAGGATATACATAGTAGATAATAGCTTCGATCAGCAAAGAATCCTTTCCGGACTAATTTTAGACCATATGGACTTACACATCATGGTATACAGGCCTTACTTTACTTGCAATATGGAGGTATATTGTTGTTTATTATTTAGGATATTAATAGCTTCAGCTAGTTCCAGATCATTTTTGAGCTGATGCCTGACCAGTCCGGTTTCGAAGTAATACCGGCTCAGGATCTCCCGCTCTATTGCCTGCAGGATTTCCTTCTCGTATTTATTGACCTGTGTTGCCTTTTCCTTTTCCACAATGGTTTTAAGTTGATCTGCTTGGGTAATCACTTCTAAAGAATAAGATTCAGTGGACGCCACCTCCTTCAACTTCTGAATAGCATCATCTGTTTCTGTTTCAAATTTGAAATCACTCTTCTCCAGAAATGCCTTGAAGGATGCAAAGTCTTTGTAATGGAATGCCTCAAGCGATTCGATGCTGTCTTTTCCTATACAATATTGGGTAACGTAGTTGAAGATGATGTCCTGTTGCATCAGCTTCTTGACGATCAAGGGGCGTTGTTCGGCAGTCAGTGGGACATCTGGTTGTACGCCTCCGCCATCCAGCACTGTTCGTCCTGCGCGGGTTTTAAACTTAGCACGTTTGGCATCAGGGATATGCACTCGCTCACCATTTTTATATTCGACAGATTGAATGCATCTGCCGCTGGGGATGTAATATTTGGAGGTGGTGAGCTTTACTTTCGCATTATAGCCGATATCAAAAGTGTTTTGTACAAGGCCTTTTCCATAGGAGAGCTGTCCGATGATCACCCCGCGATCCAGATCTTGCATGACACCAGATACGATCTCCGAAGCAGACGCTGAGTTTTCATCAATCAACACCACGAGTTCAATGCCTGTATCCACAGGTTCTGTCCGGGTTTTATATTCCTGGTCTGCTTCTACCACTTTACTGCGGGTGGTGACGACGGTTTCTTCTGCAGGGATAAATACATTGCAGACATTAATGGCTTCCCGCAGGAGTCCTCCACCGTTGCCGCGAAGATCGAGGATGACACCTTTCAGATCTGAACTCTCTGTTTTAAGATCGCGAAGGGCATTGGCTACATTGCGTCCTGCATCCCGGGTGAAGGTCGTCAGGGAGATATACCCGATGCCGGGTTCAACCATACCGGAGTAAGGAACATTTTTACCATCCATGCCACCCCGTGTGATTTTGATATTCTTGATTTCCGTTTCACCAGGCCTTACTACATCCAGGTTCATTTCACTGCCAGGTATTCCACTGATGATATCCATCACATCTTCGGCCGAGCGTTTTTCGGTGGTTTCGCCATTCACTGCCTTGATCTGGTCGCCTACTTTGAGTCCGGCCTCATGTGCGGGGGAGTCTTCAATAATCCCGCTGATCACCAGTTCGGTGCCGATTTTTTTGACCTTCAGACCCGAAGAGGCTTCCCCTTCTTCGTTTTTAAACCGCCATCCTTCAATCTGGGATTCTGAAAAGTAGTTGGTAAACGGATCCAGGGTAGCCAGCATGGCATCAATCCCCACTTTCATAATCTGATTAGGGTCGATCTCGTCTACATAGTTGGAATTCACCTCCTTATAGAGGTTGCTGAAGATTTCCAGGTTTTTGATGATATCAAAATAGCGCTCTTTCTGCTGATAGGTAAACGCCATTCCCACAACCAGGACCAACCCTGTGATGGCGCCAAATAAATACTTCCTCTTCATAACACTCGGTTTGTGGCTGTAAAAGTACATGGATAAGTAAGATTGTATAACGTCAGGGTAGGGGAGGAAAGTTTATGAGAAACTGGTATATGTCCACGTTAGACTGCAGACTCGCAGACTTAAGACTCATGACGCTCGTTTTTTTGCAGGCTTTGCCTGCACCTGGCGTCCGTTTTTTTTAAAAAAATAGACGATGTCGGTAGCCTTTAGCTGCCGAAGAAATGCTAAACCGAAATTCCATGCTGAATTTCATGTGGTGTGGCCGTTGTTGGTGTCCTCACCAACAATCAACGGAATACCAATCCGAAATACCATGCTGAATTTCATTCAGCTACACCGATTATTGATCACAGTCACAGATCACTGATTACTTTGGTTTTATTTCAATCAAATGACTAAAAGCGATCACTGCAAATATCGTCGCCATCAACGGATCATCTTCTTTGTTGACACCTCCAATTGGATTGACATAATAACCTTCTGGTTGTTGTTCCTTAATCAACATTTGTGAAAGCACTATTGACCATTGTCCTTTGATATCGGCAGCTGTCATTGCCTCCGCCCTGACCGCCCAATGATAATAATGCATCACTTGGTGCCATTGCTCCGAATCATTTTTGGATAGCCCATCTATCGTGCTCATGTCTTGATGTTGTTTAAGCCACTCCTTTGCATCAGTATAGGCTTTTGTATCGGTCATGCCCAGCGCGTGAAATCCAAGCAATCCGTCACATGTAGCTGTCGCATAACTGGGATAATAATAACCAGCACCTTCAATCAAAACTGGTTCGCATTTGTTTGTAGCCAAAGTCACTGAAGAAGAAATAAATCCACCATCGTATGGAAGGTCCTTTCTTGACAGACAGCCTTCGTATAGTCGCGAATCTTCCGGTGCACGTTGCACACCCTTGAGGAAGAGATGTGAGACAGTAAGACAGTGAGACAGTGAGAGATGCCTTTCCTCCGCCTCCGCCTTAGCCTTCATTACTAAAGCTTCAATTATCCTCCGGGTATGTGAAATATCAACATGACCATGCTGACCATAAGGAAGCCCCGGCTCTCCATAGCCCCATCCTCCATAAGCAAGATTGTCGGGCGTGATACCACGGTGCTCAATAAATTGTTCGCGAAGTAAATGCCCGACGAGTATGTTTTGAAGAACTGTGTCTTGGTGTATGAAACAAAGCACTTTCAATGCATACGCTGCACTGTAATTCGGATAGTTAAGCATCGGAAAGCTATCCTCACTCATCGTCATCGATGCCCTGACTTCCCGTCGGATAAATTCAACGCCCCGTTCCTCAGCACGATCAGGTCGTATGAATTTATCTTCCGGGATCTGCAGGAGATGAAACAAGATGTATGGAGTAAGTGCCTTGCCATCCTTTAATACTGCATGGGTCTGACTATGCCATCCACCATCTTCCGATTGTTGGCTCCACATCCATGCGATGGACTTTTCCATGGTCTGTTGCAATTTATCATCATCCGATTGACATCCTGTAGCAATGAGGATTGCAAACATGAATGTAATTCTGACAATTATTTTCATCATCGTACGGACAATTTTGTAGATCACAGCAGTTTATGTTCAGATAATTTATTTCGCACGGAGAGCACGGAGTACACGGAGAAATTTCGAAATATTTTACTCACAACTCACAACCCTGCATGCCATGCTTGCAGAATAGCAGCGGTGCAAAACACCGGACTCGTAATACAATGCTGTCCGCTCCAGCTACCATTCGGATTTTGTGATTGCTTAAATTTTGGTTCGATAGATTGTCTCCACTTCAGCCAAGCATCTTTTCCTTGCTGGGCTAATGCTTCACTAGTCATCATGTAGGAGAGATATTCTTCACCGCCGTTGTTCCCAAAGCCATTCCATATGTCATCACTTTGAAGTGTCTTGGTGGAAGATTGGTTGACCTCATAAGATTTCACCAGCCGCTCTGCGTTATCGCGGTCTACGCCTTTGGTTTCAAGGTCTTTGATGATTTCATCTTTTTTAATTTTGCCGGAGGAGAATCCTGCCAATTGTCCCGGTGTCATTAGAGATTCCATTTCTCTTGCTTCAGCGGATGTTGCTCGCTGTGCACTGGCAGCAGCATAAAGTGGAACACCGGCAGCATCTTCGGATCGTACTCCGGTTTCACTGATATTGTCAGCCTGATATTGTCTTGAGTTTAATATTGCTTTCTCGTCGACAACGTATCTTTCCTGTGCACCTTCCAGTGCATTATTGGCCATAGCTGATTGAAGTACAGGTGCCCATCCGCCACCGGCCCACCCACCATCCGCATTCTGGCTTCCCTGAATAAGATGGATGCAGACCTCTGCAGCCTGGTCTATTTCCTTTTCTTGCACAGAATCATTGATTTGCTCACGGATGTCCGTCAGGAATTGCAGTGCCATAGAGGCATCAATATGGATCCCAAGTTTTACTTGTGGTTGTGTTCCGGTCAATGAAGTGATGCGTCCGTTGTCCGGTCTGCCATCAATGTCTTTTAGGATGCGATTGAGTGCATTTGTGATTTCCTTCTGGTATGGATTTGATTTTAATGGACCTCCTGATTTCAACAATGCCATGGCAGCAAAAGCAGTGGTAGCCGGATCGGTTTGGACAGCATGAGGATCAGTAACGTTTTGATAGGAATGGGAACCCGCTCCCCATCCTCCGTTGGGGGATTGAGCTTCCAGTAGCCAGTTTACAGCATGCTGATCCCAGACTACATTGTCTGTTTCTTTTGAGATCAGTGGAATGGTTTGAATGTTTGTTGGAGCCGGGCTGGTCAATAGCATAGCCAGACTGCTTGCAATCGCGAGGACTGCCAGGGACATTGTGTTCATGACAAATGGATTTTAAACGGTTTACAAATGAATTTCTCCGGGCCCTTAATTATGAGATAGATGCACGGTCAACACGAATTGCATAATCTGTGAATATTCATTAACGATATCTTAACGTGGAAGGAAATAGGAAGCAGGAAGCAGGAGATAGGAATCAGGAGACAAGAGGCAGTCGATAGTCCTCCTAAAAACTCACCACTCACGTCTGTCGCCTCACTTTCTTACTCTCTCACACCTCTCACTCTCTTAGCCGAGTCGTCTTTCGTCTACCGCCTCACATCACCCGTCTTCTTTATCAGTTCTGAATCACAGATTAATACTATTTTCACTCCATGTAGAAATCCGATAATATGAAACTGAAATTCAACTCCCCCGTCATCCTTGGTTTTTCCCTGCTCTGCGTAGCTGTCTTTGCGCTGGATAAAATTATGGCTGGCACACTGATGCCCTATTTCACGCTAGGACAAGTCAGCACTTCCAGTGTAGCATCCATTCTCACCCTCTTCACCCACGTCATTGGCCATGCCAGTATTGAGCACCTTATGGGCAACCTGACTTTTATTCTCCTGCTAGGTCCTATCGTCGAAGAAAAGTATGGGGATTCACGCACTTTATTTATGATCCTGATCACAGCCCTGATCACCGGCATCCTTAATCTTTTATTTTTTCACACCGGCCTGATGGGAGCCAGCGGTGTTGTTTTTATGTTGATTCTCCTCGTGAGTTTTACCAATACCAAAAGTGGAGAGATTCCTGTCACCTTTATTTTAGTGGCACTCCTTTTTATCGGCAAGGAAGTCATCGAGAGTCTCAACACGGATCAGATCTCCCAGTTTGCTCACGTCATTGGAGGCGTATGTGGCAGTGTCTTTGGATTTGCAACACGACCTGGGAAAAGTTAGGAAACAGGAGACAGGGACTAGGAGATAGGAAATAGGTCGAAGTGAACTTGAAATGCAGCATTATACTTGATGTTTAACGGTTGAGCGTAGCCGAAACGACCGGCATAAAGAATGTTCAACATTTATTTCGCACGGAGTACACGGAGAATGGTAATTCCACTTCTATTTTATCCTTCATTTCAGGTTGTTGAGTGTAGTCGAACCATCACTTTTCATTTTTCATTTTAAGTATTGTTTCAAGCACATTCCTGGAAAATGATGTAGTGACCAGAGGTATTTTCCCTGCAAGAATATAATCATGCATGGCCTCCACTTCACCGCTATAGAGATATTGCCTGGGGACATCGAGATGCTCCGTTGTGTTTCCTTTCATAATGGATGCGCTGCAGGCATCAGGATTTGTATACGGATGGCTGATGTGCAATTGACCGGCACTGCCATGTATAACAGTATCTGTTGAAAACGAAGATCGGAAGCTTACAAAAAATTGTCCTATCCGTCCTCTGGTATAGGTCAGTTGAGCCGAAGTAGATTGGTCAATACCATTTTCCTCATACATCGATGCCAATGCAGAAACGGGTGATTCCCCAAGCAAGTATTGAAACAAACTGATAGGGTAGACGCCAACATCCCACAAGGCTCCTCCGCCTGCTGCTGCATTCCAACGATAATTGTCTGCAGGTCTTTCGAGATTGAACGTAAATGCACTCCTTAAGGAATGTACTTCACCCAATACGCCTGAATCTACTATGGACTTCCAGAGATAGGTCTGCGGATGATGAAGATGCATAAAACCTTCCATGACAAGATTTCCGGTTCGGTTGCAGGCTTCTTCAACGCAATCCATTTCTGCAACAGACAGGCACATTGGTTTTTCACACATTACTTGTTTGCCGGCTTCAAGTGCTTTTATCGTCCATGCTGCATGCAGATAATTCGGAAGGGAGATATAAATGACCTGTATTTCACGATCTTCCAGAAGGGCTTCATACGACCCATATGCTTTTGGAATATTCCAGGTGGATGCATATTGATGTGCTTTTGCCAGATCTCTGCTCGCTACAGCAGCCAGATGGCCACGCTCGGAATGCTGTATGGCAGGAATGATTCGCCTGTTGATATGCGCCGTGGATAAAATTCCCCAATGGATGATCATTGTTTAGTCGATTGTCGGTTCAGCCTGGTATAGAACTTATTAAATTTAGCTTTCATAGTTCTATTCTCTGCTTATTTTGTGCCACTTTTTAAAAGAGGCATCTCATTTTTCAAAAATCACATCTACATCATGAAGGTAATTCTTCTCTTTGGGCTTACTGTCCTCATCCTTACCATTGGTTGTAAATCTGCCGATACAAAAACGCAAAAATTGGAATATCCCGTTACAACTAAATCTGACCATGTCGATACCTATCATGGCATCCAGGTGGCTGATCCTTACAACTGGCTTGAGAATGATACCTCTGCAGCCACAGAAGATTGGGTTGTCGCCCAAAACAAAGTTACGTTTGGTTACCTCGATCAGATCACATGGCGGGCCAATCTAAAAAAGCGTATTGAAGCTTTGACAGACTATGAACGTATTTCCGCGCCTTTCAAGGAAGGCCAGTTTGAATATTTCTATCGCAATACCGGTTTGCAAAACCACAGCGTATTGTATCGCAAACCGAAGGACAATAAGGATGCCGAACCTGAAGTATATCTGGATCCGAATGGTTTTTCAAATGACGGAACAGTTGGCTTATCTGGCATCTCTTTTACTGAAGACGGCTCCCTTTCTGCTCATCAGGTAACAGAAGGCGGTTCTGACTGGCGTAAAGTGATCGTGATGGATGCCCTTAAAAAGGAAGTACTCGAAGACACACTGATCAATGTCAAATTTAGCGGCACCTCCTGGTATAGAAACGAAGGCTTCTATTACAGCAGCTACGACAACCCAAAAGATGGCAGCCAGCTTTCGGGCAAAACACAACATCATAAGCTATACTATCATAAACTGGGTACGCCGCAATCAACGGATGCACTTGTCTTTGGAGGACCTAACCAACCTAACCGGTATATCGGTGGATATGTAACCGAAGACAACCATTACCTGATTATCTCTGCAGCTGAAAATACCAGCGGAAATCAACTGTATGTGAAGGATCTGCATAATCCTGATCGTCCATTGGTACAGATCAGCGATGATTATTTCACCTCCATCAATTATATTGATCATGAAGGAACTCGCTTTCTACTATCGACCAATATAGATGCACCTAATTATAAGGTGGTAGCTCTTGACTTGTCAAAGCCTGAAAAAGAAAACTGGACCGAAGTAATTCCTGAAACAGAAAATGTCCTCAGTGCTGGTTCTGGAGGTGGAAAATTATTTGCAGAATATCTCATTGATGCGAAATCTGCCGTCAAGCAATTTGACTTTAATGGCAAATTAGAGCGTGATATCGAGCTACCCGGCATTGGCTCTGCAGCGGGATTTGGAGCAAAGAAAAAGGATAAGGACTTTTATTATTCATTCACCTCTTTCACCAGCCCTTCGACAATTTACCATTATGATATAGCATCAGGTAAGTCAACCTTCTATCGTCAGCCTAAAGTTGATTTCAATCCGGAGGATTATGAGACCAAACAAATATTCTATAAGAGTAAGGATGGTACTAAAGTGCCCATGTTTATTGTGCATAAAAAGGGATTGAAACTTGATGGAAAGAATCCGACCATGCTATATGCTTATGGGGGTTTCAATATCAGTCTGACCCCAAACTTCAGCGCAATGCGTGTTGCATGGCTTGAGCAGGGAGGTATATGGGCTCAACCTAACCTTCGTGGTGGAGGTGAGTATGGAGAAAAATGGCATGAGGCTGGTACCAAGATGAATAAGCAGAATGTTTTTGATGATTTTATAGCAGCCGCGGAATATCTCATCAAGGAAGCGTATACATCATCGGACTACCTGGCGATTTATGGTGGGTCTAACGGAGGTTTGCTGGTAGGTGCCACCATGGCCCAGAGGCCGGATTTGATGAAGGTAGCCATCCCGGCAGTCGGAGTTATGGATATGCTCAGGTATCATACGTTCACTGCCGGAGCAGGTTGGTCAGCTGACTATGGTACGGCTGAAGATTCAAAGGAAATGTTTGAATATCTGAAAAAATACAGCCCGGTCCATGCTTTGCAGCCCGGAACCGATTACCCGGCGACCCTGATCACTACTGCTGATCATGATGACCGAGTAGTACCTGCACACTCGTTTAAATTTGCCGCTGTATTGCAGGAATATCAAGGCGGAAACGCCCCGACACTGATCAGGATCCAAACCAAGGCGGGTCATGGATCGGTATCGACTACGCAGCAGATTGAATTACAGACAGATATGTATGCTTTCACTTGGGAGAATATGGGTTTTGTCCCGGATTTCTCAAAGGTGGTTAACGACTAAAACGAAAGCCCGGTTTATCCGGGCTTTTATTTTAATCCTTGTGTCTGAAATGGCAGAAATATTGAATAATGGCTATCTTAGCCCCAATTATTCAATATACGAGATGGAAAGCCCAAACTACGGTCGAAAAGGAAGTTGTTTCCTCAAATTTATCCTCTTTTTCCTGCTTTTTATCATACTCCTGATATGGGTGTATTATAAAAACTTCAAACTCGCTTTCTAAGCTAAACAGATCTGTTTATAATACGGGCGCTTCGAAATTTACCAACTGGGTAAACTTGTCGAGCCGTTCCTGTAGGTGATCTATATTCAGGTTCCTGAGGGCCTCGGCACCAAACTTTTCCACGCAAAAGGACGCCATCGCGGAGCCACAGATGATGGCTTGCTTCAATACCTCAAAGTTGATCATGTCCCTGCTGGCCAGGAAGCCCATCAAACCACCGGCAAAAGTATCACCTGCTCCGGTCGGGTCCTGTACTTCTGTCAACGGCAATGCGGGTGCAAAAAAGACCTGGTCGTCTCCGAAAAGCAAGGCGCCATGCTCCCCTTTCTTAATGACAAGGTACTTAGGCCCCATGGCCAGGATCACTTCACTAGCCTTTAGGAGGGAATATTGTCCTGACAATTGGCGGGCTTCTTCATCATTGATGATCAGCAGATCTATATGCCCCAGGACTTCCAGTAGTTCATCCATGGCACTGTCCATCCAGTAGTTCATCGTATCGAGCGCCAGTACCTTTGGATGTTTGTCCATCTGGTTTATAACACTCATCTGGATAGCCGGAGTTAGATTGCCCAGCATGACGAATTCACTTTCCCGCTCCTTTTGTGAAAGTTCGGGATCAAAATCTGCAAGCACATTGAGATCCGTGACCAGAGTATCTCGGGCATTGAGGTTGTGGTGATACTTGCCTGCCCAGAAAAAGGATTTCCCACCTTCGATTATTTTGATCCCGGAGGTGTCTACACCACGGCTTTCCAGCGCATCGAGTTCGCTCTGTGGGAAATCTTCACCTACGATCGAAACAATACTGATGTTTTTGACAAAATAAGATGCCGCCCATGCGATGTACGTACCCGCCCCTCCAACTATTTTTTCCGCCCTGCCAAACGGCGTTTCTATATCATCAAAGGCAACAGATCCAATTACCAGTAAACTCATTTTTACTTTTTTAGTAAGGCGGGCAAAGGTAGGAATAACGGCGGAGAGCGGAGGGCATAGGGCAAAGGGAGGAATAGCAGAATCCCTCTGTGCACTCCGTGTTCTCCGTGCGAAAAAATGAAAGAAAGGGTATTGGGCAGAAAAGAAAAGACAGAAGTTCAAGGGTTTGGGTCCAGAAGCGGCTTCAAAGGAGAATCCCTCTGTGCACTCCGTGTTCTCCGTGCGAAAAAATGAAAGAGAGGCTATTAGGCGGATTGTCGGGGCGGCAAGGGACGGAATGGCGGACCTTTAGATCAATAACAATAAATAGTTAATCATCTACCCCTTTCAGGGGGTAGGGGGTTGCAGGCTCCTTGTCCAATCCCCCTTCTTGCCGACGATTATCATCAAACCTAGACGCAGTATATAGTAACTGTATAAAAACTGCAGGGCAACAAAATACTTCAGGATTGCGGTCCTTTGAAAAAAGGTAGCTGCAGTTGAAACCAACAGAAAATCAGCAAACCATTTTATAACAAACAGAGAAATGAATGACCATGGGGACAGGATATTGGCGATTGAACCAAGCAAGGTTAGGACAAGCACTACATGAAATGCGCCAACAAATAGCCAGATACGATGTATAGTTTTGTCTTTTAATCCTTTGTTTTTTCCTGCCCATCGAAGTCGTTGTTGCATCAACGAAGCCCACGTCTTTTTCGCCTTGGTATACACTACAGCATCCATGGATTTGATGAAGGAGATTTTGTCCGGAAAAACATTGCGCATTTTTTCGATCAGGAACAAATCATCCCCGGAGGCATATTGCTCATTACCAACAAATCCATTTACCTGCTGAAATGAAAGCTTCCGAAAAACCATGTTCGCCCCATTGGCCAGATCATGTAATTTAGAAGTCATGCCGGCGCCTGTTATAAGCATCAAGATGAGTTGCTCCACTTCCTGCATTTTTTGCATCATGGTAGCGCCTGGCATAAGGATCACTGGACCGGTTTGGAATACGGCATTGCTTTGGATGAATCCATACAGGATGACCTTCAACCAATTTGGCTGGTGAATACAATCCGCATCCGTTACTACTATCGTATCAAAACTGGCTTTCTCTACCCCAAGCGTAATGCCTGATTTTTTGAATGCTGGAGGATGTATAAAGTCCGGATATTCTTTTAATAGAAAGAGATGGAGTCGGGCATCTTCCATATTTTTTATGAGCGAAACTGTCCCATCTGTAGAATGATCATCGATGACTATGACCTCCATAAGCTCTGCAGGAAACTGCTGTGATAGAATTCCCTCCAGGCAAGTGGTGATTGATTTTTCTTCATTATGGGCGATGATCACTACAGTCACTCCCTCTTGCACAGCAATTGCTGGAATTGATAAAGCTGTTGGCGTTTTTATCCAGTACGAGAGATAATAAATCTGCAGCAGTAAATAAAGGATTGAAAATCCCAGCGCGATCCATACAGCTATCATCAACCGGGTATTTCAAAGGTTATTAAAAAAGATCTTCGTATTGGTTGTCCTTTTTGATAGGAGCCTGTTTTTCCAGCGGAGGCAGATCGAGTTTAGTTTCCCGATTAGGTTTTATGATCTCCTCAAACTCCACAAATTCTCCCTCTTTTTCAGCTCGGTAAGCGTCATTGAGTTTTTTCACTTTACGGTCCAGGATGGATTTTCCAAACAATACGCCTGCAAGGATCGGAAAACCGAAGAAGCTCAATAGGATCCCGATGATCCCCCCAACTGGATTGCGCTGGAGCAGAGCCAACATAAATTTCAAATAGTTCAGTACAGTTCTGTAATTGATTAGCAAAGCCAGTATGATCAGTACTGGGGCGATCCACGCCAGTACGGTAAAGACACCTTTTGCAATAAAAAACAAACCCAAAAAGAGGAGGACCATAAATGCAAATCCGATGATCCCGGTAAATCTGATATTAAAACCCTGCGTTGCCATTTTATATTCTGTTGATTTTTCTGAGATAAATGTGGTATTAGTTTATAGTTTATAGTCAACAGTCATTTGTCAACAGTTTGTAATTCGTAATTTATAGATCGAAATTCAAAATTCGGTTTTCGAAGTTTTGAGTGTCCTCTATATGCTATAAACTACAAATAACAAACTACGCCCTTTGCCCTTTGCCCTGCGCATCAAGCCGTCGCGGAAACGCTAAACTGCATGTCGTACAACTTCTTGTACCTGCCATTCGCTTGTTTAAGAAGTTCGTCATGTGAGCCTTTTTCCACTACGTTGCCTTTATCAAGTACTAAAATGCTATTTGCGTGTCTAATCGTTGATAAACGGTGTGCGATGATAATCGAAGTGCGTTTTTCAATCAGTTTTTCGATAGCATATTGAATGATGCCTTCAGTTTCAGTATCGATGGAAGAGGTTGCTTCATCAAGAATCAATATTTCAGGATCAAAGACGAGAGCGCGAACAAACGAAATCAACTGTCGCTGACCCATGGATAGATTGCCTCCTCTTTCAGCGATATGGTAATCATACCCGCCCGGTAATGCATCGATAAATGCATGTGCCCCTATGACTTTCGATGCTTCCAGCATTTTTTCTCTTGATATTTCCGGATTGCGTAAGGAGATATTATCCCACACACTTCCTGAAAACAGGAAAACGTCCTGTAATACAATGGCAAGTCTGTCCCTCAACTCATCCAGTTTGTAATCCCGGATATCAAGCCCGTCAATGCGGATGTGGCCTGCACGGATATCGTAAAATCTATTGAGTAAGTTGATGATGGTAGATTTTCCTGAGCCCGTACTGCCAACTATCGCCATAGTCTGTCCTGCCGGTATTTTGAAAGAGACATCTTTCAGCACATCATGCTCACCATCATAGGCAAAATAGACCTGATCAAATTCGACATCACCATGCAAAGGCACTTTAATCAGGGTAGGTGTTTTGGATTCTTCCGTCATCTCATCACTGTCGAGGATATTGAATACTCTTTCACCTGCCACAAGTGCCATCTGAAGAGTGTTGAACTTATCCGCAAGCCATCGCATAGGACGGAAAAGCATATTGACATATACCGGGAAGGCAATCAATGCACCCATCGTTACTGACCCTCCTACCACATTCTGCGCACCCCACCAGACCATCATCCCTAAAGCAATCGCTGCGATGATCTCTACGACCGGGAAGAAGACGGCATAATATAAAATGGCATCAAGGTTGGCCTTGGTGTATTCTCTGTTGATCGTCCGGAATTTATCGCGTTCCTGACCTTCAGCATTAAAGATCTGCACGACCGATATACCACTGATCCTTTCCTGCAGAAATGCATTGAGCCTGGCAATCTGCGTCCTTACTTTCTGATATGAGACTTTTACTTTTTGTTTGAACACCCAGGTTGCTGCCACGATCAGCGGGATAGTCAATAAACAGATCAGCGTGAGCCTTGGGCTTGTATAAAACATGACGCTGACGACCACGATGATGCTCAGCAGGTCAGCCACAATCGTGATGACCCCTTCCGAGAAGACGGTTTTTATAGTTTCAATATCATTGATCGAACGGGTGGTCAGGTTGCCTATAGGTGTCTTGTCAAAATAAGAAAGTCGCAGGCTGGTGATCTTATTGAACACACTGACCCGTAGATCCTTGATGACCGAATGTCCGAGGAGGTTGGTCAAATAGATAAAAGTGTATTGAAGTATTCCGGTGACGATGAGGACAACTGCAAAGAGGATACACATTCCTACCAATCCTTCGGGCCTGGGTATGATGATGTACTTGTCGACGATGACGTTGATCAGGTAGGGCTGCAACGTGTTGAGTGGTGCCAGGATGATGGCCAGAAGAGCACTGAGTAGCAGCAACTTGCGGTAAGGCATGGCCAGCTTAAACAACCTGCCGAGCAGATGCCAGTCCATACTCTGTTTCTCCTTTTTCGTATCCTGACTCAAATTGGTGGTATAATTATGCTGCTAACCTACAGTAAATACTAAAACAAAGGTATTTGTTGCCCGGATTACATTTTACCTTCATCTGCAAAGCTGTAATAGGAGCCTTCGCCGATGATGATATGATCCAGGACTTTAATATCCATAAAACTGCCTCCCGATTTGATCTTTTCCGTCAGACGAATGTCTTCAATGGACGGAGAGGGAGCTCCGGAGGGGTGATTGTGCGACAAGATCACTGAGCAGGCTCTTCGTTCGAGTGCCCGCTGAAAAATGACCTTGGGATCAACCACCATAGCTGACATGCCACCAACGTGGATTTCTTCGATTGAAATCACTTTTGACCTTCTGTCGAGCAGTATAATCCAAAACGCCTCCTGAGTAAGATCCCGCATGCGCGAATGAAGCAGGTCATAGGCATCGAGACTTGATGTGATCTGGCTTTTTTGCATGGCATTTTCGGTCACACGTCTGCGACCCAGTTCAAGCGCGGCTGCAATGGATACGGCCTTTGCTTCGCCAATGCCCTTGATTTTCATGAGTTCATGGATGGACATTTTGGCCAGGGCAGCGAGGCTGTTGTCATTTTGAGTGAGTAATTCTTTGGCCACATCCAGTGCCGATTTGTTGCGTGTTCCGACACGCATGAGGATGGCGATGAGTTCGGCTTCGGACAGGGACTTCGAACCCATATGAATGAGTTTCTCCCTGGGCTGGTCTCCGGCAGACCATTGTTTGATCGACTGGTGCATAAACGGTGAAGTTTGCATCCAAATGTAGGGGATTCCGCAATTGACCGTGGACTTTTTTAAGTCAACGGATTTTCAAATAGACACAGTGTTTAGAAAGTTTAGCGCTTACCATCTCTTGTGGTGCTGTTGAGAAAGCTTAGATCTAGCTGTTGTATTTCGCAATATTTTATCTTCTCGAAAGTGTAAATCAAAAAGCTAAATTTTCTCAACAAATGGCCCATACGGGGCTCCGGACAAACCATTTAGCTCAATGACAGATATCATATAACCTCCACCCGGAAATCGTTCAATATCATTGAGTGCTGAGATATCATATGCAGAAGGAAACCAATGCCGGGTAATTTCATTTCCAACTAAATCCAAGATCATGTACCCTTAAAAGCGTTTATATTCACTTTCATCATTTGTATACTCCCCTTCTAGATAGACAGTAATAGTTGTATTGTCATTCGTTATAATTCCTCGATTGAAATTTACATTAAAGGGGAAGAAGTCATACTCTTTTCTCCAGAGTTCATTGCCATCTTTATTATGTGCAAAAATTATTGGGGTATATATCTCTGGTTGCAATGTGGTCAACCTTGCAACTGACCAAATTTGATCTGACAAAACTTTCAAACTTAGATCGTAGAAAAAAGTCTTGCCTGAATAGACGATTTCTTGATCCCCATTCCTTAAGCCTTTATTATCAGCACGAATGATGACCCCTGCAGGATCTTCTTTTATATATGTCAGACATCCAACAAAGTATCCTGAATCATTAATTTCGAAAACTGGGTGACCGTAGTTGGCTTGCCTGCTGTGATCAAGAGACTTATTCCATGACATCTGCGAAATACTATTTAGTGCATAAAAACTAAATAAAAATAATACACAAATTGCTTTATTCATGGATTGTGAATTTTGCAGGTGTCACGTATATAGAATGTTTGGCACAAAAAATCTCTGGTGCTTCTGTTGAAATGGGTTAGAATTGTAAATCAAAAACTAAACTTTTTAAACTATGAAAGCGAAGAGCTTACATAACTACACTTTCTAAACACCATGTCTAGTGTAAAATCACTTAGAATGAATTTAAATTTTCGAGAGTGCATTTGCAAGATCCGCCTCCAGATCTTCGTATGATTCGATACCCACACTCAGCCTGATAAGTGAATCTGTGAGACCTGAGGCAAGTCTCTGCTCTCGTGGAATAGATGCATGTGTCATTGAAGCCGGATGCCCGATGAGTGATTCTACACCACCCAATGATTCTGCCAGTGAAAATAAATGTGTTCCGCTGAGCACAGTCATAGCAGCATCGATATTGTCAGCGTTGAGATCAAAGGAGATCATAGCTCCATAGTTTCTCATCTGCTTTCCGGCGAGTACATGCTGTGGATGATGGCTCAAGCCTGGATACATTACTTTTCCGACTTTCGGATGTTGATCCAGGAAGTGAGCGAGTTTCATCGCGTTTTCACAAGCGCGGTCCATGCGGATATGCAGTGTCTTGATACCACGTAACGTGAGAAAACAATCCTGTGGCCCCGGAACGGCACCGCTAGCATTTTGCAAAAACTTAAGTCGTTCTGCCAAGGCATCATCACTGGTGACGAGTCCGCCCATGATGACATCGCTGTGCCCTGCGATATACTTGGTGATAGAGTGGTGTACGATCGTAGCGCCCAGGGCTAATGGATTCTGTAGATATGGTGATGCAAAAGTATTATCAACACAAACCGGGATGCTATGTGTGCGGGCAATATCACATATAGCTGTGATATCGGTGATTTGCAAAGTTGGATTGGTCGGGGTCTCCAGCCAGATCATCTTCGTTTCCGGACGGATGGATTTTCTGACCACATCAAGGTCGGTCATGTCGATATAGCGGCTTTGTATACCCATGGGTCCATAGACGCGTACAAGGAGGCGATATGAACCACCATAAAGGTCGTGTGAGCAGAGTACTTCATCTCCGGATTGTAGCAGTTTGATGACGGCATCCATTGCGGCCAGTCCGCTGCTATAACATATCCCGTACTTTCCTCCTTCGAGTGCGGCCAGGCTTGCCTGTAAGGCATCTCGGGTCGGGTTTTGCGTGCGGGCGTATTCATAGCCTTTATGTTGGCCGGGAGCTGCCTGGACATAGGTAGAGGTCTGGAAGATGGGGGTCATGATGGCACCTGTCGTGGGGTCAGGCGTAACGCCTGCATGTACTGCACGGGTACCGAAGCCTTGATTTTGTTCTTTGCTCATAATGCGGTAAAGGTAGAAAAAGAAGGCTAAGGTTAAGGAATGCCAATGGAACCTGTGCATGCCTCTCATGTTGTTACAAAGGTGTGAATTTTGCAATTCTTTTCCTTTAGGTTGTAATCATTGCCTCAAGAGATAGGATCAACTTTGCAAATTATATACTATCACATCTAAATCGATGCTTTATGCCTACCAAGCCAAAACGTCCCAGGCTGGAGAAAACCACAAAGCTCATCAACAAGAGTACCTATATGGATTTTAACCAGCAGAAACCGGATCCAAAGGATCCAAATGAAGTAGAAAAAACTCCCTTGGCACCGTTGCCGAATAGTGGGGAGGATAAGGAAGCGCTAAGTGAATAGTGAATATTGAATAGGGCGGAAGTCATATCTAAGCAAACCTATGATTCAGTTTTACCACCAATATTGTGGTTTGGCACAAGATCCATATGAACCAACGATTCTAACAATTTCTTCTATTCTTGTTGAGCGGATCCCAAACAATAATACGTATTGATACAGAAGAATCTTTCGGTCGTTGAGCGGAGTCGAAACGACCAAAGCAGGAGCATAAAGCATGCTTTATCTCCTTCAAGATCTCATCGATTATGGTCGTTAAGTCTCCCCTTCAGAAATTCACCGATCAAATAGATCACTAGTATTGGTCACTAATACCGCTTACCGATAACAACTCACAACTCACTGTCTTCCTGCCGCATCATTTCATGATGGCGGGATCTCCGCTACGCTGCGACACGCCTCACGCCTTTCGATTCAAGACTTCCTTCACTGCAGAAATAATATTTTCCGGCCCAAGACCATACTTCAGTAACAACTGCTCGGGGGTACCACTCTCTCCAAAACTATCGTTCACCGCAACGTATTCCTGTGGCGTTGGATTTTTTCTGGCAAGCAACTGAGCGATACTGTCACCTAAGCCACCATTGCGTTGATGCTCTTCAGCCGTAACGACACACTTTGTTTTGGAAATTGAATCAAGTACGATTTCTTCATCAAGTGGTTTGATGGTATGGATATTAATCAGCTCCGCAGAGATGCCTTGCTCTTTTAATTTCTGCACAGCCTCCATCGCATAAGCGACAAGGTGACCAGTAGCAATGATAGTAACATCGGTTCCTTCTTGCATCAAAATTCCTTTTCCAATGATAAAAGGCATCGACTCAGGCATAAAGATCGGCCATGACGGACGACCAAAACGAAGATACACGGGGCCTTGATGTTCAGCAATGGCTATCGTAGCTGCTTTAGTCTGATTATAATCACAAGGATTGATGACCGTCATGCCCGGAAGCATTTTCATCAACCCGATATCTTCAAGGATTTGATGTGTAGCTCCGTCTTCACCCAGTGTGAGGCCTGCGTGTGATGCACAGATTTTTACATTCTTATCAGAATAGGCAATGGATTGTCTGATCTGATCGTAAACGCGCCCTGTCGAGAAGTTGGCAAACGTTCCAGTATAGGGAATTTTTCCAGCTGTAGCCAAGCCAGCAGCCATACCCATCATGTTTGCTTCCGCCACTCCTGTCTGGACAAAACGTTCCGGAAATGCCTTGATAAAAGCATTCATCTTCAACGAGCCCACAAGGTCAGCACATAATGCCACTACATTTGGATATTGCTGTCCAGCAGCCAGCAACCCATCTCCAAAGCCATCACGTGTAGCCTTCTTACCTGTAATCGGAAAATCACTTAGCATATTTGTGTATTGAGATCCACTTTCGCCTAAGCTATTGTAGATTAATTTGAAAATTAAAAGTCAAATCGTCAATCGTAATTTATAGCTATCAGCTATCAGTCGTCAGTGTTGCTTGTGCTGAGCGTAGTTAAAGTATGATCATTTATCTGTGATCCCTGATCAAATAAAATCATTTTCTGTGAAAATTTTATTTACAATAATTCTGCGCCATCTGCGATCTGTCTATTGTGAATTGTGAGTTCGTAATTCGTAATTAAACGATTCGTAATTAACCAATTCATAATTAATTAATAATCCCCCAGCGTTTCCTCAAGCTGCGTGAGCGCTTTATCCTTCTGTTCATCATTAGGTGCTACGCCATGCCAGTGATGACTGCCCATCATAAAATCAACACCAAAACCCATCTCTGTTTTCATTAGGATGACAATTGGTTGGCCCTTGCCCGTCAATGCCTTCGCTTGTGCCAGGGTGTCAAGTACCTCATCCATTTTATTTCCGTTCAAATGCAGCACCATCCATCCGAAAGCTTTCCACTTTGCTTCCAGATCACCAAGTGACATCACTTCTTTTGTTGGTCCGTCAATCTGCTGACCATTCCGGTCTACAGCAACAATGATATTATCGACCTTGAGATGTGCTGCTGACATCATAGCTTCCCATACTTGTCCTTCCTGTAATTCACCATCGCCTGTCAGTGCATAGATGAGGCTCGGGTCTTTATCCATTCGTTTGGCCAATGCTGCACCTATGGCGACAGATAAGCCTTGACCAAGAGAACCAGAAGCTACCCGCACACCCGGCAATCCTTCATGCGTAGTAGGATGCCCCTGGAGTCTGGAATTTATTTTTCTAAAGGTGGCCATTTCGGAAATTGGAAAGTATCCACTTCGTGACAACACACTATACCATACCGGAGAGATATGTCCATTGGAAAGGAAAAACATGTCTTCCCCTTTTCCTTCCATCGAAAAAGGAAGATTATGACGCAGGGTATGGAAATAGAGAGCTACCATATAATCTGTGCAGCCCAGTGATCCGCCGGGATGGCCACTCTGGCATTGGTGTACCATGCGTATGATGTCGCGTCTTACCTGGCTTGCTATTTTTTTTAGTTCCTCGTTGGTCGGCATTACATATTATTTTATTAAAAATTAATCCCCACCTATTAACTGAGCTGCGCCGTGCTGAGCGAAGTCGAAGTGTAGCACAAGGTTAAGTGACAGCAGGTCGAAGCACAGCGGGTAGGAGGTAAAAAGAAGAAGGCAATCTAAGATCAGAGTGCCTTCTTCAGTTTGTGTACCGCTATTGCGGCACGATCGATGATGTAGTGAAATACTATTTCACTGCCTCAGCAAGAGCAGATCCAGCTTTGAATTTAGCTGTTTTCTTTGCTTTGATCTTGATCGCTTCACCTGTAGCAGGGTTGCGGCCAGTACGTGCAGCACGCTTGCTGGTAGAAAATGTACCAAAACCTGGAAGAGTCACTTTGTCACCTTTTTTGAGGGTCTTTGTGATCGCTTCGATAGTTGCATCAAGAGCGCGGCCAGCATCAGCCTTAGTCAGGTCTGATCCCTTTGCAATAGCTTCAATTAAATCGCCTTTGTTCATTTTCAGCTTATTAATGTTAAATAATATTTGAATTCGAGGGTAAATGTAGGTCGCTGTTATATTAAAAACAAACTTTATACATGAAAAGTGGACTGAAATGCCTGATTTTATTGCCTTTTCTTGTTTCTGTTGCCTCAGAACCCCTATTTTTACGACATGAAGCACTTGTTCCTGGCCTTTTTTCTAGTAATTATAGCCCTTTCAGCCCCAGCCTGCAGCCGTAAATCCGGCTGCCCCTCAGACTCCGCCCAAACCAAAGTGGATAAAAATGGCCAGTATAAAGCCGGCAAAACCACCTCCGGTCTGCTCCCTTCCAAGAAAAATTACAACGCTAAGAAAGACAGGTATAAACCCAAGAAGGAGAAGCATACTAATTAATATTAAGCAGTTCTTAGTTTCTAGTTTCTAGCTTCTAGTTTCTAGCTTCTAG
>JAWXAW010000004.1:0-40706 GCA_034439675.1 Saprospiraceae bacterium | reverse complement strand
TATACGTGATATCTGTCGCCCACACCTGATTGGGTCGCTCAATCTCAATATCCCTTAATAGATATGGAAACACCTTGTGATCCTTTCGCCTTTTCGATGTATGCGGTCCGGGAAGTATGGCGCGTAACCCCATGACGTCATCGTACAGTCTCTAGGGCCCATTATATGGTGAGAAAACTACTTTTCAAACGTCACATCCTTTAGTGTGCAATGATAGCAGGCTGAATAGAAAGGATCATTCCGTTTTCCCCTTTCAGCATTACTGTATAAAAACCAGAAGGAAGGTCATGGACGTCGGCTGATCCTGATGCTAATTTCGTTTCCCATTTTTTTCCACATGCATCATAGAACTCCACTGCTTCAATACCCTCTGCAGGCAAAATCTGAAGGAATTCCTTTGCCGGGTTGGGATATACAGTGAACTTCGATTGTGCTATAGGATTATAAGCGGAGGTAGTGATTTCAGTCACCATATTGTTTTTAGAGAGCAGCCAGATTTCGGGATCGATCGATACATTGTCAACAACCGTATTGCCAATCGAAAAAGCAAAGCGCTGATCCTGTGTGGTATGGTCAAGGACAAATGTTTGCGCTGTCCCATTTAACACAACGGATACCGGCACTGGCATTTCGAAAAAAGAAACGGATGGATGAGATTGAACCTGGCCAAGCCAAAAAATAATAGAATCTGCTTGTTGTGTCCAGGTCAGATCATAGGTGGGATAACCCTGACCATAATACCAGTCTGCAAAAAACTCATCCAGGTCTTTACCGGACCTTTGTTCTAGATATGCCTGCAGCTCTTCCGTGTACCCGAAATCGTATGCCGTACCAGGTGAATCCAGATAATCACGACATGCTGCAAAGAATGCCTCATCTCCCATAATCCACCTGAGCATATGAAGTAGATAGGCCCCTTTATTGTAACTGAGTCTTCCGCTAAATATCCTGTTGACACTCGTGGTGTCATCAACAAAAACAGAGCCTCCGGGCTGGCTCATCGCAGAATTTGAAGTTGAAGATTTCCATTGTGGCCAATAGATATCTGGACTCTGATCCTCGTAGGTCAATCCAGTCATATAAGTTGCAAACCCTTCATTAAGCCAAATTTCAGTCCAGGAGCCACAGGTGACCTTATCACCAAACCATTGATGAGCCAATTCATGGGCCACCAGGCCGACATTGAATCCACCCATAAAGCTCATGGTTTGATGTTCCATTCCGCCGCCCCAGCCAAATTGTGCGTGGCCGTATTTTTCAGCAGCAAATGGATAAGTACCGAAGAGCTTATTGTAGTTAGCCATGATTTGCAACGTACGTTCTGTTTCTGTCTGGCTTTGGGTTGCCGTTTCCGGATAGACGTAGTTTAAAATTTCAATAGTATCTCCGTTGTCTAATGGAAGGTAATGGCTATATGCGGTATAATTTGTCACTGCGATTGCGACGAGGTAGGATGCGATTGGATACCTGTGTTGCCAATGATGAATCAGTTTGCCATTGACTTCAGTGGTGCTCATTAGCTTTCCATTACTTGCTGCCAGCTGGCCGGGTGGAGTAGTGACATAGATATCAACGGAGTCAATTTTATCAATCAGGTCCTGTTTGCCGGGCCACCAGTCTCTAACACCGTAAGGTTCTGACAATGTCCATATGATAGGCTGGCCGGCGTGAGTCCCTTGCTCAAACGAACCAAAACCATTTGAAGGTGGAGCCCCTTCATAGGTGATCGTGAGCGAATCAGTTTCACCAGGTGCAAGCGATTTACCAAGAGAGATCGTTAGCAATTGATCTGTAGTATGGGTAAAACTTAAAGGAGTCGCATTACGTGTAATGCTGTTGACCTGAAGTTCATTGGCCATATCCAGGTGAAGCTCTGTCAGATTGTCGATCCTGCTTTTGAAATGGTAGGTTATTTCTCCAGTGATATAGTATTGAGCAGGATCGATGTCCCATTTCATGACCTGATAATATATATCTGTCCGATCTGCAAATGCAGTTCGGTATCCTCGTTGCTGTAGCTGAGATGCTCCATGTTCCTGTTCTTTGCAGATAATAGCTTCATGGTCCCAGATGATTGATTGATCTTCCTGAGCGGATAACCTATTACTGCCAATCAGTAAAATGAGCAAACTAAGATATAGTCTTGAAGTCTTCATAGCGTAAAATTAGTATAATAAAGGGAGGGTAAAGGGCAAAGGGGCAAATCGAAGCGCAGCGTATACTTCGGCTCCGCTCAGTACAAGGATCCCGCCAATTGCGCAGCAATTGCGGCGGGAGGGTAAAGGGGCAAATCGAAGCGCAGCGAATACTTCGGCTCCGCTCAGTACAAGTATCCCGCCAATTGCGGCGGGACGGCAAAGGGATACATTGCAATTGTTGAGCACGGAGTTTAGACACCAAAAAGCTGGATTACCCCTAAAATGCGAAAGCCCGACCCGTGGAACGGGTTCGGCTTTAATAAAAAACGATATACTCTATTCGAATGAGTGCTGAAACTTAGGCTTCAGGTGTACTTTCACTCAATACGTTGACGAAAGTACGGTCAAACTTCTTGGTCTGGAAACTGACGGTGCCATCAGTGAGGGCATATAAGGTAAAGTCTTTACCGATACCTACATTTCTGCCTGGGTGGAATTTAGTGCCACGCTGCCGGATGATAATATTACCAGCCACAGCTGACTGACCACCAAAAAGCTTTACTCCTAGGCGTTTGCTTTTACTGTCCCGTCCGTTATCACTACTACCAACACCTTTCTTATGTGCCATTGTATCAGTATTTTATATTGTATTATCTATTGTTAAACTGTAATGCTTTCAATACGGACTTTCGTAAATTGCTGACGATGTCCTTTTTTCAATCTGTAGCCTTTTCTTCTCTTCTTTTTAAAGATGATGACTTTATCACCCTTTACATGGTCGAGGACTTTGGCGGAAACAGAGGCATTTGACAGGTTTGGGGTTCCGACGCTTATAGCACCTTCGTTATCAGCCAATAATATCTTGTTTAAGGTTAGATCAGTGCCTACCTCAACAGCCTGCAGGTCAACATATATTTCCTGACCTTGCTTTACCTTGTATTGTCTGTTGTTGACGTCCAGAATCACGTACATAATCGAACTAATTAATGTTTTTACACCTAAATGGCCGGCAAAGGTAAGCTTATATAATTGATTACCAAAATATTTTTGAATGATTTCCTTCGGGACCTACACCATAATTATCGAATGATTTTAGATAAGATCTCTAAGAATCAGCTCTTTACGCATGAGTTCTTTTCCTCTTAGAATCTGAAGTTTCAATTTCTTTCCGGCCTTTTTTTGCAGCACCCTGTTGATATCATCCAATGTGTAGTATTTGGCCGAGGTCCCCTGAATACGGGTGAGTACGTCATCGACCTGAAAATCAGCCTCCAGGGCCGGGCTATCCGACAAGATATCACGGACAGCAAATTGATTAAAACCCTCTCCAAAAGCAAAAAGTACCAAACCGCTTCGGTCCATTACAAATGGGTCCTGTTTTCTCTTATAGGGCTTGAGCATCAACTGTCCATGGATATAATCAAAAAAGATATTAAACCGGCTCAACAGATTATTGCCCAGAATACCATTCCGGTATTTGTCCTTGTCCTGTAACCAAACCTCATTCATATTCTGAAAGCTGGTCAGCACCCCTGGAATATCTATGTTGCCAATTGAAAGTTTTTGAATTCGCCCGATATAACCCTCAAGGTATCCTCCCAAGCCCAAACCTAATTTGCCTTTGATATAATGGTCAGGCAGATGAAGTGATGGATGAGAGTTATTGTGCAGCAGCAGCGGGACGCCTGCGCCTGTATCTACGAGCAAGTCCACCTGGACCGGGGATCCATCGGTGAGACTTGCTTCAGCCATGATGTAAGGCTTATTCGTTTTGATTTTTATCGGGAGACTGATATAGTCATCAGGAGGATCAAATGATGCCGGGTCATAAAGGGTAATCTGATGTCGTTTGTAATCAATATTGATAATCAGGTTTCTAAAAAAACCGCCACCGATAAGACCTGCTACCGGACTGCCGATCATTTCATCGAGGCTGAAGTAATCTTCTTCTAATACCAGCAGGTCATATGGCTGCGGTGCCAGGCCATTCACTTCGATGACGCCATTGCGGGCGATCAAGGCAAAGATCTCACGGCTCATGTCTGAGCCCAGAACAGGAATGCGTCTGTCATAGGGCACCTGAAGGAGATCTGTATACTCTCTTTTAAAGAGAATAATGTGCTCTGCTCCTGTGTCAAAAATGAATTGCAGTGGAATGAGGCCATAGATCCTTGCCTCTACTATGATGAAGTTGTGAATGTACCTGAAAGGAATGGTCGCTTTCTTCTTACCGTTCAGAAGCTCCAGCGGGTTGAAATGCGGGATTTGTGCATAGCCGATAGTACATGCCAGCAGAAACAACACCACTAGGTAGCGGCAGAGAAAGCTGAAAATTCGGGTATGGCTGACTTGCATAGAATGTTAGAAAATTGAAATTCAATATTCAGTACAAGATAATCACTATGTAACGCTGCCGGACATCTATCTGTGCTTTCATTGGATCATTTCCATCACAAAAAAATTTAATTCTATCTTTCAATCGTTTCAAAACCTGATTTTGATGGCTGAACCTTTGAAAAAATCGATTTCTTACTTTGCCTTGACCATGATCGCAGTAGGTTCATGTATTGGTTCAGGAATATTTATTTCTCCGTCTGATGTAGCTAGCCAGCTATCAAATGGCGGGCAGGTACTTTTAGTTTGGTTGATTGGTGGAGTGGTAGCGCTTACCGGGGCATTAAGTTTTGGTGAGCTAGCCTCAAAATTTCCGGGTACGGGTGGGGTGTATATTTATCTTCGGGAGGCGTATGGTGATCTTGTCGCATACCTTTATGGATGGTCGATTTTAACAGTTATAACTTCAGGGGCAATTGCCGCGCTTTGTATAGCTTTTTCAAGATATTTTACCCTTCTGTTTGGCATCGAGGCATCCTTTCAGGTTCCAATAGCCTTGACTGCGTTGTTCGTTGTCACGTTTGTCAATGTAATTGGAGTCAGGTGGTCAGCTATTTTCTCCAGTTCCATGACCGTACTAAAGGTTGTTGGCATTGGCATCATCATCGTTATATGCCTCAGTTATGGTAGTGACTTGATGGATAATATAGTGTTGGAAAATCCTAAGTCAACAAGTGTTTCTTTCGGACTTGCCTTGATTGGTGTGCTATGGTCATATGGTGGTTGGCACCATGCGTCCTATGTCGGAGGTGAAGTTGATCAGGCTCATAAAATACTGCCCAGGGCTTTGATCACTGGAGCCACGATTGTGACAGCAACCTATTTGTTAGTCAATGTGGCTTACCTCTCGGTGCTCAATATTGATGAGATCTCTTCTTCCCAGGCAGTAGCAACTGATGCCCTTCTAAAAGTATCATCTACCGGCGGTATCCTGGTTGCCATTTTGATTGCATTATCAACGTTTGGGACAGCTGGTATTTTTACCCTTTCTGCACCCCGCATATATTATGCCATGGGCGCAGATAAAGTGTTTTTTCCCTGGCTTGCAGATATCCATCCTAAATTTGGAACACCGGTGAAGGCAATAGTGCTGCAGAGTGCATGGGCAGGGATGTTATTAGTTTTCTGGGGAACGTTTGAAAGCCTTGCCACCTATGTTGTATTTATGGACTGGATCTTTATGACGCTTGCAGCCATAGCGCTTTTCAAATTCAGGAAAACGGGAGACGCCTCGCATCCTGCTACCTATAAAGTACCTTTTTACCCAATCACGCCATTAATATTTATTGGTATTTCCATTTGGTTTCTCGGAAGCACTTTAGTTGGCAGACCTGTTCAGGCCCTTGCGGGATTAATCCTTATGCTGATTGGTTTGCCATTCTACTTCCGGTTCAAACGATCCAAGGGAATGGGTCAATAGCGACAACGGACTATTTCTTTTTTATACATACTTCAACTCTTCTGTTCTTTTCCCGGCCCATTTCTGTTTTATTGGTTGCAATAGGATTTTCTTCACCCATCCCTTTAGTATCCATCCGACCGGGTTCGATAGATTTACTGGTCAGCCAGGATTTGATAGCCTTAGCTCTTTCTTTAGACAGCGATTTATTTTTGCCGTCATCTCCTTTGTCATCGGTATAACCTTCAATGCTTATCCGCAAATAGGGATATGCTTTCAAAATCGTGGCAAGTTCTTCAAGTTGCACATCGGAATCAGCTTTAATCTTAAATGATCCGCTTGTAAAATCCACCTGGTCGAATGCAAAACATTTTTCACCTGCATCTGAAGCTGCAAGGAAATCAGCAAGACGGCTTGAAAAAGAACCTGGCAATACGTTTATTGTTAAGCCTCCCGGAAACGTATAGTTTTTCAATTCATTTACAGGCTCAGCAGCTGGTGTTGCTATGACGGTATCTTTTGGGGTCTCTGTTTGCACCACAGGGTCCTCTGGGGCAGCGCCACACCCTTTTTCAACGAAGTAGAATAGCGCAAGTGATGTGAGTCCCAATATAATCCAGGGTAGGATTTTTGAGAAAGTAGATTTCTCTTCCCGAGAGGCAGGGCTTATTATTTTTTGTGCGGTAGCAGGAGCGTATTCTCCCGAGACGGCACCCAACCCAAGCAATTTTCCCATGCCAGGCGGAATGGATTGCCGGACGGACTCAATCTGGTCATTCAACAATGTTTTTAACCCTTTAGGATCAAGTCCCTTTTCCCGAACTTGTTTTCCAATGACGCCAAAGACCAATGGGGCAGCGAGTTTTAAAAGGGAGGTAGCAGAAGAAGTTTTAAGGCCACTGGCTCCGGATATACTATCGACGACAGGGGAGAGCTTATCATCCAGTAAGTAGCGCAAGTTGCCGGCGCCCTGATACATGAGTTTTTCAGTTTCAATACCACCCCCAAGGGAAGCAGCAACAGTTGAAAGTATCGAACCGTCTATGTTATGCTCAGTCAGGTATTGCATCAGTTCATTCGCTCCTGCTTCAGTATTTCCCTTGTGGATCAGCAAGCCCAGGAGAGTTGGGACTATATATTTTACGCCGTTAGTGGTACTTTCAGCAGATTCACTTAGCATGCCGCTGGCTTGTTTAGCCAGCAGATCGCCCACCGTGTTGTTAAACATTTCAATCAGATTGGAAGCCATATTTGTCGATTTTAATATCAGTACATGATCATTTACTCAAAAGCATAGGTGATCAGCAAATGTAAAATAAACATGGGTGAATAAAACATCTCTGGGTACATATTTTGATATCCGGCAATGAGCAAAATGCACTGCTTAATCCAGGCAATTAAGGATATTCAGCTTAAAAGAACTACCGGCGTTACCATCGCATTGCACGTCAGACTGCTATTGGGGTAAAAAGCATCTTGATATGGAGGGGTAAAACTCCTTACTTTTAGGATTATTTTTTCACCAGGTATGAATGCTAAGCTCCAAGAGACTGAAATACTGTATCACCGGGTAATGGATGAAGTAGAGACCGAGCAGGAGAAATGCAGGTATTTGCTCAAGATCTACAATGATCTCATCGTTTCCCTGAGTGAGGCATCTTCGCTCCATTTCAATACGTTGTTCGCGCGTGTCAGCTTTATTGTATCCCGGTATACAATGAGCAAGGCCTGGGCATATGCATTGCAGATCCCCAGGCGGGAGATTCACCAAAGAGAATTAACAGACGAAGCATTATTGCCGGTCCTGATAGCTTCCATCCGGTTTCTCGTCTATTTGTGCCATCAGGAATTTAAAGAAGAAGGTGTAATTGATTTTCCTGACCGGCCACCGCTGCCCCGGTTGCCAAATCAAAGAAGAGGTGGCCGGTACAAAAAGAAATTTGCAAGAGTAATTGCAGTGGAATGGGACAGAGAAAATAAGCAATTAAGCATCCTCGATGAAGAAGAGCCTGATACGACCTGTGTTCTCAGGTACTCCGTATCCGGAATCAATGACTTGTTTGCTGACACCCTTGAGTTGGCACTCGAAGAGATAGGTATGCCCCTTACCCTAGGGCTTACAGATATAGATTGTACGGAAGAAGGGCACTACATACCCTCGTATATAATCATCATGCCTGATCTGTTGCTGGATGTTACCTCCATTACGCAGGTGATGAGTGCGGGCTCCGACCCCCTGTCTATCAACATCATGGATATCTTCCTGCCTACACCATCATCAGATGCCATCATGGCAGGACAAGTAGCCAATTATTTCCTGGATGAAATGATCAGGGATACGTCGAAGCCATTTGCCAAATTATTCACTGAATCCTTTAAGATTTATCCTATTGAGTTTGTCCGAATGACGGATGAGCAGGTCAGAGGCATGCACACCAAGATGAAGGCACATTATGCCAACATTTTAAAAGTCATTGAGGAACGATTTCCTGCACTGGGCATAGATCGCAGATTGTGTATCATTGAACCAAGCTACTTCAGTCCGCAGTATGGAATAAAAGGAAGGCTCGATGTGTACTATGAACATGAGGAGACACAATCTGCCTCGATCATCGAATTAAAAAGCAGTCGCCCGTTTAAACCTAATAGTTATGGTTTGAGCAGCGCTAACTATCATCAAACGCTACTGTATGACCTGCTGATTAAATCTACTCACGGTGCTGCTTATCAAAGGGCCAACTTCATTCTCTACAGCGCCGAATCCCAGGAGACACTCCGATACGCCGTATCCATCGAGGCCCTCCAAAAAGAAACTATACATCACCGAAACCAGCTGGTCCTATTACAATTTAGGATGATGAAGTTGGATGACCTGAAGTCCAGGGATCTTTTTCAGGAAATAGATCCACGGAGATATGAATCAGTAAAGGGATATGTAAAAAGAAACATTGATCTGTGGGATGCAGTGTATTCCTATTTATCACCGGGGGAGAAAAATTACTTCAGATCATTCACGGCCTTTATTACTCGCGAGCATACACTGGCGCGAATCGGAACTGAACGCGGAGACGGATCCGGTGGCCTAGCCGGATTGTGGTTAGATAAAATTGAGGCCAAAGAAGAGCGGTACCAGATTTTGCAGGGGCTTGAATTATTGTCTGTTGAAAAAGATGCACATCAGACCACCATCCGATTTTCTAAGAGTACCATCACCAATCCACTTGCCAATTTCAGGGCCGGTGATATAGGCGTAATGTATCCGTGTGAAGCTGGTCAGCAAGCAGATCCAACAAAATATCAACTGCATAGAGTAAATGTATTATTCGTTGATGCCACGCAGGTAGTCGTTAGGTTGCGCAATATGCAAATCCATACAGGACAGATTGAAAAGTATACACGATGGAATCTTGAACATGACCTGCTGGATAGCAGCTTCAGGTCATTGTATCAGTCCATGTGGATGCTGATGTGTGCGGATGCGCTGACACGGCAGATGATCCTCGGATTAATTCCGCCACAAGCTCTGGTAAAAGGAAGCAGGCTGGTGCCTCCCGGGCTCACAGAAACGCAGATGACTATCTATCACGAAGCCATTGATGCCGGATTACTCTATCTCCTGTGGGGCCCACCCGGGACAGGCAAGACCAGTATGATGCTGAAGAGCTGGGTGTGGTATTATACTACGCAAACTTCCATGCGTATAGTATTGCTTGCGTATACCAACAAAGCGGTTGATGAAATATGTGAAGCATTGCATGCTTCCGGGCAGGATATTAGCAATCATTATATCCGCATAGGTTCGAGAGCTGCTACAGGGGAGCCATTCAGGCACCGGCTTCTCGAACAGGTTATAGAGCCTATGACTACACGGGCTGCGATCAAACAGAAACTTGAACAAACCCGGATTTTCGTAGCTACTGTTTCTTCTATGCAGGGTAAAAGCGAATTGTTTCATCTCATTCCATTTGATGTGGCTATCATGGATGAGGCATCACAGTTGCTCGAGCCTTCTGTTGTTGGATTGCTTACACGATTTAAGAAGACTATTCTTATCGGTGATCATATGCAATTACCAGCCGTTTCCATGCAGTCTGAAAGAATGAGCAGGATTAAGCCTGGCCAGGACTGGTGTGATCGAATAGGGATAACAGACATGAGCATGTCTTATTTCGAACGATTATACCGTCTATATCAATCAAGAGGTTGGCATCATCTGATTGGTATTCTTAGTGAACAGGGAAGAATGCATACAGATATCATGCGATTTGCTAACGAGTATGTTTACAACGGCATACTGCAGGCAGTTGACCCTCATCTTCAGGGAGCGTCATTCAGTGAATTGTTTCCACAGGAAACCTCGTTACTCTTTAAGCAGCGGTTGATTTATATACCCTCGACATGTAGGCTTGAAGAGACTTATCTGAAAACAAATCAACAGGAGGCAGCCATCACGATCAGTCTCGTTTTACTCTGGCTTGAAAAAATCAAGGCCAGTAAACTCAACTGGAGCATTGGCGTGATCACACCTTTCAGAGCTCAGATTGCTGCCATCACATATCTCGCCCATCTGCAAAATGTCGATCTGAGTCATGTGACTATCGATACAGTTGAACGTTACCAAGGTGGAGCGCGGGATATTATCATCATGTCAAGTGCCGTCAATTCGCACCAGGCACTATCGAGAATTACCTCAGAGAATAGTGATAGGTTGGACCGTAAATTGAATGTGGCAGTTACACGGGCCAGACAACAGTTTGTGTTGATTGGTTCAACGGAGATATTGTCATCATCACAAGCATATAGTTCGTTGATCTCGATATGCGAACATTTGGATTCCAAACTTCTAGTTTAGGGCATTAAATGCTAAACTTACCACCCGGCAGCATGATCATCACCTCTTGAGCCTGCCGCTCCGTGTAGTAAAAGAAGCAGGAAAATTCCATATAAGGAGCACAAATACATGTTTGATTTATTTATGGACAATATTTGTTTTTTAATTTGAAATTTGCACTGGCGCAAGTCCTTCCGAAAAGTCCCGCATATCGAGGGTTCCAGGTGGCGGATAAAAAGCAAGGCGTTGTTTTCTGTCCAGAAAAGCAATACCATCCGCGAAGTCAGCCCTTGCATAACCTTCCTTGTAGTCCCATGCAAGACCAAATAAATCAACGGTCAGTTCTGTGCCGTCAAGATCCAAATAACCCCAATGTTTACCAGTATAATACGCTGCAATTCCTTCTCTGAACCAGTTGATCTGGGAATAGGATTTTCTCTTCAATATGTTTCCTCTTTCATTAAGGAGTAAATAGCCATTATTACTTTTGCCTGCCCACCTTCTTTGTCCAAGGTAAATTATATTGCGCCAGGTAAATTCATTGAGCATACGTTGCTGCGCCATATCATAGAAATACATCATGGTATCTTTTCTGATAGAAATAAGATGTCCGTCACTTTCAATCATTTTTACTCCGGGAATTCTGGCCATTTCATTTCCCTGATGATCATATGCTACTGAATGACCTGGCATGTTACAGATCACCAGCTTTTCTTCTTTGGAGAATTTAATCTGATCATACATAAACGGGATGATTTCTTCGCCATTTCGATTGATCATTCCGGTTTTTTCTTCATTAGAAACAACGGCCAGGCCATGCAGAAAACTGCCCCCGCCAAAGTATACGGGGGGTAGGGTCATTTTGCCAGCGGTATCAATATATCCAAACGTAATACCGCTCTGAACTCTTGCAAATCCTTCGGAGAAGTCATCCACTGCTATCCAAAGGCTTGAAGTAAGGACTTCTCCGGATACCGTGATAAACTGATCGGGTTGGTCAAAAGGCTTTACCCTTGCCTTGTTTTCATGGAAAGCCCAGGCTGATCTGTACATGGGTCGGATGACGGTCTTACCGCTCTTGTCAATATAGCCCCAACGGCCTTTAAAATTGACAGCAGCAAAGCCACCGGAAAAGGGACCTACATCATCATATATGGCTTCAATCACCAGATTGCCTGTGGTATCAATGAAGCCCCATTTATATGCTGGTGCTTCATAATCAGCCATATAGACGGACTCTTCTTCAGTATGCGTGGAGGAGCCATCAAGACAACCTGACGTCAGGAACAGAAATGCAATAAGAAGGATAAAAAAATCAAAGCATTGATTTCTTCCCGGTTGTAACATATTGGCCGTCATCTTCGTTAGTACAGGAATCACGCTCCAAAATACATATTCAGCATGCTGCCTGTGCTGTATTTAATGATTTCCTTGATTTTGTCCACCCAGCCTGAGTGGTCATGGAGCCTTCATCCTGAATCCGGTTTTAAGGTTCTGACGCCTGTTCCTCTACAGTATGAGGTCAGAGAGGTTCCAACTGACATGGATATCATCATGTTTCACCAATATCATGGAGGATCTGTTTCGGATTCTATCAGCCCACTGGCCTTTGTAGTTGATCATTACATGCTTCCGGAGACGGGTGTGGTCCACGATGCCGAGTATCTGACAGCTTTTTTTGAGAATACTATTGATCAGCTCCTGACCACTTTAAATGGTAACATGGTCTACATGGATATTATCAACCAGCCAGGTAGGGATGTTTGTATCTGGAAGGGAACCTATGATAATGCCAAAGGTATGATCCGGGGTAATATTATTCTCTATAGTGACAGATACTATGGTCTGCAGGTATTTGGTCTTGAAAAAAATAAACCAGAAGTGCTGATGGGCAAATTCCTTGATTCATTTAAACTGATTGGTAACACCGGTCCCTGAAAAATAAAAAACGCGTTCTGACAAGCTGATATGAAATGAAACTTACTTTGACTTTTGGTTTCTCCCTACTATTTTTTCTAATTGCTTATAAGACCTTTGCAGCGCCAAAGGATCAGTGGGAACTTGAATTTGACAAAGAAGGCATCAGGGTGTATACTCAACTCGAGGGCTCCTCACCTTATAAGCAGATCAAAGTAACCACCACGATCAATGCTCCACTTGAAAAAGTGATGGAAATACTCATGACGTTTGGGAATTACAATAGTTGGATGAACCAGGTATATGAGAGTTATCTGGTTAACCAGATTGATTCTGCTTATTATGTTTTTATGCTTGAAGATGCTGACTGGCCTATGCAAAACAGGTACCAGGTATCTAAACTAGATGTAAAGCAATCGGTTACTAAATCGAGTGTCCGCTTCAGAGCGGTACCCAATTTCATCGAAAAGCGCACTGATGCGATCCAGATAAAGCAATATGAAGGATATTGGGAACTTGAAGATCGCACAGATCATCAATGTGAACTCGAATACGTGCTTATCCAGAATCCCGGCGGACATGTCCCTCCCTGGCTTGCCAATTTTCATGCTATAGAGAATCCATATCAAAGTATTTTCAGGCTGAAAGAATTAGCAGAAAATGCCAAAATCAGACCATAGTTTTTCTGACCTTTACAATTGAGGCTTTGCTTCATGCTTACAAATGGCTAATGGCTTCGTTTCCAATTTTTACCCAGTCGTCATTTATTTTATCCGATTTGTCGATTTAGAGTCACATTTTGACTTTTGAAGACACTACATTGGTATAGGGATAGTTCTTAAACAATGTTCCTCTTCCAATATGATCCATTCTCATCTATATGCAAGTAAGTCCGAGACTCCGGTCTATGTTGCTCCACTTGAAGATGGAATGCCTTTGCATTTGCTTCACCGGGGAGATTGGGTAGGAGAGCTGACCAGGGAAGCAGACTGGGTTCGGATCGTCGGTGTTGAATGTGATGGGTGGGTGCGGGCAGAAGATCTGGAGTCAAGACCGCCATTCCAATTACATGCTTATTGGACCGACGGCAAGCCCATTGAATACATTAACGTGGAAGACAATGAATGATTCAGGAAAATTGTAGCTAGTTATTCAAATTTAAACTGTCCCTCATGATTTCATCTGCCGGATGGTGACTTGACCAATAATTTGTCATGATGGTTTTGAGCAGACGTCCGGTTGTGATTTCATTTTCAGCTGAGACTTCTCTCCATCCAAGGATTCTGTAGGGAAAATCAGGTTCAAAATCTATATCTAATGTTCGTTTTAATGCAGGATAATGGATAGCGTAGGTATAGTGCACTCCGGATTTCGTCAGTGAAGTCACAGCATCATACACTTTGTTTTCGCAATGAGATAGGCGGATATAAAAGGCTGATGCAATCATTTTTACTTCTCCGATTGGTAATGTATTAGGTGCAATTCTGATGAGTGTCCAGAGTTCATCCTCAAGCCATCCGCGCGACAGGCTATATTTTGAATCGCCTTCTGACTCGAAATAGGAAAATTCCTGCACTTCATATCGGTTACCTTTCCAGTTGACCTGCATGAAAGATTGTCCGCACCATTCCTGTGTGCTTGACGTAAGTTTGAGGCTATGCGGGTATTCACTATGATCAACGGGCATATACACTGAATTCATCATCGTGTATTTGTATATACCGGTGACAAATTCCTTACTCGTATTCAGCTTTATAATCCGGACAGCATCCGATTTGTGTTTATGTGGCTCATCCAGTTTGACATGCTTTGATTTGCTGAAATCTTCGGCAACAAATACCAGAACGGTTTTGCCATCATGTATTTCACCATATCTGGATTGGCTGAGTTGATAGCTATTGATTTCAGCTTCCCCTTTATACCAATAATCACCAAAGACCTGTTCATTCGTTTCGGGTATAGGCGATGTTTGCTTCTTGCAGCTGAGGAGCAATAGAAAAAGCAAGGTAAACCCAAGGGGTCGTTGAAGCTCTTGTAGCAAAAGTTTGTTATTTAGTTTTTGCCACATTCCATTCTTCATACCCATTTTTGAGTACGAATACATCCTTAAAATCATTGTCCAGCATAAATTTCATGGACATTTTTGAGCGTGTTTCGTTTTTACAGTAGATGTAGTATTTGCTGTTTTTGTTGAGATCCAGCAATTTGTGTTTGAACTCAGGGTCAAAAAAGTTGATATTGACTGCGCCCTCGATATGTCCCTGGTCAAACTCGCCCGGCATACGTACATCCAGGATCACCGCGCTGGATTTTTTCATCTCTGCTGCAAAAATTTCCTTGTCCAGAAACCTGTCATCCAGATTGCCAAAAGAAGGTCTCGGGGTATTGACTTCCTGGGTTTCTGCAGAAGAGGAGGGTTTACAGGAGATGATCAAAGAACCCAATACCAGTAGGCAAGAGATGAGGGAGAAGTGCTTATTAAAGGTCATATGGAAAATATTTATTATCTATCGAGTGCCGAAATTATTATATTTCTGTCAAACATGGACTTTCACCAACAAGATATACGACAATTCCTTCAGGAAACTATCCCGATCCGCTTCCGGCAACTCGGCCCTCCGGCGTTTGAAGATTTCATCCGGTATTTATTTGAGGTCGACGGATATGAGATGCTACCTTCCCGGCAAACGGGTGAATTTGATGGAATAATCCTGGCCACAAAGGAAGATATCACGTTAGTGATCATGCCATTGCGAAAGAATCCAACCGATATTTTGGGGGACGAAGTTGTGACAAAAGCTATCCGGGCCAGGGAAATTTTCAAGACAGATCAGTCCTGGATCATCACGACTTCATCGTTTGATCCGGCTACCAGGGAGCTCGCTGAAGAATCTGACATAGAATTATGGGATTGGGATGCTTTGTATGGCGCATTATGCCAGCTTTTCTTTGAAGGCAGAAATCATATTGAATATCTGGAGGAACATATGCAGCCGGTGAGCGGTGAAGAAAGAGCTGCAGCACTCAAGTTGAAGGTCAAATGGCAGGCGACGGAGGGGGTGGGAACGGAGTGGTTTAACCTTGGCCTAACCATTACGAATCCAACTGACCGTAATGTTTATATCCATTTTGAGCTTCCTGCCTTGATAGATCAGAAAAGAAACCAGGTCATGGCTGATCAATGGGTTGAGGGCGAGTTTGTTTCCGGCTTGATATATGCCGGTGCTTCCGTCAGGACTAACGCACTGTTTAGCGTAGCCAAGCTAGGTGACAGACCCAGTGGAGGCCGGGTTGTGCTCACCTGCCATGAGCGTGATGAAGTGCTGCTGACGTATCACCTGCAGGCAAAGTTGCAAGGCCAGGCGTGTTATGTTGTCACCTATTGTTATTCCACCCGAAGTGATGAATACAAAGTGATGACAAGCTATCGCGACCAGGTATTGGCAAGATCGCTTGCAGGAAGAAGTTTTATTAAACTATACTACTTTATTTCTCTATACCTGGTGGAGGTAGCTACCAAACATCAATCTTTAGGTAGGTTGCTTAGAAAAATAGTTTTCTGGATTATACCCAAGATAATCAGCAGGATAAAAAGGCGAGACACTCCCTAGAATATTTTAAACTCAGATTTATAATGAATCAAACTATACATCCCTTCCATCTTGCCATCCCGGTGGATGATCTTCATGCAGCAAGGCACTTTTACGGTCAAGTGTTGCAATGCCGTGAAGGAAGAACTGATGAGCTCTGGACGGATTATGACTTTTACGGGCACCAGCTTGTAATACATTATAAACCTAAGGGGCCTGAAGAAACACATCATAATCCGGTGGACGGACATGACGTGCCTGTTCCCCATTTTGGAGTAGTCCTGCCTTGGGATGAATGGGAGAAGCTTGTAGATCGTGTCAGGGCAGCCGGCGTTTCTTTTGTCATAGAACCTTATATACGTTTTGCAGGTCAGACAGGTGAGCAAGCCACTGTTTTTTTTATGGATCCTTGTGGTAATGCATTGGAATTTAAGGCGTTCAAAGATATTGGCCAATTATTTGCAAAGTGATTTCGGGACAAGTCCGGGATAACCTGTTACTTTTGTGTTCCAATATTTAATCAGATTCCCCTCAGGTATGCGATCAGGCTTTCGTTTCACCCTTCTTTTATACGTCATCTCATCGTTTGGATGGGCGGGTCTTATGGCTCAGGTCTCTGCCAACATCGAGGTTATCCGCCAGGCCTATGATACTACAGCTGTAATAACTGTCAAATGGTCGGCACTAGACGAAAAGACCTGGCACGATAAGAATGATGGCAGGTTGGATGTCCTGGGTATAAGGGCCAATATCAGGTCCACAGACCTTAAGAAATCGATTACCGGTACTACCACATTTGCTTTTCGTTTTGAGCAACCTTCCATCATAGAGCTTAAAGTAGAAATCGGAACGATAGCTGCCGGCGAACAATTATACCTGGTGGATACAGAAAAAGGGAAGATATTGTTTGATTTTGGTAAGCAATTGCATAGTGATTTTCTAACTACTGAATTTGATCCGGGAACAACATTATTCGTTTGGAAAAATCTGGAGGGCTCTTCCTACGATAGCGAGTTTTCTATTGATAACATCTACTATCAACCTGTCAAAGCAGGAAGAGTAATGGATATTGGATTTGGTACGTCATTCCCATGTCACCCTAATGTGGAATGTAAGGAAGACTCTCTCCTACAGTTGATATCCAATAGCACGGTGCGTATGAGGTTAGTGATGGAGGAAGGGATAGGTTGGTGTTCTGGGTCCTTTGTAAACAATACCCGAAATGACAAGACGCCCTATGTCCTATCCGCTCATCATTGTCAATATGATTATACCCCAATCTATGAAATGTGGAGGTTTGATTTTCAATATCTTTCTCCAACCTGTACCAATCCACCGGTTGAACCTCAGTACTTATCCATCACCGGATGTGATTTGGTTGCGGGCGGACAAGCATCTGATTTTTTATTGTTATTGTTAAATGAAGATGTTCCCTTAAACCAGGAAGTGACTTTTGCAGGTTGGGATCGGGATGATACAGCAAAGCCTGATACAAGCTATCTCGTCCATCATCCAAATGCAGATATCAGGAAAATATCGACCTCAGTCAATGAGGCTACTATTCATCCTAACCAGATCGGTTGGACTGAAGGATACACCACACCCGCGCACCATCATTTCAGATTGAAGTTTACGGAAGGAGGACATGAACCAGGGTCTTCAGGAGGGCCATTATTTAACCAGGACGGATACCTCGTGGGTCAATTGCATGGTGGTACTGCCGGATGTGAGGCTACCAATAGCGCTTTCATAGGCAGACTTTCAAAGTCATGGAGTTTTGGCCCAACACCTCAGGAAAGACTAAGTGACTGGCTGGATCCTGATCAGACAGGACTTACGAAGATTTCTTCAATTGAAAATAAAGCATCTGGAGATTTAGTAAGCATCCATGGTCTGGTTTCAGATCCGACCGGAAGACCTATAAAAAATGCAATACTCAAAGTCACGGGTTCCCTTACAGAAACCATAACCACCAATGAGGATGGTACCTTTCAACTCCTCAATGTCAACCGGAACGGACAATATTTGATCACGCCGGAGAAAAATGATCATCCTACCAATGGACTCAATGCCTTAGACCTTGTGGCCATCCAAAAGCATTTGCTGGGTAAAGACACCTTTGATCTCAACTGGCAATTTGTCGCAGCCGATGCGACAAACAATGATGATCTTTCTGTCGGAGATATCGTAGTCCTCTTAAGACTTCTGCTGGGAAAGATTCAAAATCTACCCTCATCAGCATCCTGGAGATTTGACCCACCACAGATAATCATTGACCCTATTCCTTCAGGAGAGCCTGCAGAAATTGAAATCATGGGTATTAAAATCGGGGACCTCAATGGAACAGCTGATCCAAAGAAGTAGGTTGAGTTGTACATCCTCATTGTTGACAGTCTTCACTTATTCCATAATGATGTTATAGTGGATCACGATCCATCCAACACAGGTCAACAATCGCATGAATCATGCCTTGTAATAAACTAATATTCAATATTATAGTATATTTTTTTTGGTGCCTTTTTGGTTTCTGCTCCAAGGGAATGTAATGAGTGTATTTCCATTTAGCATTCCGTCTCAACATCCTCTTAAGAATGAAATAGATTAAACTTGAAAAAACGGTATAATTTTGGGTCAATGCCGGCAGTGGAGCAAACAGATATCATAACAGCAGCTGAAGATTATGTTCGGCAACTATTTGAGGAAAATATTCCCTCAAACGTATATACCTACCACAACTGGGTTCACACTTGTCAGGTAAGGGATGAGGCGATATTGCTCGCAAGGCAGGCAGGCTTAAAAAGTGAAGAACTTGAATTGTTAAACCTTGCCTCTTTGTTTCACGATGTTGGATTTTCAGTTGCCTATTCAGGTCATGAAGACCATGGTATCAAGATCGCCAAAGATTATCTTCAGTCTATCGACTATCCCAAAGATAAAATTCAAATAATCGAACGGTTGATCAATGCCACCAGGGTAGATGTAAAACCCAAAACCCATTTGGAAGCATTGCTGAAAGATGCCGATACCAGCTCTCTGGGAAGGCCTCATTTTCAGATATACACCAACAACCTGAGGAAAGAACTAAACGGTATACAAAATGCAGTCCTTACCAAACGTGACTGGGCATTAGCTAACCTTCGTTTTTTGGATGAGCATTCGTTTTATTCGGAGGTGGCAAAGGAGCGCTATGGGCAGACAAAAATTGAAAATAAAAGATTACTTGGTGAAGAGCTGGTCTTGATTGATGCAAAGATAGAAGAGAAAAGTTTGGGAACAGCAGTGAAAGATGAGCCCAACACGATCGGTACAAGTAAATCTGCCCAGACGATGTTTAAAACCGCCTTACGTAACCATATCGATCTGAGTGCCATCGCGGATAACAAAGCCAACATCATGCTATCTGTCAATGCCCTGATCATCACATTTGCTCTCCCGCTATTGGGCAAAGAAATAGCTGCCAACAGGGTATTGTTGTTTCCAACGATCCTGCTGCTGAGCGTATGTCTTATTTCTATGATTTTTGCAACATTGGCTACTCGGCCTATTCCGATGAAGGGTTATAGTTCTATGGAAAGCATTCTAGCGAAGAAGTCCAATCTCTTCTTCTTCGGAAACTATTACAGAATGAGTTTTGAAGAATATGAACAGGGGATGAATGCAACGGTAGCGGACGACACCATTCTCGATACGACGATCATGCGGGATCTTTTCTTCCTGGGCAGAACGCTTGGCTTTAAATATGCCCACCTGCGTAAGTGCTACACCATCTTTATGTATGGAATAATTGTAACAGTGATCGCCTTTGTTATTGTCTTTAGCTTCTTCTAGTCTCTTCCTACAGCGGTAAACTTAACCTTGTAGACCTTTTTTGCCCCAGGTTCAACTTTTGCTCGATCATCAAGACGTAGGCCAACGACCCAAAGGATATGCTCTCTATTGGCAAGGAGCAACTGTCTTTCTTTTTCAAACATCTCCAGTTTGAGGTCTACTAACAGGTCTTGTATTTTTTTTGATCTGCCTTTCATGCCGAGCGGTTGAAAGTGGTCTCCGGGATGTATACTCCGGATATGTAATGGCCAACTGATCACATCGCTGTTCATATATTCTGTCCAGGGATCCCGATCCTGCAAAAACTCCTCCGACGGAATTTCGTCGATTGTCATCAAATAATTCCCTATCGAATGTTGGCCAGTCTTAAGGATAAAGAAATCTGCAGCGGGTTGTGTCTCTGCAAAATAATATCCATCTCTTGTTCTAGATAAGGCGGTATGGTGATGGCGAAGTATATGGCCTGTTTCCTGTTCAGGGGCATTGAGAAAGTCTGAGGCCAGCATCCAGGGAATACCTTTCTCTTCCAGCCAGCGAAGTAAAAATGCTTTTCGTAGTTGATGTCCGTCAATCAGAAATCCGTCCTGCAAAGGCCTGATATTGACACTAATCCATTCTTCGTAAGCGGTATCCCAGTCATTCCATTCAACATTGACTCGATGCAGGGTATGTTGCATGCTGGAATGGAATCCCGGATAGAATTTTTCAAGGAGTGGAATCAGATGGTGACGTAACCGGTTGCGCTGATAAAGGTCAGAGAGGTTCGACGCATCAGTCCTGAATGGAATATCGAATGTGGCTGCAAATGATTCGATGGATGACCTACTGCAATCAAGTAATGGCCTGATATAAAAGTCTCTCGATTGAGGAATGCCTCTTAGCCCTTTTAATCCGGTGCCCCGAAAAAGATTTAGAAAAACGGTTTCAATAGTATCATCAAGTTGATGCCCTGTTGCCACATATTCATAATCGCTGTTATGTATCAGATATTCCCACCAATCATATCGAAGGATTCTGGCAGCAGTTTGTGTGTTCAGCTTGTTATCCTCGGCATAAGTTTTAGTATCCCTGGAAAGCTCGAGATAGGGAATACCCATGTCCAGACACCATCTACTTACAAAAAGAGCGTCATTGACAGATTCTGCTCCTCTAAGATTGAAATTAACATGGGCGGCAGTAACGTTGAACCCGTTTTGATGCAGGATGTAAAGCAAGACCATACTATCGACCCCTCCGCTTACGCCAACCAGAATCTTTGAGGTAGGGGTAACACCGCAACCAGCGAGGTTTTTTCTGACTGAAGCAGAAATGATATGGGAAAGCTCGCCGGACATATTTAACAAGTAATTCAAACAATAATTTTTTCCTTCCTGTGAGCGTTTGAAGGAGGTTACTTAAATTTGCGCCCTAAAATTAAAGGTAATGAGATCATTTTATATCCACATATCAATTGTATTTCTGATAGGGACCATTGCATGTAAGCAAGAAGCGACCACAGTTCAGGAGGGCGCTAACCAGAATGGCCAAAGTCAAAATGCTGAGAGTGCTGACCAGGAAGCAGCCAAACCTTCTGATGCTTCTGCTATCGGAGGACATGATTATACCTTTCTGACTGACAAGCTTTTCCTCTATAAAGCTGCTTTTGGCGGTGCCAATAAAGGGGGTGAACAACCCTACAAGGATGAGTGGATCGATCTTGATGCTGACGGAACCTACAAAGCAGGGAAACTGAAGCAGCAGACGCATACGGGCAAATGGACCTATAACCATGAAACAAAACTTCTGTTTTTGAAGCCCGATGTCAGCAACTTTCCTATGAGCGAATGGAAGGTGATGTACAACAACCAGATGATGGTTTGGGTGGGAACGCAGACCTATGGTAATAATGCCACGCAAATCCAGCTAGCCAGGAGTGACGTGATGCCTTAGTGATACTGTACCCGACTATTAATGTATTCTATCTCCTCGCAGGGAAAGTAGGGACATGATTTCAGCTTCATAATCAAGGTATTCCTGCCATCTTTTTTTTACAAGGACCGTATCAGCATACCTGTTAGCCAATTCTATAAAGAGTCGGTAGTGCCCTGCTTCAGAAACCATAAATCCATGGTAAAAATCCCTCAAAGCAGTATCCGAGATATGAAGTGATAATAATCTGAACCGTTCGCAACTCCTTGCTTCTATAAGCGCACAAACTAAGAGACGCTCCATCAGGCGATCTTCCCTGGATCCACCTTTGCGTTCAAACTTCAACAGGGCATTGACATATTCGTCTTTTCGTTGGCGGCCCAGGTGAAGTCCTCTTTTCTTTAATTGCTGTAACACAAGTCTGAAATGGCCCCATTCTTCGGTGACGATGGGGGCCAGTTCTGCCACCATGTCTTCCTTGTCAGGAAATGCCTGGATCAATGAAATACATGAAGTGGCTGCCTTTTGTTCGCAGTAGGCATGGTCAGTCAGTATTTCTTCCAGTGATTTTTCGGCGAGGTTAACCCACCTCGGATCTGTAGGTAATTTTAATCCTAGCATGGCTTTATAACATTCACTATTTTACGAAGACAGGATTGCATCACTTTGACATCACGCAGTTGAGCTGGTGAATCAGAAAATCGACATGATATACATCGTAATCCTCAAAGCCGGTACTCCACAATACACGCATCTTGTCCAATTCCATGGAGCCTAGTTTACTAATCTCCTGCTTGCCCAGCGCATATTGTCCTGAAAAAATAGTATACCCGGTGTATGGATCTACATGGCCCGTATTCGTCTTCAGGTTGAATAAGGAGATATATTCATCATTCATGAGTTTGAACCTGAGCAGGCTACCTTCTTCCAGGGAGCCAAAATTATTTTGAGAGTGAGAACTGGCTATTTGAAATTCAATCGTAAGTTGCACATACGATCCTATTTTTGAAATACGGCCAAGACAGGTCATTAGATCCTTGCCTCTGAAATATGGCTTTAAGTCAGGATCTGTATATGTAAACAAGACATCTGGCTTCAGTGCTTTCCAGACCATCCTGGAGGCTGTGTCTATTGTATCTGTTTCATAATTGCACTGATATGGCTGCGACAGGTACGCAAATGATTTGGGCGGGCCCGGCCTTTTGTTGATCATATCCGGATCATAGGATATAGGTTCATTTTCGATGGTGACCTGTTTGGGTTTATTTTCTTCGACTTTTGTTTTTGCTGGTATAGCTGATTTAGGCTGAGTTGCTGGTGGTAGTGCGGGTGATTCATTAGCAGATTTAGATACAACCGGGCTTTTAAGAGGCGGTTGTCCGGGATGATACTTGGCCAGATATTCATTGTAAACTGTTCGCATGCCGTCCACTTTTTTTTCAGTGATGTTCCCGGGTTTCGCATTTATTTTTCTTGATTTTTCAACCAGTTTTTTAATCTCCTTTTGTTGCTGGTTCGCCTTTTTAAGATCATCAACACTCTTATCAAATGCAGACTGGAGGGCAGCTAACTGAACCGGGTCAACCTGGTCTTTTTTCAATTCGGCACTCCGCAGTTGGGTTCCGGCTTTAAACTGAGCATTTGTTGCTTCCCTGAATAGGTTCTGCACTACTCTTTCCTCTTCCCTTATTGTGGTATAAAGTAATTTCCATTGTTGCAGGAGTTCTGCCGATACGATGGATTCATCAACGTAATCAAACCTTGGACTGGTCAGGTTTTTAATGTTGTTCTCCTTTCTTGTCCGGCTATTTGAAAACGAATCATTTGCCGGAGAGTAATGCCATGTACCATCTCCGGGAGAAAATCCGATTTCTCCTCTACCATTGGAGGTAACCCACTGAGCATCAGACAGCAACAACAGAGCCAAAAAGGAAAAGAAACACTTCGTATTATTAGAATGCCTGGTGGATGCCATTTGGTTTGTAATGGTAAGATTGAGTAAAAATAACCCTTTGTGGAGATGATGGTTAGTTATTGATTTGGAGGAGGTCAATTCTTTGTCTGACTTCATTGTGCTTTTGTCGTTCGCAGGTCTCAGATTTCTTTTGAATGTGTACCTTGCAGACAGGTTGCCCACCAGTAATACACTGGTTAAAAGCCTCATAAAACATTCATTTACAGTCTAATTACATGGAAGCAGTACAACAATATATCCAAGCCAATCGCCAGCGATTTTTGGATGAATTACTGGATTTTTTAAGGATTCCCTCCATCAGTGCTGATACAAAGTACAAGGATGATGTGCTCAGGGCAGCTACCTGGCTTAGTGAAGAGTTGAAACGAGTTGGTATGGATGGCGTAGAGATCATACCTACAAAGGGCCATCCGATTATTTATGCGGAGAAGAAAGTATCTGAGTCATTGCCTACCATTCTGATCTACGGGCATTATGATGTCCAGCCGCCAGATCCGCTCAATTTGTGGACGTCTCCTCCATTTGAGCCTGTCATCAAAGATGATAAGATATATGCCCGGGGATCATGTGATGACAAAGGGCAGCTCTACATGCATGTCAAGGCGATTGAAGCTATGCTATCTGCCGGAAAGCTTGCATGTAATGTTAAAGTGATGTTTGAAGGTGAAGAGGAGGTTGGCTCAGTCAACTTGGGTCATTTTCTGGAGTCCCACAAGGAAAGGCTTGGTGCCGATGTCATCCTCGTATCAGATACGAGCATCATAGCCAATGATGTGCCATCGATTACGACCGGACTACGAGGGCTGAGTTATGTCGAGGTGGAGGTGACCGGGCCTAATAAGGATCTGCATTCAGGGGTCTTTGGCGGTGCAGTCGCTAATCCCGCTAATGTGCTCTGTAGTATGATTGCTTCATTGCATGATGCTGATCGGCACATCACCATTCCAGGTTTCTATGATGATGTCGAGATCGTATCCGATGAAGAACGGAAACAGATGAATATGGCACCATTTAATGAAGCGGATTATAAGAAAGAATTATCGGTTAATGCCTTGATGGGGGAGAAAGGTTACACAACTCTGGAGCGAACATCCATTCGTCCAACGATGGAAGTGAATGGAATCTGGGGAGGTTATATCGGAGAAGGGGCAAAGACGGTTTTGCCATCAAAAGCGTCTGCCAAAATCAGTATGCGTTTGGTACCAAACCAGGACCCGGATAAAATGACGGAAATGTTTACAAATTATTTTACAAGCATTGCTCCACCATCTGTTACCGTAAAAGTCACACCTCATCATGGCGGTCATCCGGCTGTGACCCCTACAGACACCATTGAATACCAGGCTGCATCTAAAGCCATGCTGAAGAGCTTTGGTAAAGCTCCTTTGCCGCAAAGGTCAGGGGGTAGTATTCCGATTGTAGCATTATTTGAATCCATCCTAGGTATCAAGACGGTACTATTAGGTTTCGGGCTAGATACGGATGATATACACTCACCCAATGAACACTTTGGATTATTCAATTTCTACAAAGGAATTGAAACTATACCTTACTATTTTATGTATTACGCTGAAATGAAAAAATCATGAAACATCTAACCATTCTATTACTTCTTTTATCATTTATGGACAACACAGTGAAAGCACAACAGTTTAATTCAGTCGATGACAGCCTCGCCTATAGCCTTGGTGTTCTTATCGGCGGCAACCTGCGCCAGGAAGGCTTCGGCGACCTCAATACAGAAATGATTTATGCCGGCCTTAAATCTTCTGTAAAAGGTGAACCCACCCTATATACTGCCGAGCAATGCAATATTATAGTACGCGAAGGGTCAGCTCGCTTAAAAGGCAAACAACATGAATCTAACAAAGTGGCCGGTGAAAATTTTCTCAAGGCCAATACGAGCAAGCCTGGTGTAATCTCCCTCGATAACGGGCTGCAATACGAAGTGCTCAAGATGGGCGATGGTCCTAAACCAAAAGCAACCGAGACGGTCAATGTGCATTATCATGGCACCTTGATTGATGGCAGTACTTTTGATAGTTCTGTTGACCGTGGCGAACCGATTTCATTTCCACTCAACCAGGTGATTAAGGGATGGACTGAAATACTTCAATTGATGCCTACCGGGTCAAAATGGAGAGTATATATACCCTATGATCTGGCCTATGGAGACAAGGCCGCAGGACCAACGATCAAGCCATACTCTGCATTGATCTTTGAAATTGAGTTGTTAGGCATAGAGTAAACCACTAAATCGAAGTGTAATGTTGGAGATTGACATTCTGGCTGTAGTCCCAGGACTCCTGGAAGGTCCATTCTCTCATTCGATACTGCAACGTGCCGCAGACAAAAGTTTATTGAAGGTCCGGGTGATTGATCTCCGGACCTTTGGTATAGGTAGTCACCATCAGATCGATGACAATGCCTTTGGTGGTGGCGCAGGGATGGTTCTAATGGCTCAGCCCATAGCTGATGCAATACGGAAACTTCAGGCTGAGGGAGCATACGATGAGATTATTTACCTCACGCCGGATGGAAAAACGCTCAATCAATCTCTTGCAAATAAATTATCACTCCGTTCACGATTGTTAATGATTTGCGGCCATTACAAGGGTATTGATGAACGTATCCGGCAGAAGTTTGTAACCATGGAGATATCCATTGGTGATTATGTACTAAGTGGCGGTGAGCTTGCTGCGGCTGTTCTGGTTGATGCCATTGGCCGACTGATACCTGGGGTACTCAATGACGGGACATCCGCATTGACGGATTCTTTTCAGGATGATTTGCTTGCGCCTCCTGTATACACCCGACCGGCGGACTGGGAAGGTATGAAGGTGCCTGATATCCTGTTGAGCGGGCATGAAGCAAAAATAGAGGAGTGGAGGTATCAGCAATCGATAGAAAGGACGACTGAAAGGAGACCTGATCTTTTAAGTGAAGAATGATGGTTCGACTACGCTCACCAAGCAGAAAGAAAAGTTATTTGCTGAGCGAAACCGAGAATGAAGATTGAAGAGTAATAGGGTCCCTCAGCTTGTCGAAGGGCAGGAAAAGGCATACTTCTTTCCGCCGCCTTTCACCTGAGGCGAATAGCAGCGTAAAGAGGAGGGGGTTGGCTAAGTCCCCTTCAACAAGCTTAGAGACCATTGGGTACATTTATGGTGTATATCCTTCGACAAGATCAGGGACCATTTATAAATCTTTAATCAATACGGTCGACAGTATACCACCGCATGTGCATTCTCAAAGCAGACAGCGATTGCTAAAAGCTTACTTTTTAATTACTTTCTCTATCCATACCTGCAATCCATTTTCAAGTACCCTGACAAAATAGATTCCGGTTGATAGTGATTCTATTGAAAAGGCGTGTGAAGATTGTCCTGGTTCCAATTTCTCTACTATCAGCAATCTACCATAGAGATCAAATACCTGGACTATGCCATCGTTAGGTGTATTACCCGTAAACCCTAAAATCAATTCTGCTGACGTGGGATTAGGATAGATAAATATGTCATGGATTTGAGCAGACTCATCAACAGCCACAATTGTACCGTTTAGGCATATATTGTCCAGCTGAATAGATGAGAAGGTCGCCGGAGCCAGTTGACTAGTGCGAAATGAATTCGTCACATAAACAACGGGTCGAACCATGATGCCGCCGCAAAAATCATCTGCATCCCAATCATTGAGATCGTATGGTATTTGCACTTCAAGCCATCCGGTGGTATCGAGGTTTGACATCGAAATGGAGGCTAATTCAAAGCAAGTAATGTCGCTGCAATTGTTCAATTCAAAATTGTCGCCCTGCGTGAGAAAAACTCTTGTATTTTTTGTTTCAAGAACATCTTTACGTAATTCAGTCGATGAGTATGATGCAAGGCGGATGGAAATAGTTCCCTTTTGTTTTGATAAACAGACAGGTTCCAATCGACTCAGCACATCGGCAGTATCCAGATTGCCTGACAATGACATCGTCCAGCCATCAAAACTATCGATTTGTTCTTCTTTCAATTTTGGATTCCCCGAACTGGCTTTCCATCCATTCGAATGGCCGCCCGTAATTAAGCCGCCTGCAATGGCCCCTTCTCCGAAAGATGGATTATCCAGCACAGAATCATTACATTCCTGCCAGAATAAACATGGCTGCACAGCCTGTTCCCTTTTCTGTTTATCACAATTGGCGCTATCGTCTTTTTTCTTTGATACCTCCATGATCACCGTATACACTCCAGCATCCGGAAAGGAATAACAGAATGATTTACGACCTGAACTTCTGCCGATCGGAGGATCATCGGTAGTATTCAGAAACCATTCTACGGTTTCACAATCATTGAGGGCTATAGGGGAGAAACAAACATCGCAACTATTTTCAGGATAGATCACCGCAAATCCTCTTTGCACTCTTTCTCTGAATTGGACTATATCCAGGGCAGAACATTCACAAAGGTTTGGACAATCAACATTAAATTGTATGGTGCACGAACAGTACTGATTAATATCCTCTTTCGATAAAGTTATTTCATACAATCCTGGTTGATCAAAATAGTTGGGTAATAAATCAATGCCAAAGTAGGGATCTGAAGTGACGGAACCCGAATAGGAAATACCGGATCCAATGCGTTTAAAATCCCATTTTGTCCCGTCTTTCTCATCTACATGAGGATCGCCCCAGGTAAAACGGCCCGTAAGACTTAAGCTCTCTCCTTCATTAGGACAACCAATGTTAGCTGGAACATTCCCACAATTCACAGCCTTGTTCTGCGTTCCGTGATTCCAGCTAAAAAACAAATTTGAAAAATTACCATCGATACAACTTTTTTCACAATTGACCGGCACATCTACTAACAGGGTATCAGTGCAAAGAATCTCATCACCTGTTGCCGTTGCGTTATACCAACGCACCACTATTTTTTGTGGGATTTGGTTGTTTGAAGTGATGCTGTCCAGGCAAAACTGAATGATGTCATCTAACAGGTTTGTTTGTATGGCACCGGAAACTGTTCCATACGAAACGGAAGTGGAAGTAACGCCTGGATAGATATACCAATCGGCAGCATCAGGACCACCTAATGAAGTTGTACTAAAAACAACCCCTGGAGTCAGGATCTCGGTTTCCACTTTAGTGAATAATACATATCCACAACTGCGATGTAGATCCAATTTGTAACAACATGCATTATCTACATTCAATGACTCCACCGTGGCCGCTACCATATCACATGGGTCACAACATGGCTTAAGTAGAACACAGATACTATCCACGGAATTGCAACCCAGTGAATCACTGTACAATCCAATTCGGAAGCACATCTGCTGTGGTGTTAGTATCGGGATCGGGGAGATAATCTTTACGCAAAGGTTAGATGAAACAGCTCCATTGGGTAAAGGAAATGGGTTGGAAAAAATGCTTATGATGGTGGAGGCTGCAGATGCATTACATTGGCTGAATCCAAATCCCGGTGTCAGGTTTTCCAAAACCACCTTATTCATAGCTATGCCGGAAAGATTCTGAAGCGTGAAGTTGAATAGATACTCATAGGGATTATCAGGATTGCAAACCAGCGACGAATCAACGAGGGCCGCACAATTTTCACTCATTGTGTTAAGGCATGACGTAATCAGTGTATCTGTACATAAAACACGTCTGATAGAATCACCCGGTAATACTGCATACCATCTGAATACGATTGTTTGTGAAGATGCAGCAGACGTGTTGGTGGATGCAAGACAATACGAAAGTGCCTGTAAAGTGGTTCCTAGCGGAATCTGACCTGAGGTATGATTGATACTGATGATCGATCCGGCAGGAGGCACATCCCAATTGTATCCGGAAGCATAGGACAGGCTACTTACGTTAAATACCCATCCCGGAGAATTAATGATTTCAGCTTCGAACTTCGTAACCGGGAAGCCCACTTTGTTTTTCAAATCCACCATTGCGCAGCATTTGCCGCCTGATGAATTTAATGTGGTCTTCACCATCAGCGAATCACAGCAATGGTCTGCAGTCGAATCACAAGGTGGTACAGAAGGAAGAATATTTATAAATGAAGTCCCCAATGGTATAGGAATGAATTGTCTTGGTCCAGGTACATTTGAATCATACCCATTGTTGTCAATAGGTCCTGAATACGTGCCGCCTGGTGATGCAATGGCTGCACATATTGAATTAAATGGTCCGGGCTGAAGGTGTGCAATAGTGATTTTTGCATTCTTCGTTTGTTTAAGGATAATTGAATTATTGTAAGGAAGCATAGCAGAACCTATGCATCCACCATTAGAATAACCACCAAGGGCGTCTGTAAAAATAATGACCCATAAATTTGATCCCGGGCGTTGATTTAAATAGGATATGGGGGTTGGTTTTAAATTGGGATTCGGCACATGATTTAAAGCTTTTAGGGTATTGAATAAAGCAACATTTAAATCATCATTGCCCCCTGGTGGGAATCGTCTGATCGGAAGCGGAAATTGACTAGAAGGTTTGAAATCATGTTCCATATAGATTTTTTCACCACAATCGCCTCCGTAATGTATTGTGCCGAATTGGGCATTGGAATATGCCGTTTGGATCTGGGCTACAGCGTTGATAACCATATCCCTCATATTTTTATATTCGGTTGGATCCATACTTCCGGAATTATCCATTACAAATAGTACATCCAATTGTTCGCCGCAGATGAATGGATCTGCAGAAGGCATACATACACTACAATTGCCGAATTCAACAATTGCATTGGAAGAGACAAGAGTAATAATTACACTACCGGTAGATGGATTCGTTGCAACCCAACCCTGTCGAGGTGTTTCTGTGAGGGTGAACGTGCCGGATGGCAGGTTTTGAAAAATGTGTTGACCTAGTACACTTGTTGTCCCTGTGTATGTTTGGCCAGTACTAGTATTCATCAGCGTAAAAAGCCAACCCGAAAGTCCTGGCTCGAAGAGGTCGCGGACGCCATCACAATCAAAATCATTATACTTGTTGACGACGATACTGAGCTGTGTACATCGGACCTCGACTGTAAAACTGCATGTGCTTGTATTCCCGCAATCATCCGTTGCAGTGTATGTAACAGTTGAAACGCCTTGATTGTATGTCAAGCCACTGGCATCGTTCTGGCCAAAATTGGACGTAGCACCTGTAACGACATAATCGACAAAAGGCGTCCCACAATTATCTGTTGCGGTCAGCCAAGAGAGTCCGTTCACTACCATTGAGCAAGGTGAAGTTGAAGGAGATGTAACCGTTAAGTTAGAGGGACACGTGATAATAGGTGGGACATCTTCACCTGTCTGTATTTGTGTAGTGCAGGTGCTTGTATTCCCGCACCAATCTGTGACTGTCAATGTAACGGGGAAAACTCCACAACCTGTCAGAACAGCCGGACTAACACTTAGTGATTGAATTAGACAGTTGTCTGTTGAGCCTCCGTCTATTTGAGCAGGCGTAAGTGTGTATGTGCAATTCGCATCCAAAATTACACCAATTGGAAGTGCACATCGTGCAATCGGTGGTATGTTATCTGCTACAGTTACATCTTCCATATAACTTGAAGTGCATCCATTGGCATCTGTAATGGTTAGGCAAAAAGTATGGAGCCCACAAGGCAATTGGACATCAAGATCTTCTGAAGAGGAACCATTGCACCATGAATAGGTTAAAGGCAACACGCCTGTACTCGTATTGGTGACCTGGATATGACCGCAAGCATCAAGAGGTGTGATGATAAAGTCAGCCTGACAAGGATCATTGTTGCAAACTACTTCTTGCTGCCAGTTTTGCGCCGAACTAACAAGATCAGTTCCTGTGGGGAAATCAAAAAACACAATGCTGGGTACCACAGGTCCATTGTACAAAAGGGCAAACGTTTCAATATTCACAAAATCATCTGATGTCATGCATGAATTGAGTTGTGCATCACTGACTGACATAAATGCATCAAGCTGCCCGAATCCTCCGGAAGCGGATATTCTGCCATCTACAAATGAAATATCATTTGAAGAAAGCAACGTGGTCGATCCTCCGGTATATGTTGTTTCACCATTGTCAAGATATTTTACCCATTGCAGAACAGGTAAATTGGCTACTTCAATAAAGCGCAACAACACTGCCCGATTCTGGCCATTGAATACGCCTCTTCCAGTTACGTAGATACCACCGCTGGATTGCTCTTCCCATACCTGGCTGACTGCCGTCAGGCCAGAAATGGTGGCATCCCATAGATTGATTAAATCCATGTCGTATTTAGAGAGATAGGCTGTGAATGTAGGGAACGTGCCACCGACTGCATAAAATCCTCCTCCGCTTTCCGTAGCTACATCAGCGTAAGAAATGGATAAACCTGCAGGCGTTGCACCGCTGTACAAAGCTCCTGTGTTGTCTGTGAAAAGGATGACACCTTCTGAATTTAGATTGCCGGCCAGGATCAGATCACCATTAAGCATCACAGACAGATTGCGCGCAAATTCATCATCAGCAGTGCTTGGGAATATTTTTTTCCAATTGAAGGTTCCGGAAGCATTCAGGTTCAGTAAAATGACATCGTCCCACGTTGAGCTGCCATTGCTGCCATCGAATTGAGTTCCTACTATATAATATGGGAAGGCGGGGTTTTGAGGTGCAGGACTTCTCACGATCCTTGTGTTAGCTTCTCTGCCTGGCACATCATACGACTGTACCCAGGTGAAGCCGCCACCTCCGGATGGCGTGACCAATCCAATCAGACTTTTGCATGTTGCATCAAAGGGTAATGTTGAACCAACGACCATTAGGTCCCCGGTGGGTGTGAGCACAGCATCATTCCATGTCGAACCAATATCCAGGCTGAGAGTCCATTGATGTATTCCATTGGCATCGAGCCGGGTTACGGTAGCGCGGAGGGTAGCACCACTGAAGGGTTCGTCTTGTCCCAATACATAATAATTTGAGCCGTCTTGTATGACTTTTGTAAAAGTGTTGTTGAATGAAGCTCCATACGAACGTTGAAAATCCTGAGACATGATTTGTGTGAAAGGCAGAAGGGCTAGGATACAAGGGATTAAGGATTGCCTGGCAATCGAATACGATGTGATTTTCATTGGAAAAGATTTAAGAAGGAAACTCAAGCAGCCACAAGCCAGAAGTAAGCATTCATTATTACGGCGTAATTCAGGACGATCATCGTGTGATCTGTGCAGGATTTGGTATTCAATGTCTATGGAATAGCTAATATACCTTTAAAAATGGAGGTTTTCTTTATAATACAAACTCTACGTTGCTTTCTACTTCTGCCGGATGAGACAGTGGAGATAAAAGGAAGGTTTTTACTTTTTCAATTTTTTAGTACATTGGTTGCCAAACCAAACAACTATGACTCAATATTATTACACGGATGGTAAAGAGCGGTTCGGTCCGTTTACGATTGATCAATTGAAAGAACAAAACATCAGTGAATCAACATTAGTCTGGAAGGATGGGCTTCCGGATTGGGTGCCTGCCCGCAACCTGAGTGATCTTGAATTCTTATTTGCTGTTAACCCCGCCGTTCCGCCAGCTGTAAATGTCACGTATACTAATCCGGTACTGCTAGTCCCTCCAAAGAACTGGCTGATTGAATCCATTCTTGTGACCTTGTTTTGTTGTTTGCCTTTGGGTATTGTGGGATTGGTCTATGCCACCAAAGTGGATACACTATGGAATAGTGGACAGCGGGAAGCAGCGGTCAAGGCCAGCCAGGATGCCGGCAAATGGGTTAAAATTGGAGCGATTTCAGGTTTAGTGATTCTCTTTGTGTATATCCTAGTTGCGATCTTGGGTGTCTTTACAGGACTTGGCACATCAGGCGTTGAAATTTAATTGAACCGTAATCTTATCCTTATTGGATTGTGCGGGGTGGCAGCCATCATCGTGTATGGATTATTGGACCCTCAATATTTTCCATTTCCAAAATGCCCATTACGTTCTTTTACCGGATGGATGTGCCCTGGATGTGGTTCTCAAAGGGCTGTTCACCAGTTTTTACATGCCCGATTTGGTGCGGCATTCCAATTCAATGCGTTATTTATTCCGGCATTAGTGTATGGTCTTGCTGGATATAGCTTTTCAATTTTTGGGGGACGTTACTGGCCTGCTATCCGAAAGAGATGGTATGGTACCGGAGCAGCCTGGGTTTCACTAATCCTCATTTTGGCTTTCTGGATAGGGAGAAACCTCTGGCATGCTTGAATATTGTTAATGATTTGATCCCTTGTACGAGTCAACCTATGATATCAATTATTTGAACTCAAGGAAGTCCCCGGTCCTCCGGCTGGTCAGAGTTGATTATTTTTGCATCATGAAAGCATATGCGACCTTATTGATAGACATTTCTGATAATGTTCTCCTACTTCGCCTTAACAGGCCTGATGCCATGAATGCGCTCAATGCATTGATGTTTGATGAATTGAATTCTTTTTTCGCCGATGATTTCAGTCAATACAAGGCAGCGTGTATCATCATCACCGGTACCGGTGAAAAGGCTTTTGCGGCAGGAGCTGATATCAAAGAACTGCATGGACTCAATAGTAAAGAGGCTGAAAGCTTAAGTACAAAGGGTCAGCATATTTTCCGTTTGATTGAGGATTTCCATTTGCCGGTCATTGCAGCAGTCAATGGTTTCGCCTTAGGTGGTGGATGTGAGCTGGCGATGGCCTGCCATTTCAGAGTAGCTTCCACAAAGGCGCGCTTTGGGCAACCTGAGGTAAACCTTGGGATTATTCCAGGATATGGAGGTACACAAAGACTTGTTCAATTGATTGGTAAAGGAAAAGCCATGGAGTTGCTCATGACCGGAGAAATGGTTGGTGCTGATGAGGCTTTGCGTCTTGGCTTGACCAATTATGTTGTGGAGCCAGATCAACTTCTTGACAAGGCTAAAGAACTGGCGGCAAAGATCACCACTAAAGGACCGTTAGCGCTCAAAGGTGTGATCCGATCTGTCAATAGTCAGTTTCTTCCGGGAGTAGATGGTTTTGCTATGGAAGCGAGGACGTTTGGAGAAATAGCTGAAAGCGCGGATTTTCTTGAGGGTACAGGAGCATTTATAGAGAAGCGTAAGCCTGAATTCAAAGGCAACTGATGTACGAGTTTCACAAAGACAAGGACAGGTACTTTGATATGCAGTATCGGGTCACCAAGGAACATATTCTTCCAATGCTGCAGCAACATGCACCCGGGAAGAAATGGAATCGTGTGTTAGAAATTGGTTGTGCTGAAGCAGGGGTGCTGAAGTGCTTTTTGGAAGAAGGTGCATTTTGCACAGGTATTGAATTATCACCATACAGAATTGATCAAGCGCGAAAATATCACGAAGTGGCGCTGGCAGAAGGTAGGATTGAATTTGTAAACCGCAATATTTTTGATATTGATCCGGAACATGATCTTGGAGGAAAGTATGACCTGGTGATACTGAAGGATGTTATAGAACACATTCCCGGTCAGCTGGAATTTATCGCCCAGCTATCCATGTTCCTAAAAGAAGATGGGTATATCTTCTTTGCTTTTCCACCATGGCAAATGCCCTATGGTGGTCATCAGCAAGTTTGCAAGAGTAAGATATTAAGCAAACTTCCCTATTTCCATTTGTTGCCGCCATTCCTTTATAAAGGAGTATTACAGATGGCAGGAGAAGCCCAGGTGACCATCGATGATCTCATGGACGTAAAATCAACCGGTATCAGCATAGAGCGTTTCGAGAAATGTCTTCGCATGAACAGGTTAAAGATAGTTGCAAGGCGTCATTACCTATTCAATCCGATCTATCAATACAAGTTTGGTATAAAACCCCGCATTCAAAATTCATTGGTCCGTAACTTCCCCTGGGTACGAAATTTTTTTACCACAGGAGTTTATTACATGGTTGCCCCGTGATGATTTGATTATATCACTAAAGCAGGCAATCCTAATCCCTTTCGCTTCAGGCGATATATTTTTCTTTGCCTTCGCCTGCAATAATTAATATCTAATCTTTTGCCTCGCTAAAAAGTTTATCCATCGTGTTGAACGCGACGCTATGATAATTTGGACGTGCTTCCTTGTAGATGGATTGTGCTTCTGCTTTCATGCCATTGTCCAGCATAGCCATATAGAGTGGTGTAAGGAATTTTCGGCGACCCACTTCAACTAAAAACCGGCGAATAGCGGGTACAATGGTCTTGCCGTAACCCTGATTAATCGCAAGCTTGTACCATGCAGCCTGTATTTCGCTGTTACCTGAAGCCGTCAGATTAAAAGCGGTATCCAGATCCTTCATTTGTGTTGGAGAGAGGCTATCCGGTAATGCATGAATAAAATGAAGCCATTCCTGTGTGCTCCATCCATTAATATTGATTGATGGAGCTGGTTGCCCTTTTATAAAATTAGCGGCCTGAATATCTACACTTGCAAATCTTTCGGAGGATACAATGGGACAATTAGCAGGGAGGCCGGGACCATAGACCCATTCATCCACATTTACATCCAGTTTATTTGGTTTGATCAGGTTTTCATCCAGGTATTCCAGAAAAGCTGTGGTGGTCATTGATTGAAATTGATGATCCTTGAAGTACGATTTCAGAAAAGCATCAAAGGTTTTCCTGCCTGCCTTTTCTTCCAGCATGAGCAGGAAATGTGCACCTTTTTCATAGGCTATATCCGTCATGCCATCATCAGGATTACTACCTGCAAGATCAAGAAAGAGATGTGTTTCCCGGGGTGTCAGGTCGGCAACGGTCTCCTTCAGGCTTTGATACCCAAGACTGGCAAGCATTGCTGTATATGATTTTCCATATAATGCTTCCATGATACGGAGCTCGAAATAAACTGTAAAGCCTTCATTTAGCCAGAAGTCGTTCCAGGTTGCATTTGTCACCAGATTGCCAGACCAGCTATGCGCGAGTTCATGTGCTATGAGCGCAACCAATGATTTATCACCAGCGAGTATAGTGGGTGTGGCAAACGTCAGGCGTGGATTTTCCATTCCACCAAATGGAAAAGAAGGTGGTAGCACGATGAGATCATATCTTTCCCACTGATAGGGTCCGTAAAGGGCCTCAGCTGCCTCCACCATTTTTTCAGTGTCGGTCAGTTCGGAGGCAGCTTTGTCCATCATTGACGGCTCGGTATAAACTCCTGTTCTTTTCCCGAGTGACCTGAACTCCAGATCTCCGATAGCCAAGGCTATCAGATAAGCGGGAATGGGTTGATCCATCTTGAATGTGTAGACTCCTTCCGGATTCCTGGCCTGTGGGTTGGATGCACTCATGACCGCCATTAAATCTTTCGGGACTGAAATCTTTGCATCGTACGACATACGTATTCCGGGACTATCCTGGATGGGTATCCAGGTCCTGGTCAGAATAGCTTGTCCTTGTGTAAAAAGATAAGGGAGTTTTTTTCCTGCGGTTTGAGAAGGATCGAGCCACTGTAGGGCTTCAGCTCCCGGCCGGGTGGAATAGGTGACAGAGAGTTTTTTCGAACCGGCTTTTACGGGAACGGATAAAGGCTGTCCTAACCATTCGTTTGATGCCCCGAGAGTGAAGGGTGTTTCTATATCATCGACCGTTACTTTTTGAATTTCCAGATCTCTAGAATCAAGGACAATACTGTCCGCTCCTGCCTGGACATTAATATCATAGGTTGCAGTCCCAAAGATTTTTTTAGCCACAAAATCAGCTGTCAGATCAAGTGAAAGATGTTTGACCACGGCCTGGTCAGGATGAGCATAGGAATGAGTGTCCATAACGCGATGTACTTCATTTGTTATTAGCGTGGATGTCTTTTGATCTTTTTTACAGCTCCAAACTGAAAGAGTCATCAGGAAAAAAAGAACGTAAATAAGATTAGATTTCATAATGGATCTGTTAGAAATGTATTGTTGAAAACTTAAAATACCTAATACAAAGGATTCCTTTGAACGTCGTGTTTTTTCATTTAAATCACGTATGATAGGTCGGGTTGGAAATCACTCTGCGATCGAATCGTATTTTCTCCCTGACCTGTCCACCATCATACTTCCTGCCTGTTGGGTTCCCATCATCAGGATATCCTGTACGTTAACGTGTGGCGGCCTCGATGCGATGAAATAGATGGCTTCAGCCACGTCTTTTGATGTGAGCGGGTTGAAATCATCATAGATACTTGCTTTCTGTTCATCCCAATCAAAACGAACACGTGCAAATTCTGTTGATTCTACGTGGCCCGGCGAAACCTGGGATACGCGGATGCCGTGCATATACAAATCTGCCCTGATAGCTCTTGTCAGCGCTTCTACAGCGAATTTGGTTGCGCAATAAACATTACCCTTCGGATAAATCTCCTTACCGGCTGTAGAACAGAGGTTGATGATGTGCCCTGATTTTCGTTCTACCATGCCCGGGCTGACTAGTCGTGTCATATACAACAGGCCCTTTACATTGGTGTCAATCATTTGTTCCCAATGTTCCAGGTTGCCTTCATGGATGAAGTCGAGTCCACGTGCCAGGCCTGCATTGTTGATAAGGATATCGATGGGGCGTTGTATGGAAGACATGGCTGCAGCACACTCCGACTGATTCCTGATGTCAAAACTTGAAGTAGTGATTTCAACAGGAAAAGCGGATGTAAGTTCTTTTTTTATTTCTGCTAATTTGTCCTCTCGTCTTGCTGTCAGGATAAGATCATAACCATGCATCGCAAATTCCCGGGCAGTTGCAAGGCCGATTCCGCTTGTGGCGCCGGTGATCAACACACATTTATTCATTATCGGGATTTCATTTTAGATACTAACGCATTAAACTCTTCTTTAAACGCAGCATAGCCAGAAGTTGCAGGGCCTGAAAATCCTGTGTGAATGGCCACCACTTTATTTTTTTTATCCAGAAATATTAATGTTGGATATGCTACAACTTTATTTAACATCGGGAATACTTCCCCTGCTTTCTTTTTATCATTTATACCACCATAGACGACAGGGTAGGGGATCTGCATTTTCGACTTGTACATCTCAATGGCGGCTATGGCTTTGGTCGTATCGCTATGACGTTCAAAAGAAACACCTACAATTTCAAATCCTGGATCTGGATTATTCTTGAGGTAATTCAAAAGAAAGGTGGTTTCATCTTTACAGTTTGGACACCATGTTCCCATGATCTGAATGATCTTAGGTTTGCCGGCTAATACTCCTTGGCTGATGTCAATACGATTCCCCTTTGCATCAGGGAGGGAAAGAGCAAAGACCTCATCACGTTGCATCTTTGTTAATCCAAGTGGATCACCCAGCGATATCAACTCAATTGAATCAGCTCGTATGCCTTCCCAGTAGGTTTTGAAATGATTGCCTGATCGGTAGATGCCGGTCAACTGACCATCCGGAAGGATTTTAGCTTCATATAGGTAGGCATGACTTCCGTCAAAAACAGAGAGATGCAGGCGGTCACCATTGACTACACCTTCCAGAAACCGATCATCACCGGTCGGTGATAGGAAGGTTCCGGTGATGTAATTTCCTTGCTGTATAAATTCACCAATGCTCCTTGAAGGTTCGTCAGTTTCTATCCCAAAACTACAATCCCATTTACCTGACAGGTCCGCTACAGGTGGATCAAGTGTCTGAAAAAAACGATAGGGTTGTCCATGGAGCGCCCTGAATTTTATCCTGTAGTCCTTACGGTTTCTGACCACCCACCAGCCTTCAATAGCATCCTCTTCATACTGGGCTTGAATATGTGAATCATAGATCGGGAAGTCTATGCGTATGGAGTCGCGTGCGATTCTCCTGTCAACGCCTGTACTGATATCGCTCACGACAATTCGCTCCTCGCCATTATGGATAACGAGATGAAAGGAATCAGGCGTATCGTAGATTACTTCGAAATTGAAGGGAAGTTCACCTTTAGATTTTTCATCAAAGCCTTCCATTTCGTCACTGAGCACAAGGACTCCTCTCCAGATACCCGGAGGAATAGAAGTATAGTGTTCACCAAGTTTAATGCAGGAGAAAGAAGTTGCCAGAAGCAAAAAGAACAATAGCCACTTTGTCATTCAATTATGATTTTTCACCTACAAAGTGGTGATCTTTTTCACGAAACAATACGTTGAACGTAGTAAGGCTTCCATAGATTCGGGTGATATACTGCTGCATATCAATCTTATCCTCATCCGTGAGTTTAGGATTGCTGTTTATCTTTTGCTCCAGTACGCGCATTCGGTCGCGCAGCATCACGATTTTGTGGAAGAAGGTTTCTATCGGAATATCTTTTGGTTTGAGTGATTTATCCTGTGGTTGTAACAACATCAGGCCACCTTTCCATTTATCACCGATCGGCACGATCTCTGTGATTTCACCCCAGGTCTTCAGGATTTTCATCAATGATCTCTCGGCTTCGGTGTAGGATACCGGTTCTAAGGCTTCCACCCGATCGATGATATCCCATTGATCATATTCTTTACCTACATTTTTAATACCGTAGACCATGAAGCTAACTTCGTATGCAACCGGGTGAAGCCGGATGATTACACCGTCACCATAGGCAGGATGTTTGACCCGTGAACCAACACCAAGGAGTTCTTTGTGTTCTGACATGTTTGTGATTACTTTTTTACTGCGTAAAAGTAAGGAAACAACGGCAGAAAAGGGGATATATCGGTAGTTGTTGGTGAGGACACCAACATCGGCTACGTGCCACATAATCACTGTCTCACTTTCTTACTGTCTCACTTTCTTACTGTCTCACTTTCTTACTGTCT
>JAWXAW010000003.1:0-4982 GCA_034439675.1 Saprospiraceae bacterium | reverse complement strand
TTGCACCCGACCCCAAATTCGTAGGGTCGTGTTGCACCCGACCCAATTAATCGCCGTTGTTGGTGTCCTCACCACCAACAAATCAAATTTTATATATTTAAATTCAAATCACTGTAACGATGCGCACAATCGATCAATTATTAGAGACCTATGGAGAGAGCCATAAAAATGCCACCAACAAGCTTATCCATTGGGTATGTGTACCTGCTATCATGTTTAGTTTGCTGATGATGTTATTTGCCATTCCGTTTTTTCTGGAAAAGAGCCTCTGGGCTAACTGGGCATTTGTGTTTTTAGTTGGCGCCTGGATCTATTATGCGCGCTTGTCCATCATCATGTTAGTGGGTTTTATGGTGATTGGTGGATTGATGTTGTGGGGCATTATGGGTGTATATAACCTCGTATTTCACAGTGATCAAACACTGGCGGTATATGCTGTAGTCATCTTTGTCGTAGCCTGGATCGGCCAGTTTATCGGACACAAGATCGAAGGTAAAAAACCCTCATTTCTCAAGGATGTACAGTACCTGCTGATCGGGCCAGCATGGTTGTTGCATTTTATTTTTAAAAAGGTTGGGATCGGCTATTAGCACTGTCAGGTATCATCTGTCAGGCAGGTTTGAAAATTCCTCACTTCCTATTGCTGCGCAATGCTGGATATAATCGGTCGGGTGCAACACGACCCTACAAAACCCACTGCCTTACTGTCTTACACCTCTCACTCTCTTACGCATCATGCTCCTCATCATCCAGCCCGATCCTTTCCGCGATCTTATAATTATTGCGATTAGGCGCATTGCGGCTGATCATTTCGGCAAGGAATCCTGTCAGAAACAATTGTGATCCGATGATGAGGGTGACGATACCAAAGAAGAATACAGGACGATCAGAGATGCGTCCGATATCTTGTATTATTTTGAGGTAGCTGAGGTATGCTAAGATGCCGAACCCAATCAGAAAAAAGAGGACACCCAGTGTGCCGAAAAGATGCATTGGACGTTTGCCAAATTTGCCGACAAACATAATGGAAAGGATGTCAAGGAAACCGTTTAGCATACGCTCCCATCCAAATTTGCTGTAGCCAAATTTACGCGGCTGATGTTTCACCACTTTTTCTCCTATACGCCTGAAGCCAGCCCATTTGGCGATGACAGGAATGTACCTGTGCATCTCCCCATAGACTTCAACATTCTTTACCACTTCGTTTTTATAGGCTTTCAAGCCGCAATTGAAATCATGCAGGTTGATACCGCTGGCGCGACGTGTGACAGCATTGAATAATTTAGAAGGAATAGTTTTGCCTATCGGATCCTTTCTTTCTTTTTTCCAGCCACTGACCAGGTCATATTTCTCCTCCCGGATCATGCGCATCAATTCAGGAATCTCTTCCGGGGAGTCTTGAAGATCTGCATCCATGGTGATGACAACATCACCGGTTGCTGCTTCAAATGCTTTCTGCAACGCTGCGGATTTACCATAGTTGCGTCTGAACCTGATCCCTTTTATCCACGGATAGGTGCGCCGTAAGTTTGAGATAACCTCCCACGAACCATCGGTGCTTCCATCATCGATCAGGATCGCTTCCAGATGTTCGATGTCATTTGCTTTCACGACACGGTCTATCCATGCCATGAGTTCAGGCAGCGACTCTTCTTCGTTGTATAGTGGAATAACGAGGGTTAAATCAAGATGGGTTGCAGACATACTTTACATTAAGCCATAGGTACAGTAGGCGCAGCTTCTTTCTTGAGAATGGAACCTGCGATGAGTGATTTTACCATTCCCCCCAGGGCTATCCAGACGATGACGAATGGAGCCATGATCCATGGATTCAGGAAAATGCCCATTATCTTTCTGGACATTTCGCGTTGCTCTTCCGGCATATTGGCCTGATCCCACTGGTCTTCAGCTCCTTCGAGGATGCGGTCACCCATCTCCGGATCTATAAAATTCATATATATCAGCGTAAATAAAGCAGAAATCAAACCGCCTATCAATGCAATGGCCATGCCTTTTTTGAAAGCTTGTCCAATATCTATATAACCACCGAGTTCATTTTCACGGATTTCTTTCACGCCCAGGTAAATCGTAAAAAAGGTACTTCCCCATTGCAGGAGATATATCAGGATGCCAAGCCCTGCGCTACCTCCACTTCCCTGCTGCAGGCCAAGCATGTTACTGACTAATGAAAAAATGACATACACCATCCCGGTGATAAGTCCCCATTTGAGCGTAATTGACATAGTTCGTTTTGGTTTTGACTTGGTTGAGAAGAATATCAAATATATCAATTTATCGATACATGATCTTTGAGTACCGTAGCAATCACTTTTCCGGTAAAGGTTCTTTCAGACATCGCGTCATTTATGGATAGTGAATGTTTGGTGCCTTTGTAAGTCCATTCGATATCAGGATCAAAGAGCGTGAGTTCTGCCGGAGCACCCCGACGTATCACCGGGATATCTATACCCAGGATTTGTCTTGGTCCTGAGCAGAATTTGTCGATGATCTGTTCAAGCGGCATGACAAAACGTAAGACGGTATTCGCCGCCGCAAAGGCTGTTTCTAAGCCTATGGAACCAAAGGAAGCATAAGTGAATTCACATTCTTTTGTTTCCACTTCCATGGGGGTATGGATGGAAGAGATGTGATCGATGATACCATCCTTGAGGGCTTTGATCAGCGCTTTGCGGTCTTTTGATTCGCGGAACGGAGGTAACACTTTAAGATGACTGTTGAAATCACCCACATCCTTGTCTTCCAGCAGTAAGTGCATAGCCGGCACATCACAGGTGACGGAGAGTTTGTCTCCTTTTGCTTTTTGGATCAGCGGAATCGAAGCCGCGGAGGATATAGCGTGGAAATGCAGCCTCGAACGGGTGTATGCGACCAAATGAATGTCCCGTTGTACGGTGATCTCTTCTCCTACCGAAGGAATACCGATCAATCCCATTGAGGTACTGACTTTTCCTTCATGCATCTGGCCTTCAGCCGTCAGGCTGCGATCCAGTGGGAAATCGATGATCAGGGAATTGTACGGAATCACATATTCCATCGCCCTTGCCAAAAGTCCGGATTCAATCGGTTGCTTTCGACCATCGCTAAATGCCACTGCGCCTGCATGCACCATGTCGATCATCTCTGTCAAATCTTTACCCGCCAGGTCCTGTGAGACGGCACCTATAGGATAAATGTTGATCGGGAGTGCATCACTGAGTTGTTGTAAGTATTCAATCTCAACTCTACTTTGTATTGGCGGATTAGTCCGCGGAAAAGTGGCCAGGGATGTATAACCACCCGCACGCGCTGCTTTACCTAGTGAGGCCACAGTTTCCCGGTACTCATACCCGGGTTGTCCTTGCTGTGCCCCGATATCAAACCATCCCGGTGATACATGGAGATTTGGCGATTCAATCACTATCGCATCACCATCGCTTATAGCTTTAGCTATATTGGTGATGATTCCATCTTCAATCAGAATGTCTTTTTTTGAAAGCTCATCCTGCCCGGGTTGAAGTATAGTTGCTTTTTTAATTAATATTTTCATACAAAGGTTGTATCCAATATAGTCATTGTTGAGGATGTGTCCTGTCCACAACCCCCACTCATGCTTCACAATTCTCTTTTGCCACTAAATGCCCTAAAGGGGACTTGCATTATTTAATTGCTCACTTCTAACTTTTCATGCTTTCCATAGCCTAATCAACGCAATTTCCATCGCAATAAAAAGTAATCCAAAAATCAAACACCATCTCCATAGCTGTCTTCCTTGCCTTTCTGATTCGATGAGATGGGTGAAATCAGATTCATCGGGATCAGTCCACACTTTAAAGCGGGCATTTTCTCCAAGGGTGCTGACATCGGTAAGCGAAAGATCTGATTCTTTGCGATCATAGTTAAAGGCCATTGCATAGACCAGTTTATCATCCTGCATGAGCTTATAAAAACCGGAAGCTTTGACCTGGCCCTGAACATCCAGCAATATTTTCGAACCCATGGGGGTAATGCCGGGAATAAATTCTGCAGACCCAACAACCTGTGCTGGTTTATCGGGATCCAATATGTTTTTATCAATCGCAATGAGGTGATCGATGCCTATTGTGTAGGCAAGGTCCCTGAAATCAGAAGCGTAAATAGCCAGATTGAAAAGGAGCGGAACAAAAATCTCCGGCTGCAGGACCAGATCATTGATTGTGCCATCAAGGGTGGAAGTGATGACGCAAAAAGCACCTTTTCCGGATGGATAAAACGTGACCAGGTCTCCACCATCCCTGAACCCCAGTAGGGACTGGCCTTTCGATCCTGAACCCGCATAGGGGAATGATGCTGTAACCTTTGGCAAGCGCATATTGGGCCTTGTTCGGCTAAATACGTCCTGATATATAAATGCTTCCGTATTTATTTTGCCTACTACCCGTTCGCGTAGCTCCCAGGATAGAAATTCATTAGCACCAATGGATCGGAGAAGAGGATTATATTGATCGGGCATTCCTTCCGATGAGGGGATAAACAATACATTTCCTCCGTCTTCGGTGTATTTTTTAAGTCCGCTGATAAGTCCTGAGGGAATCTTGCTGAGTTCATTCAGAATGATCAGATTGTAGTCCTGGAATCGCGCATAGGGAATATTATTGGCCAGGGCATTTTCTAAAATGAAATATTCGGAATTTGAAAAAACAGCGGATATCTTTTGGTTTTCAGCCCGCTCATTGATGCTGAGGATATGCAGGTTTTCAGCCACATAGAAAGTCAGAAAATACGTGTCATCAAAGGTGACAGGATAATCACTGATGCGTATGGCTATGGTATGCCATCCGGTCTTCATCACCGTTATCATGGTGGTGTCAATTTTGACCTCACCTGCGAGGATATCGAAACTTCCCTCCGGGCGTTCTTGTCCATCCAGATCGATGACAACGCGTATGTTGTCCGCATCCTCTGCAGCATAGTTGTGCACAGAGAAAAGCAGAGCTGAGGTTTGA
>JAWXAW010000002.1:0-18749 GCA_034439675.1 Saprospiraceae bacterium | reverse complement strand
TAAGCTGGTTGCTTAATTATTTTACAAATGAAAAGTCTTATTTCCCACTCAACTCAAATTGCTAAGCGTTAATTCACTTCCTTTAGGGACAGCAACACCGCTATAAGAGAAAAAATGGCAAATGTTACCTATCATCCAGGTCCTTTACGCTTTGCCTATGGCTAGGGTCAATTTGATTTAAAGAGATAAGCTATGGGATTACAAACCTTTGGCTCAATTGGTATCGGTGATCAATAGCAACAGCAAAATAAACACCAGCCGGTAAGGCCAAAGGCAAACAAAGCTGGTTGGTTTGAAGGGATTCAGCTTTCAGTTGCCTCCCCAGCTGATCAAAAATCTGCAATTGCCATATCTTATATTCAGTGCCCTCAATAGATAATTGCTGTGATCCTGGGTGAAACTGTAGTACAAATTCTTCATATCTGGGAACTTGCGATGAAACGACATCACATTCGGGCAATTGACTGCAATATGCCCTTCTGACCAGAGAGCAATCCGTGATAAAGGGGTTTACCTTTCCGTCCTGGTAATGAGCGATTATATCATTGCGCTGCAGCTCTGATACATCAACAGGATCCTGCTCATGCCAATCACATAAATAGGTAAGTTGGGAAGCAAAGAAAAACGGATCTGCCGCAAGAGCATCCGCTCTGTAGATCGTCCAGAAATAAAACATAGCCCTTGCGATGTCCCCTTTGACTGATTCGCGGGGTTCAAAAGATCCGCTGGCATATTCGCTGTAGGCATTGATATTGTTGCCAGGCTTAACCGCCATCTCTGTATCTCTGAAATACCACTTTTGAGTAAGATTATCCGGAATGTCCGCAAACGGAAAATTGGCCCGATCTGAATTGATGTCAGTCCTAGATGGAAATAAATGATACATGTTTACATTGCCATCGGTCCCTTCCCCAGCACCCTTTGCTTGCGGCCAACCATGTTCAAGATTCATCGATTCAATTTCAAGACCTGTCCCAAATAACCACTGGGAAGGGTCAACCCCAGCAGGCAAAAACTTAGCGAACCCAGAATAGATACAACGGACACTATCCGTTTCAGCAAAGACCTTTGCATATAAGGTATCCCGTACCTGACTATCATTGAGTAACTGGCCAGGGGTATACGCATCTCTTAAAGCGTCAGTTAGTTGCTCCCCCTCAAGCCCGGGAAACAATTGTGCATTCCCTGACTGAACGGATCCGCAGCAAAGCAAGATCACTATTACTTTCCTCCATGCCCGGAGGACATCAAGCACACATAATTCTATCATGATGGTAATAATTGATCTTAAGCCCACAAAACAAGCGGTATGTTATGAATTAACTTCCCCTTTATCAGAAAATCGCGAGCAGGCTGCTTTTGCTGTGTTCGAAGTGCAGAAGAGATCAAAAAAATTTAGCCGCCTTTCAAAAACTAAAATCAACTGAGGATCGCCTGTTCAATTGGGTAAAAATGTTTCTGGATTTTTGTCCATAGGGAGTGTCTACTGTCAATGTATATTTTCCAGGTTCCATATCTTCAAAAGCAACTTTGCCGTCGGCACCTATTACCCAAACTGACGGGTCTGACCATGTTCGTCGTTTATTATACCATTCAAACCTCTACTGAAATATCTATCAAACGCTTTCCAAAATTACTACTTGCTGCGTAATTCGGGCTGGCAGACAGTTGATTTTCAACAATGAGCTATAAAATCTAAAAGCAGGAAAATTGTATTTCTATCCTTTGATTTTAAAATCCACCGTTATTGTACCACACTGTTCTTCAATCTCACTGAGCGTAAACTTGAATTGCAGAGCGGCTTTGCGGGCTATTTCCTTTAACTCGGAATCGGTGGTTGTCGAACCTTTCTGCGTGTAGTCTGCCTTGATCACTTTTCCATTTTTATCAACACAAACACTAATGACTATCCTACCGGTTTTCTGACTCCGGTCGCTTATCTGAGGTTCATGCAGAACTCCGCGATTACCGAGTCCCCCTCCGACTCTACCACTTCCTTTACTGATACCTTCAAGAATATTTGAATTGGGATCACCGTTTGGTTCTCCCTGGCTGCCCGGTTTTCCTGTATTTCCCTTTCCACTTCCTCCCAACAGGTCTCCGTAAGACTTTTTGGTTTTGTTGTATGCTTCCTGGCGACTGGCTTCTTCTGCGGCTTTTCTTTGTGCATCTGCCTGGGCTGCTTTCCTTGCGGCTGCTTCTTTAGTTACAACCGTACTTTCCTGAGTACTCGTTATACTTTTCTGGGAAACCTGTTTTGCCGGTGTAGCAGGCGTAATTTGTTCAACCTGTTTCTTTTCCTGCCGTTCTTCCGGCTTAGGAGCAACTTCATGATCAGTTCCTTTTGGGGTTTCATCACCTTGCCCCTCATCTTGGAGTCCAAGATTTACTAAGAGTCCTTCCTCCTCCGGGGGCGGGGTTTTGTTGACAATCATTGGCAGAAACAAAGCAATGATGACAAGGATATGGGTGATCAAACTTACAATCCAGCCTTTACCCTGGGACGTTTGCTCCTGGGGATTTAATGCAGAATCAAGACTATTCATCGTTCAAAAAGATTAAGATGACATCAATACGTAACGTCCGTTAGAAGACCCTATGTACATCAACGGGTTAAAATTAAGGGATTATTTTCATATTATAAAAATAATTAATGTATAAAGTTTTGACAGGGTATCCATGCATCATCGAATCAGGGGATTCCAGTAAAAAGAACTGATTGTACGGGAGTACTTTATACAGGTAAACCGGAGCAACTGGTCCCGTCTATCATCAGCATTCTTTATCTTACACCCACATGTAATCTGCTTCATTTTCATGCGAATAATAAAAAAAATAGCCGTACTCGGATCGGGTGTAATGGGTTCCGGCATTGCCTGCCACTTTGCTAATGCAGGCTTTCAGGTTCTGATGCTTGACTTACCCGGTTCGGGCGAAAATCAACGCCGAAACCAGGTAGCAGAAGATGCGCTTGCATTTGCTGTTAAACAAAAGCCTGCTCCACTTTATCATTCAGAGTTTATTTCCAGAATCACCACCGGCAACTTTGAGGATGACCTTCCAAAAATCAAGGAAGCCGACTGGATCATAGAGGTGATCGTCGAAAAGCTTGAAATTAAAAAATCGCTTTTTGAACGTGTAGACCAATACAGACGGTCTGGATCCATCGTGAGTTCCAACACCTCCGGTATTCCTATTCATCAGATGAATGAAGGACGATCAGATGATTTTAAAAAACATTTTTTAGGGACTCACTTTTTTAATCCACCCAGATATCTGCGCCTGTTGGAGATCATACCTACACCAGACACGGATAAGGCGTTGGTTAATTTCCTGATGCAGTTTGGTGATAGGTTCTTAGGCAAACAAACTGTCCTTTGTAAGGATACACCTGCGTTTATAGCTAACCGTGTCGGTGTATACAGTATGGCACGCATATTTCAATTAACGGAAGAACTTGGTCTCCCTATCAGTACGGTTGACAAACTGACTGGTCCGGTTATTGGCAGACCTAATACTGGAACCTTTAGACTGTCTGACCTCGTAGGCCACGACACAGGCGTGAAGGTGATGCAAGGTATTCAACACAATTGTCCGGATGATGAACAAGCTGGTGCTTTCAATGTGCCGGGATATATGCAGTTTCTTTTGGACAACAAATTCCTGGGCAATAAAACCGGCCAGGGCTTTTATAAAAAAGGCGAAGGAAAAAATGCTAAAGGACAAACTGAATATTTGTCACTCAATCTTAAAACCCTTGAATATGGTAGTGACCCCAGAATAGACCTTCCTTCTCTGGGGCTTTCAAAACAAATAGACGATCCGGAAAAAAGAATCAAAACTATTTATGATGCTCCTGATGAAGGGGGGAAATTAATCAAACAACATCTGCTTGGTCTTTTCGCCTATGTAAGCAACCGCATACCGGAAATCGCAGACTCTATCAATAGCATTGATAATGCATTGAAAGCAGGATTTGCATGGTCATTTGGCCCTTTCGAATACTGGGATATCATTGGCGTAAAGAAAGGGCTCGACGATGCAAAGTCATCCGGTCTAACTATTAGCCCTTGGGTACAAAAAATGCTGGATGATGGAATTGAATCCTTCTACACCCTGAAGGATGGTAAAACAATGGTGTATCATCCGGAGCTGCAGGCCTATGCCCCTATACAGGGAGCTGAAACGAAGGTTAACCTCCAGACTCTTCGTGCTCAATCTCCTGTGTATCGAAACGATGAAGCGGTCCTTCATGATATTGGTGATGGTGTACTTTGTTTCGAATTCAGAAGCAAGGCAAACGTTATCGGGGAAGGTATCTTGCGTGGCATCAACGAATCCATCAGGATAGCTGAAGATGAAGGATGGAAGGGTTTGGTGATTGGCAACCAGGCCACAAATTTTTCAGTAGGCGCTAACCTCATGCTCATCGGCATGATGGCATTTCAGGAAGAATGGGATGACCTTGATATGGCTGTAAATTACTTCCAGCAGACATCTATGCGATGCAGGTATGCGGCAGTGCCTGTGGTTGCCGCTACGCAAGGTTATGTTTTTGGTGGCGGATGTGAGATTTCGATGCATTGCGATGGCGTAGCTGCTGCCGCTGAATCATACATTGGATTAGTGGAAGCAGGTGTTGGATTAATTCCTGGTGGAGGAGGTACAAAGGAATTTGCCGTAAGATTATCAGAGTCCTTCGGAAATGGTGATGTACAGATACCTAAACTAATTGATTATTGTAAAACCCTTGCTACAGCATCGGTGGCCACTTCAGCATACGAAGCATTTGATCTGGGTTACCTGGTTAAAGGTAGAGATGAAGTTGTCATCAATCTCAACAATTCAATATCTGAAGCAAAGCGTAAAGTACTTGACCTGAGTCAGAATTATATTACACCGATTCCAAAATCAGATATCCTGGTATTGGGCAGACAAGGACTTGCATCCTTATATGCTTTTGCAAATGAATTCAGACTTGGAGCTTTTGGCTCGGCACATGATATTAAAATAGTTCACAAACTTGCCTGGGTCATATGCGGTGGAGACCTGACTGGATCTCAACTGGTCAATGAACAATACCTGTTGGACCTTGAAAGAGAAGCCTTCTTATCACTTTGTGGAGAGAAGAAAACGCTGGAAAGGATTCAGTACATGCTCGAAAATAATAAGCCCTTAAGAAATTAGAAGTGAGCAGGTAGCAGCGAGCAGTTGGAAGTGAAGAATGCTGTGTGAGGAGTTAGTAATAATACGATGGAATTTGGTAGTAAATAGCTAAACAATTAACCATTTAAACATTTAAACACCAAACAATAAAATGGCTTATATCGTAAAAGCATACCGGACAGCGGTAGGTAAAGCCGGAAGAGGCGGATTCAGCAACTATAGATCAGATGATCTTGCCGTAGATCTAATAAGTTATCTTTTAGCACAAGTGCCTCAACTGGATCCTAAGCGGGTAGATGATGTCATAGTGGGTTGTGCAAATCCGGAAGGAGAACAGGGCCTTCAGATAGGGCGATTGATTTCCATGCGGGCACTTGGGCATGAGGTACCCGGAATGACTATAAATCGCTATTGCGCTTCCGGACTGGAAGCCATTTCGATTGCGGTCGCAAAAATTAAAGCAGGTATGGGGCAATGTTATATTGCCGGAGGAACGGAGTCCATGAGTATGATACCGATGACGGGCTACAAATTTGCCCCTAACTATAAAGTTGCATCCACTACCCCCGATTACCTCGCCAGCATGGGTGCTACTGCTGAAGCCGTAGCTGAAAGGTATGGCATCAGCCGTGAGGATGCTGATACATTCGCTTTACGATCACATGTTCGTGCAGCAAACGCGCTAGATATGGGATACTTCAAGGACGAAATTGTTCCGATCACCGTTGATCATGTCGTTGTCAAAGAAGGCAAAAAAGTAAGCACCACCTTTGTCGTTGATACTGATGAAGGTGTCCGACGAAGCACCTCATATGATGCGCTTGCCAAACTAAAACCTGCTTTCAAACAAGGAGGAATGGTCACCGCCGGAAATTCTTCGCAGACTTCAGACGGTGCTGCTTTTGTACTGGTCATGAGTGAAGCCTTGGTTAAAGAATTAAACCTCGATCCTATAGCGAGATTAATCAGTTGCAGTGTTGCTGGTGTTGACCCGCTTTATATGGGTATTGGGCCCTGTGCAGCCATCCCGAAAGCGCTCAAACAAGCAGGCATCACCATCAATGACATTAATCTCATTGAACTGAATGAAGCGTTCGCTACTCAATCGCTGGCTGTCATCCGTATAGCTGGCCTGGATCCGGAACTGGTCAATGTCAATGGCGGAGCAATAGCACTAGGCCATCCATTGGGATGTACAGGGGCAAAATTATCCACCCAACTATTTAATGAATTGAAACGACGTAATCAGAAATATGGAATGGTCACCGCATGCGTAGGTGGCGGTCAGGGTATCGCAGGTATTTACGAGATGATGTAATTTGTTGACGTAAATAGATTTCAGATATCAGAAGCTAAATTTCAGATGTCAGATACCAGATACCAGATACCAGAAGCTAGATTTCAGATTTCAGATACCAGATTTCAGATACTAATATCAAGCTCTCAACCAACTGAGAACGACCCACAACTCATGCTTCGGCTTGCTATCCCGCATCCATGTGCTTCAGCTCAGCAACCACAACTCATGCTTCGGCTTGCTATCCCGCATCCATGTGCTTCAGCTCAGCAACCATAACTCATAACTCATGCTTCGGCTTGCTATCCCGCATCCATGTGCTTCAGCTCAGCAACCATAACTCATAACTCACTGAAGTATCTTCTCTAAATCTGCCGGTGAATAGCTGACAGATTTCAGTACTTTCTTATCAGTAGTCCGATAAACTAAAAATCCATGGTGACTTTCCTTGATAAAGCCTTGGGTACCGTCCTTCTCCATGTAAAATGCTAGCGTCTCTTCCGCTGTGCCATAATCTTCACACACTTTGCTCATATTGGATCGCTGTACTTCTTCAAAGAGTGCTTTAAACTTATGTCCCAGACCAAATTCGAGTATAGCGCCCGAAAGGACGTATTGAAGATCACTCAATGCATCAGCTACAGCCGTGATGTCCTTGTCCCGTATAGCTTCTTTCAATTCATCAAGCTCCTCTTGCAACAAGTTTATACGCAACGCGCATCTGTCTTCACCCGGTATAGCCGGAGACTCAAGGATTGGTAAGTGAAAAGTACGGTGAAATGCTGCAACATCATTGAGTGGAGCGGGTTCAGGAAAAACATGATCTGCCATTAGGTATCTGTTTAGAATGCAAATATATCAGGAATGTGTTGCTTGTCTGGAACTAAAAAGCCCCTGAGGAATTCACACACCAGGGGCTTTTAAATCTTTCATATTTACCTGTTAGTTTCCCAGAGCAGCCAGTTTCTGCTTGTAGGCATCCACCAGGTCGAAGTTATCCTGACGTGCATAAATTTCTTTCAATGCAATCAATGTATTGATATCTTTTGGAGCCAATTCTTCGGCCTGCTGGAAAAACGGAAGCGCCTTTACAAACGCATCATCCATCTGCACCTTCTTGGCATCATACTTCTTTGTGCCTGCAGGGGTGTAATCATTTGACAATGTATTCAATTCGATGGAATAAGCGGCCGCCTTATTATACCACAAAGCTCCTATACTATAGACCGCATCAAAACTCTTCGCATCTTTTGCCAGAGCTTGATGATAATAGGACATAGCTTTTGTAAAACTTTCTTCTGCTGCAGTTGGATCTGTTGCAGACTGGTCCTGATAAAGCTTATCATAAATCTGTCCCAGGGTAATATAAATAGAAACATTGTTGGGGTCCAAAGCAGCAGCTTTTTCAAGTTTCTCCACCAAGCTTACCAATTCTCCCTTGACCAACAATTGGTTGATTTCAGCGTACAGCAGTGCTGTATCATCTGGATACTTCTCACGTGCAACTTTCAGGTATTGTTCTGATAATGCCGGATCTTCATCCTTGTAAAGGTTAATTAATGCTTCATAAACGCCCGCTTCAGCTATGCCTTGATCGACCAATTGTTTATACACAGCCTTTGCTTCCTCAATCATACCGGCCTGCTGAGCGCACAAACCACTGTAGTAAAGTGCTTTTGGCTGCTCTGTTGCATCAAATGTGGTAGGTTCATTATTCTTCTTAAGTAATACATAACCATCATACGTTGCTTTAAAAGCATCATATGCTCCTTCATAATTCTGGGTCTGGTATAAGGCTGAGCCCATGTAATATACATTCTGAATACCTGCAGAGAGGGCTTTCATCGCATCCTTGGTCTGGTAGGATTTATCGGAGAGTTCAGCAGCCATCTTGAATCCCTTAAAGGCCTTTCCGGAGGCCATCGGATCACCTACCTTATAGGCAGGATCGATCACAAAATGAGCAACGTCCGTATTGACGACGGTTATAAAGATATCTCCATATGTTTGCCATGCCGTTGGGTCAATCTTCACTAATGGATCATCGATAGACGCATTGGCCAAGGTTACAGCCTCCTGCAATTTATCAGCGCTTCCCGAAGGGTCAAGATTGTAGGTACCCAACAATCTTGCAGCTTTCTTAATGTCCTTTACAGGATCCTGAGCCTGAAGGCCTAAACCTGCACAAGCAAAAAGAAAAAGAAACAGTACTTTTTTCATTTACGAGTTGATTTATTCAAGTGAATCAGTTTTAAATATTTAAAACCAGGATAACGACGAATTAAATCGTGAGTATACGTTTTCCTTTTGTTAACGTCCAATTAATAAAGTACTAAAATATCGCCTACCGGTCTTAGATTTAGCTACCCAGTTAAAATAATAGAGATACAATTCTACCCTATTCTTCTTCGCTGCTGTCTTCGACAGGGTTACCTGATGTCTCTTCGTTCTTAATCACCCCGATATCTGCAATCCTGTCATCATCCGTCAGGTTGATCAAACGTACACCCTGTGTCTTTCTACCCATGATACGGATTTCAGTGACCGGCATTCTGATCGTAACCCCGGATTCATTGATAATCATCAGATCATCATTTTCCTCCACAGCTTTGATCGCAATCAATTGACCTGTTTTCTCGGTTATCTTCAGGGTACCGACTCCCTTAGCACCTCTTTTGGTTTTACGATACTCTTCCAGTTCAGAACGTTTTCCGTATCCGTTTTCTGATATTACCAGGATCGTAGAGAGTTTATCATCCCCACTAACCGTAAGCATACCGACCACTTCATCGTCTTCACCCTGCAAAGTCATCCCTCGTACACCTGCGGCAGGTCTTCCCATACTTCTGACGTCATCTTCATTAAAACGAACAGCATAACCCTTCTTATTGGCCATCACGATCTCACTGTGACCATCGGTCAATCGGGCGTCAATGAGTGTATCACCTTCATTGATCGTCAATGCCCGTATTTTACTGATATTAGATTTGGCGTACTCCTCGACAAGTGTTTTTTTCACAGTTCCTTTCTTGGTGCAGAAAAGAATGTAGTGGCTGTTCATGAACTCCTTATCCTCAATATTCTTGATGATGATGTATGCCTTGATCTTATCTTCTTTAGGCAGTTCAATCAAATTTTGAATCACCCGGCCCTGAGAAGTTTTTGAGGCTTCAGGTATTTCATAGACCCTGATCTTATAAAAGATACCCTGTTCGCTGAGCAAAAAGAGATAATTATGGGCACTTGCTATAAACATATGCTCAATAAAGTCCTCCTGCCTTGTACTGCTGCCTTTTGATCCTCTCCCGCCTCTGCCCTGTATTCTGTATTCAGAAATATTGGTACGCTTGACATAACCAAGATGAGATATCGTCACCACCATGTCCTCATCCGGGATCATATCTTCAATACTGATTTCTCCGTCAGCGAAGGTGATCTCTGTTCTGCGGGTATCACCATATTTTTCATTGATCTCCTTCAACTCCGTCTTGATGATTCCTCTGCGTCTGCCCTCATTGGCCAGAATGTCTTTGAGATCTTCAATGATTTTGATGAGGCCGTCATATTCCTCCTTGATTTTTAGCCTTTCAAGACCTACAAGACGCTGCAATCTCATTTCGAGAATTGCCTTCGTCTGGGCATCTGACAAGCCAAATCTTTCTACCAAACCAATATGCGCCTCATCAACTGTTTTTGATTCCCGAATGATTCTGATGACTTCATCCAGATTGTCTAGTGCGATCAAAAGACCTTCGAGTATATGGGCTCGCTCTTCTGCCTTCCTGAGTTCAAAAGTGGTTCTCCTGACAATCACTTCCAGCCTGAAAAGTACAAATTCATCAATAAGTTGGCGTAGGCTCAGGGTACGCGGACGTCCATGCACTAACGCAATATTGTTGATGCCGTAGGAAGTCTGCAGCGGGGTAAATTTGTATAACTGGCTTAGCACCACATTCGCAATGGCATCACGTTTCAATTCCACCACGATCCGGATGCCTTCTCTGCTTGATTCATCCTGCACATAAGAAATACCCGTAACCTTCTCAGTTGTTTTGAGCTCATCAATTGCTTTGACGAGATTGGCCTTATTAACCTGGTATGGAATCTCCTTTATGATGATGACATCATTACCATGCTGGCCTTCCTGTATCTCTGCCACTCCTCGTAGGACTACACGTCCACGGCCAGTCTCGTAGGCTTCGCGGATGCCATCCACACCATAAATAATACCGCCTGTTGGAAAATCAGGAGCCTTAATGTATTTCATTAACTCATCAAGCGTAAGTTCCGGATTATCAATAATAGCATTAATCCCTTCAACAACTTCCGTCAGGTTGTGAGGAAGCATATTTGTTGCCATTCCTACAGCAATTCCGCTCGAACCATTAATCAACAGGTTAGGGATCTTGGCGGGTAGAACTGATGGTTCTTCCAGAGAATCATCAAAATTTAACTGAAAGTCAACGGTTTCCTTTTCAATATCATCTAATAATTCATCCGCTATTCGCATGAGTTTGGCCTCGGTATATCGCATGGCAGCGGGGCTATCCCCGTCCATACTACCAAAGTTACCCTGTGGATTTACCAATGGGTACCTGAGCGACCAATCCTGGGCCATACGAACCATCGAATCATAGACAGCGGTATCCCCATGCGGGTGATACTTTCCTAAAACCTCCCCGACAATTCTCGCTGATTTCTTAAAGGTTTTATTGTAACCCAGCCCCAATTCATGCATTCCGTACAATACACGTCGGTGTACCGGCTTCAATCCATCACGCACATCAGGCAATGCTCTTGACACAATAACCGACATCGAGTAGTCGATGTAGGCCGACTTTAACTCATCTTCGATGTTAATCGGTATAACTCTTAGATTATCAGACATATATAATTATGAAATGAATTCAAATTGAATGGCGCAAAGATACATATTTATCCCCTCTTTTTGAAGCAAAAAGCGCAGATAGTTCGGTTCTTTTTGGCCTTAGAAAAATGAGGAGATGCATAATTTAAATTCAATTTATTTATAATACACAATTCATTGCTTTTCAACACATTGAATTGCTATAAAGAAAATATATTCAAACCTTTTGTCAGCTTGATGGGAGCGGCGTTGAGTTAATGGCTATTTTTGCACCAATTGAATCAGGTAAAACCATATCAATCAGCGGATAAGGACAAAAAACAGGAGGTTGAACTCATGTTTGATAAAATATCAGGCAAGTATGACCTTCTCAATAAAGTTCTTTCTTTAGGTATCGACCGAAACTGGCGAAAACAAGCTCTTTCCCTCCTGATTCCTCATAATCCTCAGCATCTCCTTGACGTCGCTACAGGTACAGGGGATATGGCCTTTATGGCCGATAAAATCATCCATCCGGCTAAGATTACGGGGATTGACCTTTCTATGGGAATGCTGGATGTTGCAAAGCGAAGATTAACAGACCCTAATCTCAAATCCAAGGCAGCAATTGAATTCCTTAAAGGAGATGCAGAGAATCTACCGTTTGGTGACAACTCCTTCGACGCTGCAACCGTGACATTTGGGGTTAGAAATTTCGGAGATCTTCATAAAGGCCTTTCTGAAATGCGGCGGGTTCTGCAGACCGGAGCACCTATTGTGGTGCTGGAATTTACGAAACCAAAGATTTTTCCGGTTAGACAACTTTTTGATATATACTTCAGGCACATTCTTCCGTTAATTGGATCATGGACCTCAGGAGATGGAAGAGCATACAAATACCTTTATGAATCTGTTCAGGCTTTTCCGGACTATGAAGCTTTCAATCAGGAACTTATCAAAGCGGGTTTTGACAGACCCGCCTTCATTCCCCTATCACTAGGCATATGCTCTATCTACATCGCTTACAAATCATAGCACTCTTTTGCCTGGCCCTGATACCATTGACCGGATCAGCCCAGTATAGCAAAGGCAACCATAACTTCCGGGACTTCCAGAATAAGGCTTATTATTTTGGTCTGACCTTTGGGTATAACAGTTCCAATTTTCAAATAGCTTATTCAAAAAACGCGATTCTGAATGATAGTTTCAGAGTAGTTGAAGGCATTAGAAGTCCGGGACTAAATGTCTCCATGATTGCCAACATGAAACTTGGTGAATATTTCGATTTCAGGTTTTTACCTGGATTTTCTTTCGTGAATCATAAGATTTCCTACTTGCCAACTACGACCAATTCCGAACAGGTAAGGGATATTGAAAGCGTACTGGTTCAGATACCTTTCCAGGTCAGATTTAAGTCAGATCCCTTTCATGATATGAGAGTTTTCGTCCTTGGAGGAATCAAATACACATATGACGTTGCCTCAAACGCCAGGATTCGAGAGGAACAAGCGAACCGTGCCATTTTGTTATCACCGCATGATTTTGCAGTTGAAGTCGGCGGTGGATTTCAATTCTTTTTCCCCTTTTTTATTTTCTCTCCTGAATTGAAATACTCCCAGGGCATTGGAAATGTCCTGATTTATAATAACAAATTGGAGCAAACGAATATTGCGGAGAAGGTGTTTTCACGAGCGTTCACAATCAGCCTTCACTTTGAAGGTTGATGTACTCTATGATCTCGTTAAAAAAATTAACGAACAAACCATCAATCTGCTCCTGATGTAAGTCGTATGCTTGCATCGCATCAGGTATCGTGTTTTCAAATGCAGCCCTTTTGCTCAGCATGATCAAAGTCTGTTTAATTCGCTCCCTATTCTTACAGGATTCCAACCATTGATGACCTAGCATTCGGCTGATCCGGGGATAGAGGCGATCCGGGAGATAAACAAGATTTGCGTTTACCACCTCGTATTTGTCCTGGCAAAAATCTTCAATAGAAACGGGGTAGAATTGATCCCAATATTTAGACAATGTAAAATCCATCAGAACATCAGCGACCACCGGCGTGTATTTCCCTTGGAACGGTCTTAGCAGTTTCATGATTTCGTTAACTGCAGCGTGCTGGTCAGTAAAGGCGTCAATGGCCTTATGCCGCTGGATGCCAATCAGGATAGCAGCATCAAGACCTGCATAATCGCGAGGTTTGAGCAGATCTCCCCACAAATTGCCCATCAGAATAAGAGAATCCTCAGGAGATAACAGTGCATGAGCCAGGTAATTCATAGGATTCCGGAATTCACGAAGAAGAGAATACTATCTTTGCGCCCTCAAAATGATCCGTTACTTACGAATATCGCTTTTATGGGCTTGAAATGTGGAATTGTAGGACTACCAAACGTTGGAAAATCCACTTTGTTTAATGCACTTACTTCTGCAGGAGCGCTTGCAGCCAATTACCCTTTTGCTACCAAGGAGCCAAACATCGGAGTTGTGACAGTCCCTGATCCTCGGCTTGATGAACTGGCTAAACTGATTAATCCTCAACGCACCTTACCAACTGCGGTTGACATCCTTGATATCGCCGGGCTGATCAAAGGGGCATCCCAGGGTGAGGGATTAGGCAATCAGTTCCTTGCCAACATCAGGGAAGTAGATGCTATTCTACATGTAGTTCGCTGCTTTGATGACGATAACGTTGTGCATGTAGATGGCAGTGTCAATCCTGTGAGAGACAAGGAAATCATTGACATTGAACTTGGCCTCAAAGACCTTGAATCTGTGGAGAAGAGGATTGACCGTGCCTCCAAATCCGCGAAAAGTGGTAAGAAAGAGGACGTAGATCTTGTAGCTTGGCTCAATCAATTGAAAACGCACTTGCTTGCTGGCAAAGCGGCGAGGAGTTTTGAAGTTCCAGATCAACAGAGCGACGCAATGCGCGAAATGATGTTGCTGACAGCCAAACCTGTATTATATGTGTGCAATGTGGATGAAGCTTCATCTGTAAATGGAAACAAATATTCTGAGCTGCTGAAAGGAGCCATTGCCAATGAAGGTGCCGGACTGATCTGCATCAGCGCGGCCATTGAGTCTGACATAGCTGCACTTGACACACTTGAAGAGCGCATGGAATTTGTCAAAGACCTTGGACTGGCAGAGCCCGGAGTCAACAGAGTCATTGTAGCTGCCTATGATCTGCTCCATCTGATCACCTATTTTACTGCAGGTGTTAAGGAGGTACGCGCCTGGACAGTGCGTAAAGGAAGTAAAGCCCCACAGGCAGCCGGTGTCATCCACACGGACTTTGAAAAAGGATTTATCCGTGCTGAGGTCATCAAGTACGATGATTTTATCAAGTTTGGCTCAGAAGCTGCCGTAAAGGAAGCCGGTAAAATGGGGGTTGAAGGCAAAGAATATATCGTGCAGGACGGAGACATCATGCACTTCAGGTTTAATGTCTGATATTCCTTACGATTGCTAACGGCTCACTTTCGCCTATCTATACATCACGGATTTCACCGCTGCCATCACTTTAGCAGGATTTGGCAAATACTCATCCACAAGGGTTGGTGCATAAGGTAATGATGTATCTGCGCTATTGACTCTGGTGACCGGTGCATCGAGATAATCAAAAGCATACTTTTGAATCTGGTAAGCAACTTCTGATGAAACGCCTGCAAATGGCCATGATTCATCCACCACCACGATCCTGTTTGTCTTTCGTACAGAATTGATGATGGTTTCATGATCAAGTGGGCGAATGGTACGAAGGTCTATCACTTCAGCAGAGATACCTTCCTTCGCCAGTTCTTCTGCTGCCTTTTTTACCACTTCCATCATTTTATTAAACGATACGATGGTAACATCGGTACCTTCTCTGCGTATGGCAGCTTTACCGATCGGCACCAGGTAATCTCCTTCAGGAACATCTCCCTTGAAGCCGTAAAAACTCTCGCTTTCCATAAAGCAAACAGGGTCGTTATCCCTGATGGCGGATTTGATCAATCCTTTTGTGTCTGCCGGATCAACACAACTTATTACTTTCAGTCCCGGGCAATTTGCAAGCCATGATTCAAACATCTGGCTATGTTGCTGAGCTAATTGACCTGCTGATCCACTTGGGCCTCTGAATACGATTGGACAGGAAAAATTTCCGGCTGACTGTGAGAGAGTTTTAGCTGCATTATTGACAATCTGGTCAAATGCAAGAACTGCAAAATTCCATGTCATGAATTCCACAATAGGCCTCAGCCCATTCATCGCTGCTCCGACACCGATACCCGCAAATCCAAGTTCAGCTATAGGAGTGTCAATCACCCGCTTAGGCCCAAACTCGTCAAGCATGCCTTTACTTACCTTGTACGCCCCATTGTATTCGGCAACTTCCTCTCCCATTAAAAAGACTGTCTGGTCTCTGCGCATTTCCTCGATCATCCCTTCCCGAATAGCGTCTCTTAAGGTTAATTCTCTGGCCATGAATATTACTTGTTTTTTGTGACCGCAAAACTAACAAATCCTGAGCACCTGAATAATCCGGCTTTCGGAATAACTCATATTAGGGTTTTCGTTCATATTATTAACTTTACATCATCTTGAAGACATTTGCATTTGCTTATACTCCATATTACTGGCTTACGGTCACTAGCCTTGCTGTCCTTTTATTCCTGGGCGGTTTGTTTGCGAGTAGTTTCTGGTTCTCAGATCGTTGGGAGGATCTATTTAAAGAAAATATTGAATTCCTGGTGGAATGTGAGTCAGGCCTTGACGAGGCTAAACTGGTTCCACTGGAAAGCAAGTTGAGTACCATCGAAGGGATCCGCGACCTGCGATATGTATCTGCTGAAGAGGCAATGAAGGTGATGCAGGAGGAACTTGGTGAACTGGCTTTGCCCGACAGCATGGACAATCCGTTCCGTGGGTCATTCAGATTCAAACTGGATCCTTCTAAAGTAGACACGGCATACGCTCACGCTCTGGATAGAGCGTTATCTGGAATTGAGGGCGTCAGCGCATTTTATTACCCGGATGATCTATACAGCACCATCAGGTCGAGATTAAAGAGTATCTCCCTGATCACAGGTGCCATAGCCGGAATTCTGATCCTTTTGATACTGATTATGATCCACCACCAGATCAGGATGTATATCATGCAACACCGTTTTCATATCAGGACGATGTCTCTTGTTGGAGCAACACGCAGCTATATAAGAAAGCCTTTTATTACAGAGGTGCTCAAGATGAGTAGTTTTTCCATTTTAGTGGCTTCGATAGCCTACCTCACTACCCTTCTATGGATCGGAAGCCTTGCAGGTCAATCACTCTTTGCAACTAACCTGGATATGGTGATCCTAGGTATGGTATTCATCATGGCCCTGGGAATACTTATGTCTTTTTCTGCTGCATGGGCAGCCATCCAACGGTACCTTGAATCTACAGATGCCAGAGACTTTATATAGCAGACGCGTGTGAGGCAGTGAGACCGTAAGGTGTTGAGACAGTGAGACCTAGAAATCCAGAAAGAGACCGTGAGACGCACAACTCACAACTCACAATTCACAACTCACAACTCACTTTTCCTTCTTCAATTTCAGTATTTCTTCCATCACGGTCGGCAGATCCTCTCCGGCAATTTTTTTAACCATGATTTTTTTCTCTTTATCAAGGATAAAAATCTGTGGTGTAGTTTTGACATCATAGATCACTTTATACCGGTTTCTAAGGTACTGATCTGACGCATTGACCCAAATGTCCATGCCCCTTTCTTTGATCGTATTCCAGCATGAAGAAATATCTGAACCTGTCTTGGTACATATCGCAAGCATTTCTATTCCTTTGTCTTTATAGGTATTGTAAAAGTCGATGATAATTGGAATTGATTTTTTACAATGACCGCATTCAGGATCCCAGAAGAAGAGAACTGTATAATCTGCCTTTATCGAATGTATCGTAATCGCTTCTCCGTTTTCTTTGTAGAATGGAAGGTCTGGAGCAATTTTACCAATTAAAATTGGACGAAGTGTTTCAGCTTGTGAGATAAGTTTATCCAACTGTTCTTTTTCCATCCAGCTGGCTAATCCTTTCGCATAATAATTGTCTACGAGATGCACATAGGCGGCATCCATCCCCATACGTTTCGATCGTGCGGATTCATTCAAAAAGTGCACGAGATAATATTGAAATGCTTCAGGATTTTTATCCATTTTGCCGAGCAGATAATCCAAAGCTACCATCTGGCTATCCGGAACCTGATAGGTCAGTTTCTGGAGATAGAAATCAATTTTCTGGTGTATCACCCCTGAGCGCATCGCGCGGGAATCATTCAGATCAAACTGATCAAAATAATGTGCCCTGAAATATTCATACTGCTTCTGCTTGCGGTCAGATTCTTCAAGCCCTTCATAATCGGGAACATCGATTTCCTGATTAGCCCTGATCAACATCGAAGTCATCGTTTTTGGATACTTTTTGATTTCCTCGGCCTGTATCTTAGCAACTTCCACATCAATGACTGCCAGTTCCGCCTTATAGGTACCTGCCTGAAGAGAATCCTCGAGCATCAATTTCTTCAGTTCTTCTGCACGAGGCCGGCGCTCTTCAAGTTTTCTAAGGTAATCATAATAAATTTCATTCTCACTGCTCCCTTTGAATCGTGCAGATTTAACGATGTCATTGAGATCAACTATCAGGGAGAACCGCTGCTGATCTGCAGCCACCAATACATGCACAAACTTGTTATCCGGTGGGATCACCAGCAGGTACACTCCAGGTTCCAAAGGTTCATCACCTTCAAAGACAAACTTGCCCTGATTCACCAAGGCAGTATCCTTGAGATATTGTGATTTGCCAAAATAATACCCGAGTTGAAGGGTATCCCCAGTATAGTTCTGAATCTGAACCTCTATTCTGTACCCCCCATCAGGGCCGGTAGCCAGAACAGAAACAGTGAAAAGCAAAGTGAAAACAAACAAACTGATTAATACGCGCATAATTCCCTGTCTTTTTCGAAACTGACCAATTAGTATAACGGCAGTCCGCCAAAGTTAGGAACTCCGAGGAAATCATGCTTAAGCCTGGGATGGCTTACTTCACAATGTAACGTTAAATCCATGTTGATCCCTCCATGGATAAAGGCTCTTCAATATAACCTTGACAGGAAGGCTATTCGCCGATAAGTTTCTTCTTCATGGCTGCAAACTCCTCCTCGGTGATCAGTCCATCGCGCTTTAATTCCGCCAGTTCCTTCAATTTATCAACCGTATTACCGGAGGTCCTGGCATCAGTGGCCTGTTCAGCTGCTTCGCGTTTTCTTTCATTCTCGCGTTTTATCTGTTCCGCTACTTTCTTGCCCTTCTCAAATTTTTCATTGTACATTTTTTTCAATCTTTTCGGATCGAAATCAAGGAAAGTGCCACCGGTTTCGAAGTGCTTTTTGAACACTTCACC
>JAWXAW010000001.1:0-21853 GCA_034439675.1 Saprospiraceae bacterium | reverse complement strand
GGTCAATTCCCCATTGAAAATTTTCATTTTGCACATGGTCATAGGAGACCATTCCTAATAATGAATTAGGACTTCCATATCCCACCTTGGCATAGAGAGGATAATACAATGGATTCTTTTCTGCATTGATAGCCAATGGCTTGATCTCCGGAATAAGATATTCAATAGATGGTGATGGTGCCAAAAGTTTGTACTCATATCTTCTGATACTTGAATCTACAGCAACTGGTTGAGGAACAATCCTGATTTTTTTGGTTTCAGTCAGCCGCACTTCAAAATCCTTAACCACTTCGATCCTACCGGTGGGTAATTCAGTCTGGCCATACAATGAAAGAGCAATCAGTGTCAATGATAAAATAAAAAGATGCTTCATGGCTGATGGTTAATCTTTTTTTGGATTTTGCTGCAACTCAAGTGTATCTCCGCTTGGCGGTTTTATTCGGCTTTGATTTTCTTCTTCCTTTTTAATCTTTTCCAGCTTTTCTGTGGCCTCTTTCATGATGATTTTATCACCGGTAAAATTCTCCGTGATCGCCTCCATGACAGCTCTTGCATTCATCAGATCGCCAGCGTTGAATTGAATATCCGAAAGCAATATTAAAGGCTTAGCCACCCAGAAGGGATATCCCACATTTGCCCTTGCTGCTTCTTCTGCCAGCTTGGCAGCAACTTCATGTTCTCCCTTTTGTTCATAGATCAAAGCAATGTAGTAGCGAGACTCAGCTGCCAGCTCTGCACTGTTGATGCGCACGACCGCATTGAAAGAAGATAATGCTTTATCAAAGGAGTTTTCAGTATAGGCTGTCATACCGGTGTAATAATAAGCCAGGGCCCGTATATCGTCTGTAGCCCTGGGATGTTTAATCACAGAGGTGGAGATAGAATATATATCCTCTGTTTGCTTTAATTTGAATGCACAACGTAGGGCACCCAGCCTGGCTTCATAATCCTTTTCTTCTGAATCAGCCAATGGTATAAAGGCGGCATAATGTTTATAAGCTCTCGACATGTCCTTCTCCTGATTATATGCAATTAGCGCTGCCTTATATAAAGACGAAGCATAATAAACACTTTGACCCTGATCGATTACAGTTTCATAACCCACGAGGGCATCTGTATATCGCTTAAGGATAGAAAGTGATTCAGCTCTCAGATATTTTGCCTTTAACACATACAATCCCTTCGGGTATTCAGTAATATACTTTTGAAAAGACTCGACAGCCTTATCATATTGAGCCTGCGCATAAAAGTTTTCAGCTGCATTATAAAGAATTGAATCCCTTTCTGAGCCTGAAATTGAATATCCCGGGATACTTTCGGCAAAGGCAAAAAATGCATCAGGTTTATCGAGCTCATTGACATAAATTTCCTGAATAGCAGCGATAGCCTCCTTTGATGTTTCCGGATCAGGGTTATAGTCGAATACGGATTTATAGTATTTGAGGGAGGTCTCAAACTGTTCGCTGTTATAGGATACTAACCCTAGTCGTAATAAGGATGGCAACAATAGTGGACTATTTTTCTTGTATTGCTTAACCAATTGTTCAAAGGACTGAATTGCCTTGGCTGTCTGACCTTCCTCCTGGTAGGTATTTGCTGCCTGAAACAATGCGTCATCAGCCCAAAGGGATTCGGGATGCTCTTTCACTAATGCTTCCAGCAAACGGATCTTTTCAGCAGGTTGTTTCTGCAGACCCTTAATAATGGCTCTCTGGTATTCGGCATAATCGCTTCCAGGGTAACTGGTCTTGATGGATTGTTCGTAATAAACGTTTGCCTTATCATATTGATTACGCTTGAACGCACAATCCCCAGCTCTGAGGATGGCATCCGCAAGAACCTGGCTTGCAAGGGTGCTTTGGCTTTCGGATGTCAGAGCAGCCGTCAGCCCCTGGACTGATTCTTCAAATGATTTCTGTGCCTCTGAATAGTTGGCATTTTTTAAGTAGTTATAACCCTGGTTGTAACGGGCTATTTCTATACTTTGATATGGTGGTAGTCCGATTGCATTCGTGGCAGCGATGTAATACTGGCTATACCATTTTATGCTTTCATGAATATTGCCACTTTGATAGGCCAACTCTCCCTTCCAGAAATAAGCACGTGCTTCGATGGCCTTATCCACCGGTTGCTTTAATGACTTATCAAGTAATGTAGTGGCATCCGTTGTTTTACCCTCCTGGATTAATTGTTCTGCTCTGTAGAGACAAACTTTCTGGTAAGCATCCTTCAAAGCAGGGGATAAAGATTTCATTTCCTCGAGTTGCCCGATAGCCAGGTTATAGTCACTTGTATTGGTAAGTATCCCGGCCATTGTTGACTGCGCATCACTGTATTCATTGCTGGAAGCTGGAATGGTCTGCAATACCTTGATGGCTTCAACATCATCACCTGCTTCTGCACTCAAACGACCGTAATGTAAGGTTGCTTCCATGCCGAGTTTAGGCACATCATTCATCTGGGATGCCTTCATCAGGCTATTACGGGCAGATATTTTATCACCTGTTTTAAGATAACATTGACCTAGATAATAATTGGCATAATGAGCTTTCATACCAGCTTCATTCCTGATCTGTGTCAATACCGGAATGGCTTCAGCATATTTACTGGTTTGATAATACGCCATGCCCAACTGGTAAAAGTCATCTGTACGAAGTTTAGGGGATTGCTTTTCAACATATTCAAGGTGTGGAATAGCAGCAGCATAATCCCCTGTTTCAAAATAAGCCTGGCCAATGAGTTGCCGTATTTCAGTTTTGTTGAGTACTGTGGGATTATTGATTGCCTGGTTGCCATAACCAATGACTTTTGGATAGTCTTTGGTACTGAAGTAAATCTGCGTGATGTAATACGGGATATAATCTTTGTAGAATGAAGAAGGGGCAACACGCTCAAAACTTCTCACTGCTTCCTGGTAGTTGGCTGCAAAATACTGGGTCATCCCATAGTAATAATTCGCAGGATAATAATATTTGTCCCTTACTTCTCTTCCACTGTCAAAAAGTGTGGCTGCGCGGTCAAACTCCTTCCGTACAAATAGCACATAGCCAAGTTTGAAATTCAATGCTGATCGTTCTTCAGGTTGCAGGACAGAGCCATCCACCATACTGAGGTATTTGGCAGCTTCTTCATATTGTTTACGGTCATAGGCATCTTCGCCAATCAACAGGATCGCTTTTTCGGAGACCGCATCGGACTTGAAAGACTCTGCAAAAGCGAAAACCTGATTGATAATATTCGGATTTCCGATGCTCAAACCTGCTTTAAGCTTATACAAATCAGCCTCAATGACAAATTGTTCAAACGCAGGTTCTTTATAAACGGCTTTGTATTTATCTGCCGATCGGATACACCTGCCGTAGAGTCCCTGTTCATACTCCTTGACCAAATTAAAGAAATCAGTTTCAGCATCCCTATAAAGGACTGTTTGCTGCCCTGCCAACACAGCGGCCATAAACTGTGCGGCAATCAATATGATTAGATGGATAGGGAAACCGGATTTCCGGACGTTGTATTTCACTTCATTTACCATTGAGCATTAACCATTTATCCCTGTTATCGCCATAATTCGGGTATTTTCCACTCTTATTTTAACACAAACCCAAAATTATGAATTAGTTATAAATTAAGATAAAAAATAATGTGAATTTAACATATTTCTATGACTAACGACCCGTAAGGGGTTGATATTGGCAGAATGGGAGAAAAAGCCTCCCCGTTACGAGGGAGGCTTTTCAGTTTTTCAGATGGCAGCCACTTCTTCAATGTTTTCCTCCTTGGCCATCTTTTTAAAAGAATGAATGACAATTTCGGTCTGGCTTCTTTTTTCACCAGTTTTGCTCTCATATTGCTTGTAGACAATTTTACCTTCCACAAAGACCTTCTGCCCCTTTGAAAGCAGTTCACTCATTTGTACTGCCAACGGTCCCCACGCCACCAGATTGTGCCAGGTTGTAATTTTTTCGGTCTGACCGTTCGGCGCTTTTTTAAAGTCGGTCGTTGCGAGTGAAATACGAGCCAGTTTATACCCTTTGGCTAATTCACGCAGGTCAACGTCCTGTCCAAGGAATCCAAGCAGTTGCACCCGATTGTCTTTTAAAGTACTCATAACATAAAAATTAAAGATGAATAAATATGGTTTCAACACTATCCGGACAGATTCACGAAGGACCACTCAGAGCAAACCCTAAAGGTCAAGAACGGCTGCCAGACAATGATGCAAAACTGTGGGAGTGAAGCCCCCTTTACTCGTTTGTTTTTCGTTTACTTGCGTAAGTATACGAGTGTATGCGTTTGTAAACGGATATGGTTTTGATTCACAGTTAATTGTGATTCAAGCAATGAAGAAATTAAAATTGTTTAAATATTACACCGAACTTCATGAGCACATCCTTGACCTCTTCAATGAGAACAATGTTCAGATCATGGCTCCGGCCTATGAAGGTGATCCGCAAACACCAAAAGTCATATCCAAGGAACAATGGAATATGCCGCTTGCAAGTGACGGAAAGGACTAAGTCAATCTTCAGGAAACGAGCTAAATCCTTTGCAATCAGGATGATATCACTATGTTGGTGTATAAAATCACGTGCTATTCAACAATAAAACTGTCTGATGAAATTATGCTTTCGTATCCCTGATGCCAAAAAGACTGATCTATCCTGTTACCAATCATGAAAATTGGTGATAAATGTCATATCGGTATGTAACATTGGTTACCATGGCCTGACCGAGATGTGCCTAATTTTACTTAACAAATATTGGTTAAATATTCACGCACTACGAAACAACTTAACATGACCAGTTCCCATTTCGACGTATTGTTTATCGGTGGCGGCAATGCCGGATTATCCGCTTCAGCCTACCTTTTATTGCAAAAACCTTTGTTGAATGTTGGGATAATTGAGCCAAGTTCCAAACATTACTATCAGCCGGCATGGACACTTGTTGGAGGTGGCGTGTATAATATCAATGATACAGAGCGGGAAGAAAAAGATTATATCCCAAAAGGCGCTACCTGGTTGAAAGAATCCGCTCAAACCTTCATTCCCGAACAAAATTCCGTAACAACAAAAGAAGGAAACACCTACACATATGATTTCCTGGTGGTGTGCCCCGGCATTCAACTCAACTGGGGTGCCATAAAAGGTTTACCTGAAACCTTAGGTAAAAACGGTGTTACGTCAAATTACAGCTTCACGTATGCTCCATACACTTTTGAGGTTCTGAAAAATTTTAAAGGTGGTAAGATCCTTTTTCATAGTCCGAATACCCCGGTAAAGTGTGGCGGTGCACCACAAAAAATCATGTATCTGGCTTCCGATTACCTGCGAAAACATAATCTGCTAGACAAATCCGATATCCAATTCTGGAGCGGTGGCACAAAAATATTTGGGGTTCCCAAGTATGAAAAAACACTTTTAAAAGTAGTCGCCAGATACGGAATCAAAACAAACTTCCATCAGAACCTAGTGGAGGTAGACGGTCAAAATAAGAAAGCAAAATTTGTAGGTCTCGGTGAGCATAACAAAGGCATCGAAACCTGGGTCGATTTTGATATTTTACACGTTACACCTCCACAGGGTCCACCCGATTTTATTAAAAACAGTCCGCTGGCAAATGCAGCCGGATGGGTGGATGTTGATAAGGGGACCCTTCAACATGTCAGGTATCCCAATGTTTTTTCATTGGGTGATGCATCCAGTCTTCCAACTTCTAAAACAGGAGCTGCTATTCGTAAACAAACACCTACGATGGTCACTAATCTCATTTCTTTGATGGATCATAAGCCCTTAGCAAAATTATATACCGGCTATACTTCATGTCCTATCGTCACCGCATACGGCAAATTGATGCTCGCTGAATTTGATTACAATAATCAACCGATGGAAACCTTTCCATTTGATCAGAGCAAAGAAAGATGGAGCATGTATCAACTTAAACGACAAATACTACCAAGACTATACTGGGGAGCCATTATCAGGGGCAGAATGCAAGGCTAGGTATAGTATAATACCGGATTTGCATATCTTTCGAAATTATGCATCCTGAATCCGAACGCATCCGGCTCTTACCTCTCAACTATGAGGATCTCATCCTTTATCTGCAAGGAGACAATAAGTTGGAACGGTCTTTGAAACTGGCCGAAGGTCCCCGAATGATTTCACCTGAACTGATAGAAGCTTTTCATGAAACCATTCTGATGGCTGTAGCGGATTCGGATTCAAATTATTTATTCAGCACATTATGGAATATTGTGGACAAATCCTCCAACCAGATGGTTGGCGATCTATGCTTTAAAGGAGAACCAAATGAAAAAGGGGAGATTGAAATCGGTTATGGTGTCTATCCACCCTTTGCAGGAATGGGGTATATGACTGAAGCCATCCGGGTTCTTCTGCAATGGGCTTTTGGCCAACCCGGCGTAGAAACTGTAATCGCAGAGACGGAAAGCACAAATATCGCCTCACACCGGACACTGGAAAAAAATGATTTCAGGAAATATAAAGTCGAGGGAGAAATGTACTGGTGGAGATGCGAAAAGAAATGATTCCCGCCAACAGGCCTTTAATGATTACTGTATGATCAGTTTAAGGTTCTCTATTTTACTTGCATACGAGATCTGAATGAAATATATACCTGGAATCAATCCCGCATTAATTTGCCACAAACCGTTCTTTCCACTTTCGAGGGTTTGCTCATGTACGACATTGCCAGATGTATCAAAAACCCTGACACCTAATTCAGAAAATACTGATGTAGATTTCAAAAAGAAACTACCCGGTGACGGAAGCGGATACACCTGGAATACAGGTTGTGTTTCGATCTCAATCGTGTTCACCGGAAAACAAGGCTCACATGATTGATCAAAGGTCCAGTTTTCGGTGGACGTTAAGATATTTTGAAAAAGAGATGATGCCCCGCATTGACCCTTGAGATGAAAATCCAGCCAGGGAATAAGTAGAGTATCTACAAGTCTATGCTGTTCTGACCTCGAAATGTCAGGAGCAGGCGTACAGGTAAGTTCACCAAAAGAACAAAACACATTCTGCTCAGCAAACTGGCAATGGCTGGCCCCTGCAATACGCACCAATGTTTTACATGTTGATTCCAGTGAATCATACATCAGCACTTGATTAGACTCAGGAGGGGTGATGCAATCATTGCCTCCTGCGAAAACAAGGGATGGTATTTTAATAGTTGAACAAACTCCTATCGCAGATGGATTGGTTTCTGCAGCCGCAAAATTGACTACAGCTGTAATATCTTCATTGAACTGAACTGCCAGAAGACTGGAGCCTCCACCCATGGAATGTCCCATCACACATGATGTAGAATCCACCCGTTCATAAAAGGGTGACCCAGCCGCACTGCCCTCCTCCCGGATAGCACGGATGATAAAGGCAAGGTCTCTGGCAAATGTTTCATGATCAGGGCTGATGCCAGTCTCTGTCCTCGGAAAAGCGATGATGTATCCTTGTGGAACAAGCGTATTCCAGATATTGGCATAGGCACTCCACTCCATCACAAACCCATGACCGAAAGCAAGGACAGGATAGGAATCACCCTGTTGGCCTGCTACAGGTACATTATCACCTTCAGTGTCGGAAGGATAATAGATTTCTGTCAGGACAGGTCTGTTGTTTTGTTCCGCATCTATAAAAGTAAACTGCCGGTGACCTACGCTGAATGATTGCGCTTCAATGGGGCCAAAGACCCAAAAGTTTACTAACAGAAAAATCAATACTTTCATAATGTGCATGGCTTAATGATCAAACGGTTTGGCTATCTTTTTTCCTCTGGCACTTTGAACATTTTAAAAAACATCAGTGATTCTGGGTTTCGCATTGCTTCCTTATTGAGGGAGCTCTCAATCTCCATTCCCATCAATATCTTCTTGACAGGCGCTTCCATCTTTTTACCACTCATCGTATAGGGGATATCGAAAACCTGGAAAATATCATCCGGCACATGCCTTGGTGTACATTTCAATTTGAGTAAAGCAATAATTTTCAAGATCAATACCTGGTCAAAAAAAAATCCATGATGGAGTTTTACAAAGAGGGGCATATAATGTCTGCCACCTTCAAGTTCAAGATTGATAATCAACCCATCTTCTATTTCCGAAATATCATTGAGTACGTTGTATATTTCAGCTGTTCCAATACGTACACCATGCCGATTGAGTGTTGCATCAGAGCGGCCATAAATAACAATACCCCCTTCTGGAGTAATTTTCAACCAATCACCATGTCGCCAAACACCTGGTATCTCTTCAAAGTAGCTGGCTCTATATTTTTTCTTGTCCGGATCATTCCAGAAGTATATCGGCATGGAAGGCATTGGTTTTGTGATAACCATCTCGCCTAGCGAATCTATTACAGGCTGTCTGTTTTCATTAAAGGCATAGAGCGCACATCCCAATCCCCGGGCCTGAATTTCACCCTTGATCAACGGCTTTTCAATCACCCCTCCTACAAAGGCAGTACACACATCTGTACCACCACTCATGGAGCATAGCCAAACCCTTTCATGCATAGAATCATAAACCCATTGAAATGCTTCAGGCGGCAGCGGAGAACCTGTAGAGCCAATACTTCGCAAGGACCTCAAATCGTATCGGCTCCCTGGCATTAGACCTTCTTTCATGCAGGCGACCAGAAAAGGTGCACTTGTACCAAAATGGTGAATACTCAATTTTGCGGAAAGCATCCACAACCGTTCAAGATTCGGATAACCTGGACTACCGTCGTATAAGACAATTGTTGCACCTAACAACATAGATCCTTGCAAGAAATTCCACATCATCCATCCAGTAGTGGTATACCAGAAAAATCTTTCTCCTGCATGCACATCATTATGAAAAGCAAGATATTTGAGATGTTCAAGTAAACATCCACCATGCGAATGGGTGATAGCCTTAGGCGCACCGGTAGTTCCGGAAGAATAAAGAATCCACAACGGATGATCAAACGACACAGGCTCAAATACCGGAAGATCACTTTGATCCTTTGTTAATGTGTCATCAATAGTAATTCCCTCCCCGGCTATATCTCTGGCAGCCCCGGTGTAGTTAATAATCAACGTATCACGGACACTATCTAATGAATGTCTGACTGAGGCAATTTCTTCCAATCGGGTGTGTGTCTTGCCATTATAAAAATACCCATCGGCCGTAACAAATATGACCGGTTCAATCTGGTCAAAACGATCGACCACACTGCTCACACCAAAGTCCTGCGAACAACAGGACCAGATTGCACCAAGTGCAGTCGCTGCCAGAAAAGCATACGTAGCTTCAGGTATATTTGGTAAGTAGCCTGCAATCCTGTCACCACTTTTCACCCCATGACTTTTAAAATATCGTTGAAATTTTGTAACCTCCAACCACATTTCCGAAACACTTACGGTTTTTTCCACCCCTTGTTCATTGTTAAAAATCAAAGCCACCTGCTGATCCTTCATGCCAATAAAAATATGCTCAGCATAATTGAGCGTAGCACCTTCAAACCATACGCTGTCAGGCATCGGAGCGTCGGAAAGTACAGTCGTAAACGGGTTGTGAAATTGAACCTTAAAAAAAGAAGCTATAGTTTCCCAAAAAATCTCAACGTGATCCACTGACCATTTCCACAAGGATTCATAATCTGAAAATTCAATGCTATGATTGAAGGCTAACCATTGCCGATATTGCTTAAGTCTGGAAGAACTGATGTCCTCAGCAGAAGGCTGCCATAATATTTCCTGAGAAGAATCCATAGTGATCATTGATCCGGCTCAAAGTAATGGAATTTGGTGGAATGATAAAATCAAAGGGCAGAGAGCCGAGGGGAGAGATTCATAAAAAAATGCAATTTCTGACTCCAGGTATTCATTAAACATCAAAAGACAATGACATGCAACCTCTTTATATGGCATCGTTCAGCACTGGATGCCTTTAGCGCTCTGATCTATGCCTTCTGCTTTCTGATCTATACATTCATTTGAAGGATAAAGGTTATTTTTCGGCAATGATCCGACCAATTAAGAAAATACTTGTAGCCAACCGGGGTGAAATAGCTGCAAGAATAATGCGAACCTGCAGACGCCTGGGCATTGACACGGTGGGTGTTTATTCCGAAGCTGATCGAGACAGCCCACATGTTCTGCTTGCTGATCAGGCTATATGCATTGGTCCTCCGCCTTCACGGGATTCTTATCTGGCTATGGGCAAGATCATTGCTGCGGCAAAGAATTGCGGTGCTGATGCCATTCATCCTGGCTACGGATTCTTGAGTGAAAATGATCAGTTTGCGCATGCTGTAATGGAAGCGGGAATCATCTTTATTGGCCCCTCTCCGGAAAGTATACGCATGATGGGAAATAAATTGGCGGCCAAAAAAGCAGCCAAAGATTTTAATATCCCTATGGTTCCGGGGCCAGATACCGCACTTTCTGACATCAAAGAAGCTATTGCAGTAGCTTCGGGTGTAGGGTACCCCCTGTTGATAAAAGCTGCGGCAGGCGGAGGTGGGAAAGGCATGCGAATTGTGAACCATTCTGATGAATTGGAATCCCAGGTTGAAAGAGCAATGAGTGAAGCCCTGGCCTCATTTGGCGATGGATCAGTTTTCATTGAAAAATATATCACCTCTCCAAGGCACATCGAAATACAGGTCATGGCTGACAATCATGGTCATTGCCTTCATTTTTTCGAAAGGGAATGTTCTATCCAACGAAGGCATCAAAAGATCATAGAAGAAGCTCCTTCATCCATCCTGACCCCGGAGAAAAGAAAGCAGATGGGGGAGGATGCCATCATGGTAGCGCAGTCATGCCATTACTCGGGGGCAGGCACCGTAGAGTTTCTGCTTGATGAAAACAATCATCACTATTTTCTGGAAATGAACACGCGTCTTCAGGTAGAACACCCTGTCACAGAAATGATCACAGGATTTGATCTTGTTGAAATGCAGATCAGGATCGCTGAAGGCCATCCATTATCACTGGTACAGGAAGATTTGAAAATTAGCGGACATGCCCTTGAGCTGAGGGTCTATGCAGAAGACACAGCCAGCGGGTTTATCCCTGCCACCGGTAAACTAACCAGGTATAGATTACCTCATGGGGAAGGAATCAGGGTTGATGATGGGTACCGGGAAGGAATGGATATTCCAATCCATTACGATCCTATGATTGCAAAACTCATAGTGCACGCACCTTCAAGAATCGAAGCGATTGAGAAAATGAAGTTGGCAATCAAAATGTATGAAATCGAAGGTGTGGAAACTACCCTAGAGTTCGGAGAGTACGCAATTTCTCACCCCGCCTTCAGATCAGGACAATTTGATACACGTTTTGTTGAGATCTACATGCCGGAATTCCTCCTTCGAGAGGAAAAAATCAATCATACGCTTGCACGATTTGCAGCCTGGTATTTTGAAAATCAAAAATCCTTTCTCCTATTGCCTGAAATGGAAAAATAAGAGCGTTTCTGAACAAGAACATCACAACTGCAATAGTTTATTGATCCTTATCAAATCGCTAACCTCGTGCTTAGGTTATCGTTTCAAAAGAAGAAATATAAACCGGCTCGCCCCACATCACCATGGATGCGACGTCGGCAGGTCTTATACTACAAGTCACCTGGGCACCATCCTTCTTTAATTGGTTGGGCATATTGATTGGCAGAAATTTTCTTCCATGCTGATCTATGATCCCATAGGCTCCACCTTCAAAGGATAAAAAAACGACTTTGCCTGTAATCCTCATACAAGTAAAATTACAATACTTAATAGCAATCTGGTACCTCTTTCAGAAAATTACCAAAACAGCCTGTAGGCATTAACTCTATTACTAGGATGCTTTCGTGTTTGTCAGATGGTGATGCAATGTTTCAAGCATCTTCTGCTGCACCAGAAGTTGCTCACTGATGGAATGGGTATTAAACATCGGGACCGGTTCATCAATATGGGTTGTGAGTTTAACCCTCGCCTTCCATACTTCACGGATATCCTCAGCCGCAATCTTATAGGGCTCATATGCTGTATTGACAGAACAACATTCGATACACTTTTGAGCTTTGATCAGGTTATTTATACGTTTGATGACCACCTCCTGGTGGGTAACGACAATATAGATCTGTCCGTTTTTAATAGCCTGCTCCCAATAGCGTGGCTCAATAAAAGCAGCAATTGCTATATCACCTTGCATAAATACAGGCTCCATAGAAGCGCCGGCGATTTCAAATGAACGGTATGTCCCTGACCGGAACTGAGGATCAGGCAACTGATACGTCGGCAGGTCGCTCAGGAAAACAGGATCATCCAGCAATCTTCCATACCCTGCTTGTGCCGGATATGGAACATGGACTATCCGCTCATCTCCCTTCTGATCGGTAACGACCGTGAGATTCATCAATCGGAGGCCGTCATCCTCGGCAGGATTAGAAAACAAGTTTCCATGTCCTGTAAAGAGATAAACGGGATTAAACCGAAAGGCAATGACAGATTTTTCGATGAGTTCAAGGGGTGCATCCCTCCTGTGCGCAAACATTTCAGAGATACCCTGGGCGTGGTAACCAACAGTCAAGGCAAAATGCCGCTTAGACCTGACTTTACCGTCTGCTACCAGCTGGTTAAGACATGCTAAAAACCGCTCTGTTACGCTCGTGATACTCATGGCTGTGGGGTAAATATATGAAATAATTTAATGTGTAGACCACTATCCTTAATAATTTTATCCATTACACTACCCTATCATTTTGATTCTTTTTCCTTTAAAAGTTAATTGTGCCGGGAATCGACCGTTGCAAAAAGGAAAACTCCCAGATTTATCGCTGATTTCATTGTTAGAGCCTTAAATATGTTGAAACAAAATTCAACCGATGTTAAAATGAACTAACCGAAAGATATTTTGTCTTGTGATAGTATACTTTTTTGTATCAGAATGACGAACTTTACCGCCTAATCAAATATTGACCATGAGTGACAGTATGCAAACTTTGGAGGTTCACACCCAATCAGAGTATAAGTATGGGTGGTCTACGCCATTGGACATGGATACCTTTCCCAAGGGTCTGTCAGAAGAAACCGTTCGAGCTATCAGTTCCGTTAAGAAAGAACCGGAATGGCTCCTCGAATGGAGACTTAAGGCTTTTAGGCATTGGTTAACGATGAAAGAGCCCTCCTGGTCAAATGTCCATTATCCTGTCATTGACTATCAGGACATTATTTATTTCGCAGCACCAAAGAAGAAACTCGGCTCCCTGGACGAGGCAGATCCTGAACTGCTCAAAATGTTTGACAAGCTGGGTGTGCCACTTGAAGAACGGAAAGTACTCGCCGGAGTCGCGGTGGATGCAGTGGTAGATAGTGTATCTGTGACTACTACCTTTAAAAAAGAATTGGCTGAACTTGGCATTATCTTTTCGTCTTTCAGCGAAGCAGTGCAGGAACATCCAGAGCTAATCAGAAAGCACCTGGGCAGCGTCGTTCCAGCCAACGACAACTTCTTTGCAGCCCTCAATTCTGCCGTTTTCAGTGATGGTTCTTTCTGTTACATTCCAACAGGTGTTCGATGTCCAATGGAATTATCCACTTATTTCAGGATTAATGCTGCCAACACCGGCCAATTTGAACGCACACTCATCGTGGCAGAAAAAGGAAGCTATGTCAGTTATCTGGAAGGTTGCACTGCTCCTGTCAGGGATGAAAATCAACTTCATGCTGCTGTTGTCGAAATTATAGCAATGGAAGAAGCTTTTGTAAAATATTCAACTGTACAAAACTGGTATCCAGGTGACAAAAACGGGAAAGGTGGCATATACAATTTTGTTACAAAGAGAGGAATCTGTGCCGGATATAAGTCAAAAATCTCCTGGACTCAGGTAGAAACGGGTTCTGCCATAACCTGGAAATATCCGAGTTGCATACTTAAAGGAGATGAATCAGTTGGTGAGTTCTATAGTGTAGCCGTGACGAACAATCATCAACAGGCCGATACAGGAACGAAAATGATCCACCTTGGAAAAAATACCAAGAGTACCATTATTTCAAAAGGGATATCAGCAGGATATAGTAACAATTCCTACCGCGGATTAGTCAAAATCGGCAAACGTGCTGATGGAGCCCAGAATTTTTCTCAATGTGATTCTCTACTGATGGGCGACAAATGCGGCGCTCATACATTTCCATACTTGGAAGTAGATAATCCAGGCGCCCGTGTGGAACATGAAGCTACCACTTCAAAAATTGGGGAGGATCAGCTTTTTTATTGCAAACAACGTGGACTGAGTGAAGAAGATGCGATCAATATGATTGTCAACGGCTATTGTAAAGAAGTATTTAAAGAACTCCCTATGGAATTTGCAGTCGAAGCACAAAAACTGCTGGCCATCAGTCTTGAAGGTAGTGTAGGATAAATAAGCCCATTAACAAATTACGAATGAAACCATTAATACAGATTACGGATTTACATGTTTCGATTGACGGAAAATCAATTCTGAATGGGGTGAATCTGACAGTCAATAAAGGCGAAGTACATGCTATCATGGGTCCGAATGGATCAGGCAAAAGCACCCTTGCCAATGTCCTTGCAGGAAGAGAAGAATATACCATAGATTCAGGCACGGTGGAATATGATGGAGAAGATCTCCTTTCCATGGATATTGATAAGCGTGCGTTGGCCGGTATCTTCTTGGCTTTTCAATATCCGGTTGAAATTCCGGGTGTAAGCAATTCAAACTTTCTGAAAAGTATCATCAATGCTAAACGCACCTACCAGGGACTTCCTGAATTGAATGCTCTGGAAATGCTGAAATTTATCCGAGCTAAGCTTAACGCCATTGAAATGGATGAAAGCCTCTTGAAAAGATCACTCAACGATGGATTCAGCGGTGGTGAAAAAAAGCGGAATGAGATACTTCAGATGACCTTACTTGAACCGAAACTGGCCATTCTTGACGAGACAGATTCAGGACTGGATATTGATGCGCTTCGGATAGTTGCAGAAGGTGTAAATCAATTACGATCTCCAGAACGTTCCTTTATCATAGTGACCCATTATCAACGACTCCTGAATCACATCATACCGGATTTTGTTCACGTCCTTTCCAATGGAAAGATTTTGGCTACAGGGGACCGGACACTTGCGGAAAAACTGGAAGCAGAAGGATATGACTGGATTAAAGAAACGAATACTGTTACAGCTTAATAACTTAACATATCCATGGCAGAGCAGGAAAAGATCATTGAGCATTTGGATGCAGTGTTTCGGGATATGGAATCCCGGCTGAACGGCCGTGCCGGAAGTCGTTTGCACTCCTTCCACAAGGCTTCGTTTGAAGCTTTAAGAGTTACACATTTCCCTGACCGGAAGCATGAAGACTGGAGATACACCCCGGTACAAAGACTGATTTCTCCAAAGTATAAACTCGCGGAGAACAAACAACAATACAGCATTCCTGAAATCCCTGCACTTGATTCATATAAGATCCCGGTAATCAATGGTAAGGTGATCCTGGAGGATATTGATCCTGGATTGAAATCCGCTGGTGTCATCGTTCGGCCATTGCAAGAGGCTATGCAGCTCTCCTCATACGAATACATTGCCACAAGATGGCTTCACCCGGCAATGACTTCATCAAAACAGGCCTTCGAATTACTTAATTTTGCATTTCATTCGGGAGGTTTTGTCATTGAGATTCCGAAAAATCTGATGTTGTCTAAACCGGTGGAGATACAGATCGTACATGATGATCCTGCTATTTCATTTTCACATCCATTGTATTTCATTCATGCTGCTGAAGGAAGCAGTGTCACGGTGATTGAACGCTTCGAAAAAAATATTTCTTCGCCTGATACAACCGCAAATGGCCTAATCAACGCCCTTGCTTTTATCCACCTTGATAAAAATGCAGGTGTAAAACATATCCGGTGGCAAGATCTGCCGGAAACACAAAGCCTGGTATATAAACTTGCTGTATCTCAAAACAGAGACAGTCGGTTTGAATCATTCGCGTTTGACTTCGGAGGCGATTTGATTCGTAATAATATTGATGTGGAGCTGGATGAAAGCAATACGTATACGTCGCTGCAGGCTGGTTATCTCGCAAAACGCAGACAGTCTTTTGATCATCAGACCCGCATCAATCATAAAATGCCCCATTGCGAAAGTCATGAGTTGTATAAAGGGATCATAGATGAACAAGCCTCCGGAGCCTTCAATGGTAAAGTCTATGTTCATCCGGACGCGCAGAAAACGAATGCTTATCAGCAAAACGATTCGCTCGTGCTCTCTTCAAACGCGCTGATGAACAGTAAGCCCCAGCTTGAAATCTATGCTGATGATGTTAAATGCAGCCATGGAGCCACGATAGGACAACTTGATGAGAAATCACTGTTCTACCTGAAAGCACGCGGCATTGATCCGCAGACCGCCAGGCATATGCTCAAGGCAGCTTTTCTTGCCCAGGTGCTTGATAGTACACCTGTTGAGCCCCTGAGAAATTTTATCCGTTCAAGAATGGCATTAGAAGCATGAACTCATTGTCTTCCGGATCGTCTTTACTATTGCCTGATGATGTAGCGAACATCAGAAAGGACTTTCCCATACTCAGCAGAACGATTCATGGCAATCCACTTGTCTATCTTGATAACGCCGCTTCTAGTCAGAAGCCAATACAGGTGCTTGATCGCATGGATCACTATTACAGACATACACACGCCAACGTACATCGCGGCGTACATACCCTTAGCCAAGAGGCAACAGAATTGTTTGAAGCATCCCGGCAACGCATTGCCTCTTTTATTGGAGCTCCGGATGAAGCAGAGGTCATCTTCACCAGGGGGGCTACGGAATCCATAAACCTGGTAGCCTATACCTTCGGTCTTTCCCAGTTAATGGAAGGAGACGAAATCATTTTATCCGGCATGGAGCATCACAGCAATATTGTTCCATGGCAGATCGTGTGCGCCATGAAGAAAGCGAGCATCAAAGTTATACCGATCATTGATGATGGCACATTGGATATGGAGTGGCTTGAACGTAATCTTACCGCTAAAACAAAACTTGTCTCTGTAACGCATGTGAGCAATGCCCTCGGAACAATCAATCCTGTAGAGGAGATCATTCACTTAGCACATCAGAAAGGCATTCCGGTCATGCTGGACGGTGCCCAGGCAACGCCGCACATGAGTGTTAATGTCAAAACACTAGATGTAGATTTTTACGCCTTTTCAAGCCACAAAATGTATGGCCCCACCGGAATGGGTATACTCTATGGCAAATCCTCATGGCTTAACCTGCTCCCACCATGGCATGGCGGTGGTGAAATGATAGCAGAAGTTAAGTGGTCAGGGACAACCTACAACAAACTTCCTTTCAAATACGAAGCCGGCACACCGGACATTGCAGGCGCCATTGGCCTGGCCGCCGCCTGTGATTACATCAACAAATTTGACAGGAATGTGATGATGTATTATGAACAAGCGCTCTTAACGGCATGTACAGAAGCCATGGAAAGTATTCCTGGTGTGAAGACAGTTGGTACGGCACCCCATAAAGCTGCTGTCTATTCATTTATCATTGATGGACTTCATCCTTATGATATTGGCACATTGCTTGATCAACAAGGTATCGCAGTCCGGACAGGACATCACTGCACACAGCCGTTGATGGATAGATTCGGAATCCCAGGTACAGTACGGGCTTCCTTCGCGATATATAATACGATGGAAGAAATAGAAAAACTGGTGCAGGCCACCCGAAAAGCAATCCAAATCCTGTCCTGATGCACACGGCTCAAATAACGATTGATCATGAACAGGAAAAGGTGATTGAGGAATTTTCTCAATTTACTGATTGGACTGATAAATATGAATACCTAATAGATCTGGGTAAGGCCTTACCCGCACTTAACGAAAAATATAAAACAGAATTTCATCTTGTAAAAGGTTGCCAGTCTAAAGTCTGGTTGCACGCCTTCGTGAAGGAGGACAAACTATATCTCGAAGCTGACAGCGATACGGTAATTACCAAAGGGATTATTGCCTTGCTTATCAGAGTGCTCAATGGTCAGGAGCTAAATGATATTGAAAAAGCAGATTTGAAATTTATTGATTTGATCGGTTTGAAATCACATTTATCTCCCACCCGATCAAATGGCCTGATCAGTATGATCCAACATATCAAATCTTATGCACGCAATCTTGACGTAACAGACCCATCAGAATTATCTTCAGATCAGGCCAGTCAACAAGAGTTAATGATCCGGCAAATAAAGGAAGTATATGACCCAGAAATTCCGGTTGATATCTGGGAGCTAGGTCTGATATATACCCTGGGACTCAATGAAAATGGAAAAGTTCAAATCACAATGACGCTGACATCTCCCGCTTGCCCGGTTGCCGGCAGTCTTCCGCTTGAAGTCCAGGAGAAGTTATTGCAGCTACCTTTTGTTACAGACGTTGAACTCACCCTGGTATGGGCCCCGGCATGGAATAAAGACAGAATGAGTGATGAAGCAAAGATGGCACTGGACATGTTTTAAATAAAGGACAAATGAAGATATCAGCACAGGACGAATATGGACTCAGAATTCTCCTCCAGATAGCACGAGCGCATCCGGAGGAAGGGTTAAGCCTGTCCCAGATTGGGGAGCTGGAAAATATTTCTCAGGCTTATGCTGCCAAATTAACCAGATCGCTTCGCATGGCGGGTTTCATCCAGAGTATGCGTGGCCAAAAAGGGGGATACATTCTGGCTTTACCACCCACTGAGATTAAAGTCAACAATGTATTAAAGGCCATGGGCGGTGTGATGTATGACGACAAGTTCTGCGACAATCATGCTGGAAAACTCTCCCTTTGTACAAATTCGATTGACTGTTCTTTGCGTTCCCTATGGACTATGCTTCAATGGAATATGGACAAGTTGCTGGATCAGATAAGTCTTGCCGACTTGCTGAAATCTGAAGTCCAGGTGAATTTTAATCTGAGTATCCTCTCTGAGCAGATAATGGGATCGGAATCCTGACCCGGTTAATCTGTATCAAAAGAACAACTCCCGGTAAGAATTAGCTGGCTTAAAGGAAAGTTATAAATCAAATATTCTCCTGGAGTCAGAAAAGGATTCTTTTTTACTCGTACCTCGTTCAATTTCAATATCCCTTCATTTTTAAATGCTGCGCCGGCGTTTCCGGCCAATCCACTGATGATATCCAGATGTCTGAATTCAACTTCAAATGTATTCTCAATATCAAAAAATCCAGCGATCTGGGATGCAATGATCACTCTGGGATCACTGTTGGAATAGATGACCAAGTTCTTATCAATAACCAACCGTTGAGAGGTTATCGTTATCGTCGAACCGCTCAGTGAACTATGAAAACGAATGGTATCCCCCACTGATGCACATTCAATTGAATTGCGTAAAGTCCCGGGACCGACATCATTGGTATTGGTCACCATCAGGCTACAGGAATCGGTATCAATAAAATAGTTATTGGCATCATTCTCCGCATTGATCAGTGTGACCGGAATGGTATCATTAAAGATATTGGTATTGGGGACCAGATCATTATCATTACTGGCATCAAAGTCCTTGATCGAAAAATACCCGGAAGGCTGTATTTCGAAGATTACATAATGCCCGATCGGAACTTGAGTAAAGGAATAGCTACCGGTCGATGTGGTCAGTTGAATAGATAGTGCTATACTCGTATCTGCAATACCATCTGTATTTGCATCCTTGAAAAGACATATCGTTACATTTGACAACCCTTCGCCTACATCTGGAAATTGATCATTATCAAGATCCACAAATACGCTTCCATTGATGGTACCGGCGACCGGTGACTCAATGTAATAATTGGAGGCATCTAATTCGCTGGGAACCAGAGAAACCGGAATTATATTATCCAGCGAATCAATATTATCGACTATGTCTCCATCTTCTGAAGTATCGCCATCATCAAAGGAGTTCCAGCCTGCTGGTTGTGTCTGCACCATTACATAGTTACCCGGGATCAACGATGCCATTGAAAAAATGCCGACACTGGTGGTGAATACACTCCGGACTACAATATTGGTATCAGCTAATCCATTGGTATCTGCATCTGCATATAACCGAATATTCACACTGGATATTGGAGTCTGGGATATCGATTTGACAGTTCCAACAATATTGGAAGGGCAGTTTACAATCAAAAAAAAGAGTGATGCACTATCCGGACATTGCGCAGTAGGTGGATCCGGCGTTATCATCAGTGATACCGTTTTATTTCCGGAAATAGTATAATATGCTGAGTGTGGGCCATATCCAGTCGCAGTAGGAGGAATAGCACCCACACCAAAATTCCAATTGTAGAATACATTAGGCAACTCGGGTTGAAGTGGCTGAAAAACTCTATTTGTAAAATAACATCCCTGATCTGAACTGGCATCAATTGCTGCATCAGCGAAAGCAAAACAATCAGTTTCTGCAAGTTGGCCATAGGGTGGCGCGGATCCGGAACCGGTATACTCCCAGTTAAATTGAACTACATTTTCAATTGCTGGACCTGATTCCGTCGGAGGCGGAGCTACAACTGTGATGATGACCCCATCATCCCCGTACAGATATCCACCATTGGCAGGATCTGCTTCTAGATCCCAAACGATTGGTGGGCAGAAGGATGTACTATCAGCAAATGGTGCATCTACATCAAAACAAATCTGAAAAATTTTGGTCCATCCGGAGGTATCAATATAAAGAGGGGGCTGACTATTATCTACCAGTTGAACACCTCCGTTTACCCAATCAGCGATGCCAGGTGCTGCAAATCCAAAATAATTGGTTCCAAAACCAGGTGAGCTCTGAAATACTTGTGGTGGGTTGGGAGCAACAGGTCCGTAACCACCCTGAAAATCTCTGAAATCAAATAATTCGAGCAGCGCATCATCATAGAAGAATCTGACGTTCATTCCGAATAACTGCTGGTCCTCCATATCGGATTGTAATTCGACATCCACACAATAGTGTTCGGTAGTACAGTCATACTGAGGATTTGCGAAACGAACCGTGATCGTAGGGTTCGTCAACAATACATTGAAATTGCTGGGTGTCTTGATTGAGGAATGGGAAAACGGTTCATCCAAACCAGTTGACTTAGGTACGCCATCTCTAAGCACCAATGGATAAAATGCATCAGCCTGAAGAGAAGATGCAACGATCAAATGGAAAAAAATGAAGGTATCCCTGACAAAATGGTTATCCCTAGCTCTGAAATTAAACAGAGCAAAAATGCGCCATTTGACAGTCGGGTTTACTGTCTGCGCCGTAACGGGCAATGGGGTTATGTACACAATTTTGGTTTTTATCGGGGGTGCGAAAATAAACTTTATCTGAAAATAGCTAAGCTTTTGGAGGAAATCAAAACTAGAATCAGATGCATTTATGATATCTAAGTTAAATAATATTTGTAGTATTTCAATCAGTTATGATAAAAAATCTTCCTTTCAACTGGTGGAAAATACTCCTTTATTGAAAATTTATAATCGGGCAAAAAGCACGTATAGCGAATCGCATTTACGTAAAAACGATAAAGTGTTTAAATTAATTATATAACGAACTAGTAATCAGCAATTAGCAAATCGGAATATTTGCCTCCGATTTGCAGCTGTTTCTAAGAACGAAAATCTCCCAAGCGATATCAGCCAAGCAATATTCAAAACTGTTTTGAAAAAAATTAGGTTATCCTGCCGGCTAGATGCCATAACGCATTGTCGGAAGCAACAATTTTCAGCCAATCTTGAGTTGAGGTCATGGGGAACTTACCTATGGAATCTCGATAAAACAATTTCCGATAGGGGAAAATTGGCTATCCTTATAATTC